>JACRKW010000048.1:25750-27460 GCA_016215215.1 Acidobacteriota bacterium
CCGCCTGGTTGGCCGCCAGCATGAACTCCTCGATGATGCGGTGCGCGATGTTGCGCGGCGTGCGTGCGATGCCGGTCATGGCGCCCTGCTCGTTGAACAGCACCAGCGGCTCCGGCAGGTCGAAGTCGATGGAGCCGCGCTTCATGCGGCCCCGGTTCAGCAGCAACGCCAGTTCCTTCATCAGCTCGAATCGCCGCACCAGGGGAGCGTATCGTTCGCGCAGCCCCGTGTCGCCTTCGAGGATGAGGTGGACGCTCGTGTAAGTCATCCGCTCCACGCTACGGATGACGCCGCGGCAGAACTCCTGTGAAACCACGTCTCCCTGCCGGTCGAACTCCAGCAGCGCGGAAAGGCACAGCCGGTCCACGCCCGGCTTCAGCGAACAGATCTCGGTGGAGAGTTCCAGCGGCAGCATGGGCACGGCGCGGTCAGGGAAATAGACGCTGGTGCCCCGGTTGATGGCCTCCATGTCGATCGGCGTGCCTGGACGCACGTAGTGGCTCACGTCGGCGATGTGAACGTGGAGCGCGTAGTGGCCGTTGGCGAGCCTGTCCACCCAGACGGCGTCGTCGAAATCGCGCGCCGTCTCGCCGTCGATAGTGACCACTTCCATGCCCCGGAAGTCGCGCCTGCCGTGAAGTTCCTCCTGCGTCAGGGTCAGGGGAACGCGCTGCGCCTGGTCCAGCGCCTCAGCCGGGAAGCGGTTGGGCAGGTGATGCTTGCGGATGGTGATTTCGACGTCGAGTCCGAAGTCGCCGGGCCGGCCCAGGACCTCCACCACGCGGCCCACGGCGGAATCGTCGTCCCGGTCCGGAAAGTCCACGATCTCGACGTTGACGATCATGCCGTCCAAGTCTTCCGGGCTTCGCAGATTCAACTGGGCCGAGCCGATGCGATCGGGCGACGCGCCGCCGGCGGGCATCTCCATGCCTGCGGGAATGATGATCGCCTGCTGGATTCTCGTCTCCTGCGGCACGACGTAGTTCTCCCGGCGTCCCACGCGGAACTCGCCCACCACCGTGGGGTTCGCCCGCTGCAGGACCCGGATCACCTCGCCTTCGGCACGCTGGTCTGAGGCGATTCGGTTGATGCGCGCCAGCACGCGGTCGCCGTGCATGGCGTGGCCGTGCGAGTCCGGCGGGATGAAGACGTCTCCGCGGATGCCCGGCGGCGGCTGGTCTGCCACCACGAAGCCGTAGCCGTCGCGGTGGACGTTCAGCCGCCCCACGGCAAACTCCTGCGTGGCGCCCGGCAGCACGTACTGGTCGCCGCGTAATGGGATCAGCGCGCCGGACGCGGCAAGCTTGTCCAGCGCCGTCTCCAGTTCCTTGCGCTCGTGTCCCTTCACGCCGAGTTCGCGCAGCAACTGCTTCAGGCCGGCGCGGCCGTGCGGCAGTACAGAGAGGCGTTCCAGAATGACGGGCTCCCAGCGGCGCGGCGCGGAGGACATGCAATCCATTGTGGCACCCGCTGCCGGGGTCAGCAGAGCAGAAGCCTGACGGCGGCCACGGCGAGCGGTATCAGGCGATGTCCTTCCAGTTCAGCTCGGCGTCGGAGCGGCGCACGTAGTTGGCGTCCAGCGCAACCGGGTCAGTCAGCCGCTCGGCGGCCAGCCTGCCGATGATCCCGGCCAGCGCCTGCGGAGTCACGGTTGCCAGTACGCCAAACGTCTCCGGTGAGCTGGTGAGCAACTCCGCTCCGTCGGGCAGG
>JACRKW010000049.1:0-3209 GCA_016215215.1 Acidobacteriota bacterium
CGCCTCACTGACGACGACAACGGCCGGAGCCGCGGCGTGATCCAGCCGGGTGAAAGCCCGCCCGCGCAGCAGGCGAGTACCAAGGGTCTCGAAGTAGTTGGGCGCCACCTCGTTGTAGCGGATCCCTTCGCGGCGCTGGTCATCGGGCAGATGCAGCGAGGGAAACTCCACCTTGACCGTAGCCCCGCCTCCGCTGAACGACATCGGGATGCGCCGGGCGTAGGTGGCGCGAACAACGCCGGGAAGCGATTCCGCCTCGGCCCTCATGCGCTCGTAGGCGATGGCAACTTCGGCGCGCCGCTCGATGCCGGGCGTGAAAAGATATAGTCCTGCAATGTTGCGCGAGGCGTCAAAGCCGGGGGATTCGGAGCGGGTGTGGATAAAGCTGCGCAATAGCAGTCCGGCTGTGTTGAGTAGAACCATGGCCATTCCCACCTGGAGCACGACCACGGCGGAGCGCCCCATCCACCGCGAGCGAGCCGACCCGGCCACCTGATTCTTCAGTGCGGGCGCGACATCCGCGCGTGCCGCGCGCAACGCCGGCATCAGGCCCGAGAGGAGCACCGAAAGCGCAACCAGGAACAGAGTGAAGGCGCATACGCGCGCGTCCAGTGCCAGGCCGAAATCCATCTGGAGCGGCCCCGGTGGAAGCAACGCGGGCAGGAGACGCAGGAGCCAGCCAGCCAGCAGCAACCCGGCCGCGCCGCCCAGCACCGCCAGTAAAGCGCTTTCTGTCATCAACTGCCGTGCCAGTCTGAGGCGTGTGGCGCCCAGCGCCTGCCGGATGCCGATCTCCCGCCGCCGCCCCTCACCGCGGGCCAGTTCCAGGCCAGCCACGTTGCCGCAGGCGATCCACAGGACCAGCGCTACTATGGCCAACATCAGGCCCACGGGGGCCAAAGCCTTCTGGAGTTGCTCATCGCGGATGTGGACTGCCGAGAATCGAATATCCCGATTGGTGGCTGGATAGTCCGCGGCCAACCGGCGGCCCACGGCCTCCACCTCCGAGACAGCCTGGAGTTTGCCGGCGCCCGGCTTCAGGCGCCCGACGACTTTGAATTGCCGGGAGTTGCGTTGATCCAGGTCACCGCGGGCGCCGGTAGTGAGGCTCCAGGCGGCAGGCGATTCCCACAAATCCACAACATAACCGAGGCCCAGAGATGGGAACGATGGGGGCACTATGCCCACCACATTGACGAATGCGTTGTTCATTCGGATCTGCCGGCCCACCACGCCGGGGTCACCACCGAAGCGGCGCTGCCACAGGCTGTGGCTGATCATGACGTCCGGCGGACCATCGACGGAGGAGTTGAGGTCCGCACGGAGCGTCCGGCCCACCTCGGCCTGCGCGCCCATCACCTCGAAGAAGTTGCCATCGACAACGTAGACGCCGACCATCTCTGATTCGCCGTTGCGTTTGAGCATGGAGCCACGCGAAGAGTAGGCCGTGAGGCCGCTGAAGGAGTTGGTGGAGGCGGTCAGGTCGCGGTACTCGAGGAAGTAGAAGCCTTCCGAGCGCTTGCCGTCGGCCACCGCCCGCAGTTCCATCAGTTGTTCGGGAGCCGCCCCCGGCAGGGGGCGCAAGAAGAGGGCATCGGCCACGCTGAAGGTGGCGGTGTTCACGCCAATGCCGAGCGTGAGGGAAAGCACGGCGGTGGCCGTCCAGCCGGGCCGTGTGGCCAGCAGGCGGGCGCCGTTCTTGAGGTCCTGCCAGAACCCGGACATATGCCTCCTATCCTCTCCATATACGCAACGGAGACGCTTTTGTTTCGTCCCGGGCCATGCCGGATTGAAGCGCACCGGAAGAAACATAAACTACAGAGGAATCCTACGCATACAGGGAAAGCTCGACCTGAAACGGTTCTGGCGTGCGGGGAGTCCGACGCCGACACGACCAAACTGTTGATCCAAGTGACGCCGGGCGCGATCACGTTTCGGGCTTCCAGAACCGCCCTGGCCCAGCCGACCCATGGCTTCGCCAGTGCCCGCCTCAAGGGCATGAGGAAGAAGTCCATCGTCACCAAGGGCCGCATCACGGTGAGGCTGCAGGGTGTCGACGACCCGGAACTCCACCACGCCCCATCGCCGCCGGGCAGGTCCGCCGGCATCACCCAGGCGATGCGCGCGGCCTTCCACGACGTGAACCACAAGTACCGGCAAAATTGGGGGCAGAGCGCGGCAAAGGCGCTGCACGACGCGGTGGCCAAGGCCGGAGCCGGGCCGCTTGATTGCGATTTCTTCACCTATGTCGACGCACCAAGCGACGTGTGCGACAGATACGGCTGCATGGTTGGCGAGGTGGCGGTAAGGATGCCCGGAGGCAAGACCCTGAACACCAACACCTGGGTGCTGACCAACGGCTGGGCACTGCCGTCGTTCTACGATTCGATGTCAAGAAGAAGAAATCAGAGGAGTTCCATCACACCCCGGACTTCCTGACCCAGGGCGGCGCCGCCGTCTGGGGTCTCGCTTGGCGCCTTTATCAAGAAGGGCGAGTTCACCCTCCACGGCGACGAGATCGTCAATAATGAAGAGCCCTCCACGCTGATCCATAACGCCGGTGCGGAGATCAAGCTCTGGTAGCTTGGTTCACTTGCCAAACGCCGCCAGTGGATTGCGCACCATCAACCGCTCGTGAGTCTCCGGAGGGAATGTGGGCAGGAAGTCCGTGTAGATGTAGGTGTAACCCCGATAATTGCCGCCACCGGGCTCACCCACGTGGTACCAGCCGGCATCCTGCGAGACGAGCGTCTTGTCCAGATGTCCGTTGTCCCGCATGAACAGGACACACTCTCTGTGCCAGGCGGCGGACTTCTCCGAAATGCCGTCGAACTCGCACCAGGCGCAAGCGCGTGCAGCCCGCAAGTGGAACGCGTGGTCCTTCTCGCCCTGCGCGTGCACCCAGATGAAGCGATCCAGCGGGCATTTCAGGCGCGTGAGGATGTCGAGTTGCGCCTCCAACGCCTTGCCTCCGCCGTTGGTGTGAGAGGCGATGGGAAGCCCGGTTTCCAGCGAGGTGAGCGCAGCTGCCTCCACCAGTTTGATGTCGATGGGCTCCAGCGGGAAGCCTTTCACGCCGGTCTTGATGAAGCGGGGCTTCACGCCCGCGAGGCCGTTGTTCCACTCCGCCACCCAGCGCTTGGCCAGTTGCCCGGCAGTCTCCTGCCAGGCGTACTTCGGCAGCCCCACACGCTTGGCCGCCCCATAGA
>JACRKW010000049.1:3264-21077 GCA_016215215.1 Acidobacteriota bacterium
CTCCAGCAGCCGCCGGCATCCCAGCGCCTTCACCTCCTCGATCCTCGGCCGGGCGAGCCGCAGCACGCCGTCTCTGTCGTAGACGGCGGTGGATTCCGCGCCGGCGAAATCCACCAGCACGTGCTCGTGCACTAAAATGGAACCCGCAACGCCGCCCTGGCGTCCAGGCTGAGGAAGCAATCCGAGCAGGAGTTCGCGCCGTCGCATGATACCGGCATTCTACACTCTGGCTGTAACGGTGCTGATGCGGGCGGCGCCGCAAACGGGATTCGTCGAAGGCACGGTGGTGGACGCCGCTTCCGGTGCGCCGCTGGCCACTGCCACGGTGACGGTCAGGTACGACCGGAACCCTGCGGGCAGCGGCCGGCTGACTTCGCAGAACACCGCTGGTAACGTGACCACCACGAGCGTTGATGGCCGATTCAGACTGGAAGCGGTGGCGGGCATCCCGTTTCACTTTGCCGTGAAGCGCGAAGGCTACACCTCCATCGGCGAGGCATTCGGCCGCGAGGGTCCGAATACATACACGCTTCAGCCCGCGAAGGAGATTTCGGGGGTAGTGGTGCGCCTCGACCCCGAGGCCTCCCTTTCGGGCCGCGTGTTCGACCCAGAACTCAACAAACCGGTGGCCGGTTTGACGGTGCAGGCGATGATGAAGACACGCAGCGACGGGAGCGTGTACTTTGCGGGGATGCAACAGGCCAAGACCGGGGAGGACGGCAGTTACCGCATCTCTGCCTTGCCGCCGGGTGAATACAGGCTCTACTTTTCGTCCAACCTGACGCCCAAGGTGGTTGCCTCTCCGAAGGCGACTCCGGGAAGAGTCTTTGATTACCCGTCAGTGTTTTTTCCAGGCGTATCCGAAGGACGCTCGGCGTTGACGGTCAACCTGCTGCCCGGCGCAAGCTTGGGTTCCCTGGACATGAGGCTGACGAGGCAGCGCCTGTACACGATTCGCGGTGAAGTGCGGATGGACGGGCCACCGGCAGAGATCGCTGTGTGGTCCATCACGCCGTTCACCGACGACGGCGAGGCGCACCGGCGCATCGGAACCCTGCCCGGGCCGGGAACCTTCGAAATCCAGAACCAACCGCCGGGACAGCTAAGACTCACCGCCGTCACGCCCTCTCAGGAGCCGGCTGGACGCCGTCTCGCAATGTTCGAAACGACGGTGGACCGGGACATAAAGAACGTTCAATTGCAGCTCATGGCGGGGATGCAGGCGACCTTTGCCGTCGCCAGCTTTGGGGTGAGAGATGGCGCCCGCGATCCGCTTTGGACAGACCTCAAGGCGGTGTGCACGGTGGAGCTCGTCCCGCGGGCTCGCACGAGGACGGGAAACGAACCGTCCGCCCAAACGGGCCCGGACGGCCGGGGGGTGTTCGAGAACGTCTTCGTGGAACCGATCCTGCTTTCGGTGCGCGGCATACCGGACGGGTGGGTTCTGCGGCAACTCTTGTACAACGGTCAGGCGGTGGAGCCCCATCGCGTGGAGATGAACGCGGCGGCTCCGGCGCATCATTTTCTGATCCTGCTCGCGCCGGCGCCCAACTTGGTCCAGGGTGAAGTACGTGAGGGCTCGAAGCCGGCCGGGCAGGCGCTGGTACTTGCTGTTCGCGAGCCGTTCGCCAAAGACAACATGTACCACCGTGCCAAACGCGCTACGGCTGACGGCGCTGGTCATTTCTCGCTGCGCACCATGCAGCCGGGCGATTGGCGATTCATCGCCGTGGCTGCGGCGGACTCCTGGCAGCGAGCCTTTGAGATCCTGCTCAGCGGCGGCGGCGTGAGGCAGGAGGTGACCGAATCGGGCACTGTCCGCCTCACGCTCGAGACGGTTCAATAAACCGCAGTGGGTTACGCCCGCCCCGTCACCACCGTGTGCGGCGACATCGGCACGGCGTGCGCTTGGATGTCCTCAAAGCCGGCTTCGCGGTGCATCGCGCTCAGTTCGCTGAACGTGTAGGCGTCGCCAGATTCCGTCGTGATGAGCATCGTCATGGAAAACGCCGCGGCCATCGGGGGCGAGACCCGGTCCTCATTGGGCACGAACTCGAGCGTGGCCGAAACGCCGCCGGGCTTCAGCGCGGCGCGCACACGCTTCAGCAATCCGACGCAGGTAGCGTGGTCGAAGTGGTGCAAGAAATTGGTCAGCAGCACCGCATCGTAAGGCCCGCCGTAGTCGACGTCGAATGCGCTCCCGGCAAGCGTGCTGAATCGCCCCTCCACCCCAGCTTTGCGGGCGTTCTCCGAAGCCACCTCCAGCACCGGGGCCCAGTCGAGCGCGGTGACGCGCGCCTGCGGATTCTGCTTGGCGACCTCGATGCCGAACAGTCCGTGCCCTGCGGCGATGTCGAGCACCTCCATCGGCCCGCCGCGGCCTTCGAGCACGATCTTGCCCAGCGGCCCGGCCACCGGAGCCATCATCGGCGCCATGCTGTGGGCGAACACCACCCAGGCCGGGTTCTCCGGCTCCACCGACCCCTGCCCGGGCAACACCGTCCGCCCTTGGCGCACGATACCCGCCAGGTGCTGATAAGGCTCGTTCAACATGGGGTTGGACAGAAACTGCGCGGTGGAGGCCAGCGAACGCGGCGATCGCGGATCGAGAAACACCGCGCTGGTTTCGCTGTGGCTGTAAACCAAACCGTCCTTGACCAGGAGCCCCTGGATCGTCAGGAAGTCGCACAGAATCCGGGTTCCACGGACGGAAGATCCGATTCTTTGAGCGAGTGTCGACGCGTCCGCGGGCCCGTCGCCCACGGCGCGAAACAGGTCAAGCTCGATCGCCGCGCAGAGTGCGGAGGTACGAGCGTGGCTGGTTAAGAGATCGAAAATCAAGGCAGGCGAAGGCCCACCTGCGGGCATAGTCCCAGTTGCCATCGTTAGCTCCTCTGTTGGCTCCGATGGTAAGCCATCAGGACACCCGCCCACAACCGTCGCGGGTCCTTGCCTATTGCTTGATGATGGTGCCGTCGCGGCGGCGGATCTCGCCCCAGCCGCCGTTGTACTGCTGCTGCGTGCCGCGCTCGGAGGCGCCGAACGGATACTTCTTCGCCGCCGCCTCGTCCACCTCAATACCCCAGCCGGGAGCTTCGCTGGCGTAGTAGTAGCCGTTCTTCAACTCCGGGCAGCCCTGGAAGACTTCCTTCACGCGCTCGGGGAAGTTGTAGCTCTCCTGGATTCCGAAGTTGTAGCAGGCCAGGTCCAACGCGATGTTGGCGGCGTGCCCGATGGGCGAGACGTCGCCGGGACCGTGCCAGGCCGTCTTCACGCCCATCATCTCGCCCATGGCGGCGATCTTCCGGCATGGCGTGAGCCCTCCGGCTTGCGAGACGTGGATGCGGATGTAGTCGATCAGCCGGTCGCGGATCAGCGGCGTCCACTCGTGCGGACTATTGAACAGCTCTCCCATGGCGATGGGGGTGGACGTTTGCTGGCGGATCATGCGGAACCACTCGATGTCTTCCGGAGAAAGCGGATCCTCGAGGAAGAAGAGCCGGAACGGCTCCACCTCCTTGGCCAGCCGCACGGCCTGTATCGGCGAAATGCGCTCGTGGACGTCGTGGAGTAGTTCGATGTCGTCGCCCAGCAAATTGCGGCACGATTCCAGCAGTTTCACGGCGCGCTTCAGGTACGACTCGGGCTCGAAGACCGGCGCGTTGTGGAGCTTCTCCACCTGCACGTCGCCCCGGCCGGAGCCGTAGCCCGCCTGCCCCGGCACGCCCACCTGCACGCGCACGTGACGGAAGCCGCGCGCGATGAAGCCCTTCGCGCTCTCGATCACCTGCGGGATGTCAGCGCCGGAGGCGTGGCCGTAACAATCCACCGCTTCGCGGCACTTGCCGCCGAGCAACTGGTAGACGGGCAAGCCGGCCTGCCGGCCTTTGATGTCCCATAGCGCCTGATCCACGCCGCTGATGGCGTTGTTGAGTACCGGACCGTTGCGCCAGTAGGAGGAGTTGTACATGGCCTGCCAGAGATCGTCGATGCGATCGGCGGGCTTGCCGATGAGAAACGGCCGCAGGTAACGTTCAACGGCCGGGACGACGAGGTCGGCGCGCTGGGTGTAGGTGGCGCAGCCGTAGCCATAGAGTCCGTCCTGGTCGGTGATCAACTTGACCACAACCAGCCGCAGGCCAACCGGGGCGGTGGCGATGACCTGAACGTCCTTGATCCTGGGCGATGGAGTAGCGCGCGTGGCACGCGCCACTTTCTCCTGGGCGGCCGCCTCGCGGGCGGTGATCGCGCTCGCGCCGGCCAATTGCAGCAGGCTGCGGCGCCTCATGTTACTTCCCCTGCTTGTCTTCCAGCATGCGCTGGAGCCCTTCGATCTGGCGGCCGATCTTCTTCTCGCGGCTGACCAGCGTGAGGACGTAGATCAGCAGAATGGTCCACACGGCGGCCAGGCCGTAGGCGAGATATTCGAAGTTGCGTGCGGCGGCGTCGTTCATGGTTTTGCTCCTTAGAAGGCGTGCGCGGCGCGGCGCAATGCGTCGATTTCGCGCTGGCGGCGTTCCTGCATCATTCGCACCGCGACCAGGATCGCGGCGAACATCAGCAACGGAATCCAATTGGTGTACAGCATCACGCGGTAGCCGCTGTCCATCTTGCCATCGCCGAAGAGAACCGGCTGCGGGTGCTGAGTCCGGAACCACTTGATGGAGAAGAACACGAACGGCACCACGCTGAAGCTCAGAATCGACATGACGGCCGACAGGCGCGCCCGCTCGGTGGGCTCCTCGATGGCCCGGCGCAGCACCAGGTAACCGGCGTACAGAAGCCAGCAGATGAGCATTGACGTCAGCCGCCAGTCCCAAGTCCACCAGATGCCCCAGATGATGCGCGCCCAGATCATGCCGCTGATCAGGTTGGCCGCTCCGAACGCGAGCCCGACCTCAGTCACCGAGACGCCGAAGGCGTCCCACTTGAGGTTCTTCGATTTCAGATAGGCCACGCCCGCGATGAGCGCGCTGAAGAAACACAGGAAGCAGGTAAACGCCGCCGGCACGTGGAAGAAGATGATGCGGAAGATGGCGCCCTGGAAGGCCTCGTCCGGCAGCCCGGTGAGAAGCTTCCAGATGTTGCGCACCAATAGCGCGGCGGCCACTGCGCCCAGTCCGTACAGGATTCTTTCTCTCATGGATTCACCCAATCAGAACAGTGTCGATCAAGACCAACGCCAGCGAAGTAAAGATGATATCGAAGCCGATCAACATGCGCATCCAGGCCAGCAGGTCGCCCTGCAAGGGCTGGCCGGCCAGCAGCGGCGTGGTCAACTGCATGGCCGCCATCAGGCAGGGGATCAGCATCGGATAGACGAGCATCGGAAGCATCAGCTCCCGCAGACGCAGATTGACGGTCAGAGCCGAAAAAAGGGTGCCCACCACTGAGACGCCCCAGCTCGCCAGCACCAGCACCAGGCCCAGCCACAGAGGCTGCCCGGTGACACGGACGTTGTAGAAGACGCCGAAGACCGGCAGGCACACCACTTCGATCCCCAGCAGCAGGACGTAGTTGGCCAGCGCCTTGCCCAGGAAAAGGGCCGGGCCCGGCACGGGCGAGGCGATCAGCGCGTCCAGGCAGTCGTTTTCCAGCTCGCGGGCGAAACTCCTGTTGAGAATCAGCGCGCCGGCGAAGGCGAACACCAGCCACAGCAGGCCGCCGGAGATCTCGCGCGTCGTGTCGGCCGTGGGGTCGAACGCGAAGCTGAACAGCAGAAGAATCACCAGCGCGAAGGAGAGCGACGCGTTCAACGCTTCTTTAGTCCGCAGCTCGCTCCGCAGATCCTTGCTGGCGACGGTGAGGGCTTGGCGCAGGAATCGCATTACGCCTCCCCGTAGGTCTTGTAGAGATATGCCGGGTCGTCCAGCATCTGCTGCGTCCTGGGTCCGGTGTGCGCGAGCTTGCCGCGATTGATAAGGACCACGTTGGTGGCCAATTCCAACGCCTCGCGCAATTGGTGCGTGGACATGAGCACTGTGCCGCCGGCTTTCAATGAATCGCGCAGCAGGCCTTGCAGCAACGCGATGGCGCGATCGTCCAGCGAGGTGAACGGTTCGTCCAGCAGCAGCAGGCGCGGGTTGTGCAGGAAGGCGCGGGCCACGGCGAGCCGCTGCCGCATGCCGCGCGAAAACTCTCTTACCAGGCCGTCCTTCACCCGCTCCAGGCCGGTGCGTTCCAGCCAGTGCATGGCCGCTTTGGTGGGGTTGTCGAGCGAGTAGAGAGCCGCGAAGAGCTTGAGGTTCTCCAGCGCCGAAAGTTCATCGTAAATGGCGATGCCGTGGCCGATGATGCCGATGGAGCCGCGCGCCGCGCGGTCCAGCGTATCGCGGTCGAAGACCTTCACCCCGCCCTTGGAAGAACGGGAAAGGCCGGCCAGGATGCGGAGCAGAGTGGTCTTGCCCGCGCCATTGCGGCCCAGCAACGCCACGCACTGGCCGGGCTCCACCACGAAGCTGATGTCGCGCAACGCCGGATAGTCGCCGTAGAATTTCCAGACACCTTCGACGGCGAGCGCGCTCATGCGGTCGGTTTGCTCCCGCCCTCCGGATCCTTCATCCACTGCGCCGCGAAACTGAGCGCCAGAATGGCGATCATCAGGCCCAGCGCCCATTTCCACCCGCGTTGGTAGCCGGGCGGCAGGATCTCGACGATGCGCGGGCCATCCTCTTCGCTGGTGGCGCCGGCCGCCGCTCCGGCCGCCGGCCGCAGCGAGCCTGTGCCGTTGATGGTGATCTTGTACTGCGCGTTCTTGACTTCGAAGATCGAGGCTTGCGTCTGCGGTTCGTTGCCGAGCGGCGTGAGTCCGTCGCCCTCCACCGTAATGCCTTGCGGAACCACCAGCCTCACCGGGCCGGGCGCGTGCACCACCTTGCCGCTCAGCACGGAAGGCGAGCCAGCCGGCATCTTGTAGCTGAGATCGAAGCGCGTCTCACCGGGCTTGACGGGGAAATCCAGGAAATACACACCCGCGCCGGACTGTTTGGCCTCGCGCTCCAGCGGCATGCCGCCCGGCGAGGACGCCCGCGCCAGAATGTTGGCGCGCGCTTCAGCGGGCACAAAAAAGCGTAACGTGCCGCTCTGGGGATTGTTCCATGTGATCTGGCTGGGGTTGGTGGCGATCACGGTTTCATTGACGATCAGATCCTTGCCGTCGGTCTCCACCAGGATCATGTGCTGGCTGAACTGGACGGCGCCCGCAGTGGCAGAGACGTCGAAGACGTCGATCTCCACCGGCCGCACACCCGCGCCAGGCGGCACCTGGACGTTGTAGGTCACACCCTGCCAGTGAGCCTGGACAAGATGCGGCGCCGAATCGTCGGACTCGAACTGGAACTTCCCGGCGGCGTCCGTCACGGTCTTCCCCGCGCTGTCCATGCCGCTTTGGATCTTGGTCAGATTGACGGTCACGCCCGCCTGCGGCTTGCCGCTGGTCTTGTTTACCACCGTGCCGTTGATGGCGGCCATCAGCGGCAACGCACAAAGGAAAAGAACCGCCGCCCTCATGCCTGGCCCTCCATCGTCTTGCCGCATTCGCCGCAGAACTTCATCGTCTTCTCAAAGACCGCGCCGCAGTGCGGGCACTTCAGACCCTTCACTTCCCCGGCCGCTTTCTGCGCCACCGTCTGGGCCCTGACCACTGCCCTGGCTGCGGAGACGCCGTGGGCGATACGGTCGATTTCGGCCAGCACACCAGCGAGTTCATTTTGGAGCGTCAGCTTTGACTTGCCGTAGTCGGCATCCGACAACTTGCCCAGGCGGTACTCGAAGTTCAGATCGCGCAGGTTGTCGTAGATCACTGCTTTGCGGCTTTCCAGGTGCTCCACCGGCGAGGCCGGCGGGGCCTGGGGCAGGTCCTTTTCGCGCACGAATAGGACAAGGGCGAGCACGCTCGCCATGATGAGAATGGATACTGCTAGAATCATGCGCCGAGAATCCCTATTCCATGTCCGAGAGGTCTTTGTCGATGCGCTCCCGGTATTGTGCCAGCTCAGACGACTCCGCCACGGCCGGCTCCGGTCCTTCGGCGGCTGGACGCCGCTTCATATAACGCCGCAGAACAAGGTAGATGATCCCCAGCCCGCCGGCCAGGCTCACGAAAGGCATCGTCCAGCTCAGCAGGTAGAAGCCCTCGGTCGGCGGCTTCAGCAGGATATCCTTGCCGTAGACGCGCTCCATCTCGGCGAAGACCTCCTTGTCGCTCAGCCCCTGGTCCACCATCTGCAGCAGTTGTGTGCGCACCGGGTCGGAGAAGTGGCAGTTGATCATGTTGCAGCCCGTGATGCTGGCCTGGCAGCCGCACTTGCACTTCAACATGTCGCCCAGCCGCCGGACCCGCTCGTTGGTCAGCGGCACCGTGCCTTCCACCAGCGCCACCGTCAGCAGCAGCGCCAGCAGCAGCTTACTTCGCAGCTTCAACCTGTTTTCCATAGACACCCACAACTTCCGTCTTGGCGTACGAATACTTCACTTTGCTCGGCACCAGGCAAACCAGAGTGCCGAACATGAGCACATAAAAGCCGATCCACACCCAGCTCACCAGCGGGAAGACATAGGCCTGGATAATCGCTTTATCCGCGTCGGTCTGGCTCATGCTGGCGAAGTTTAGGTACAGGTCCTCATTCAGTCTGCGCCGGATGGAGACCTCCGACGTCGGCTGCTGGGTGGCCGAATAGACCCGCCGCTCCGGGTTCATGTCTCCCAGGAACTCGCCATTGCGATAGACGCCCACCAGCGCACGCTGCCACGAATAGTTGGGCGTGTCGCCATCGCTCACCTGCTTCACGTGCAACTGATAGCGGCCGATGTCGAACCGGTCGCCGATCTTCACTTCCTTGGTCGTGTCCAGGTTGAAAGCCGCGCCGGTGTAGCCGATGAACATGATCACGATCCCCATGTGCACCAGGTAGCCGCCGTAGCGCCTCGTGTTGCGGTGGGTCAACTCGACCACCGCGCGCACAAAGTTCATCTGGCTCTTGGCGGCGATGGCGCGAGCGCCCTTGAAGAACTCCATCACCACCGTCACCGTCACAAAGGCGCACAGGCCCAGGCTGATCAGTGCGTAGAGATGGAAGATCCCGAAGGCCGCCAGCGCGGCGATGGTCAGGAACATCCCCGCCACAGGCCACCGGAATGCACGTTTCAGGCTCTCCAGCGAACTGCGGCGCCAGGCGATCAGCGGGCCCACGCCGGTCAGCAGAAGCAGGAACAGCCCGATGGGCACGTTCACCTTATTGAAGAACGGCGCACCCACCGTGATCTTCTCTCCCATCACCGCTTCGGTGATCACCGGGAACATGGTGCCCCACAGCACGGCGAAGCAGGAGGCCAGAAGGATCAGGTTGTTGAACAGGAAACTCGATTCGCGGCTCAGCACACTCTCCAGCTGAACCTCGCTCTTGAGATAATCCAGCCGCTTCAGGATCATGAACGTGGTCACGGCGATCTCAATGGTGAGGAACGCCAGGAACCAGGTCCCCAGCGACGATTGCGCAAAGGCGTGCACGCTCGACACCACGCCGCTGCGCGTGAGGAAGGTGCCGAAGATGCAGAGGAAGTAGGTGCCCGAAACCAGCACCATGTTCCAGACCTTCATCATTCCCTTCTTCTCCTGCATCATCACCGAGTGCAGAAACGCCGTGGCGGTGATCCAGGGCAGCAGTGACGCGTTTTCCACGGGGTCCCACCCCCAGTAGCCGCCCCAGCCGAGCACCGCGTAGGCCCAGCCCTGCCCCAGCATGATGCCCATCGATTGGAAGCCCCAGGTGATCAACGACCAGCGGCGCGTCGTCTGGATCCAGGCGTCGCCGGGTTGCTTGGTGACCAGGGACGCGAAGGCGAAGGCAAAGGGGACGATGAACCCGACGTAACCCAGGTACAGAGCCGGCGGATGGATGGCCATCAGCCAGTACTGCAGCAGTGGATTCAGGCCGTTTCCGTCGGCCACCGCCGTCACGCCCTTGCCCACGGCCAGCACCTGGAACGGCGGCTCCACGAAGGCGTTCAGCGTGCAGAAGAACACCTGGGTGAACATCAACACGGCCACCACGTAGGGCATCAACTCCCGGTGCTTCCGCTTGTTGGTCCACACCACAATCGCCGAGTAGGCCGACAACAGCCAGGACCACAGCAGCAGGTAGCCTTCCTGTCCGCCCCACCAGGCCGCGAACTTATAAACCACCGGCATGGCGCGGTTGGAGCGCGCCGCCACGTACGCGAGCCGGAAATCGCTGGTCAGCAGCGAGTAGACTAGAATGCCTGAAGCGGCGGTCAGCAGGATGAAGATCCCGTACACCGCCCGCCGTCCGCTTTCAATCAGGAAGGGCTTCTTCCTAATGGCGCCGATCAGTGAAGTCACGAAGGAGTAGGCTGCCAGGCAGAGCGCCAGCAGGATGGCGAACGCGCCGGATGTTTCCATGAATCTTGTTCCGTCCTCTCAGGGTCTTAGGACATCGACGGCGGCTTGGATGCGTTCAAGGGCTGCTGCGCAGGTTTCTGACTCGGCGCAGCCTCATACTTGGATGGACACTTCGCGGCGATGGAACTCGCCTGGAAGCTCCCGTCTGGTTGCATCTTGCCATCCGCCATCGCCTGAGCGTTGTCCCGGAACGTATCCGGCAGCGGGTCTTTGCCCGTGTACACGACGCCCAGCGTCAGGTTCTTTTCTTTTTCGTGGATGGTGAAATAGACCCTTTCACCTTCACGCCGGATGGTGCCGGGCAGTACGTCGCCCGTCACCCGCACCCGCTTCCCCACATCGGGTGACTGCTTCAACTCCGAGATCGTCTTGTAGTACGTCTTCGACTCTTTAATGCCGCTTGCCGCCAACCACGCCAGCGTCCCTAGGATCGCAACAACCAGTACTCCAAAACGAAGATAGGTCTTCATGTGTCACCTTTCATTCCAGTATAGCCTCTCCGCGCCGCCGCTCACCGGCCGGCGGACTTCACTTGAGGCGAGACCCAGAATTGCTGCCCGCCGGGGTTGGACCGCACCGCCTGCACCGACACCCGCCATTGACCGGCCTCTGGGACATTCACGTGTACCCGTTCGCTCTCCTCGCGGTACGTCCGGCCACTGGGACTCACCAGGTAAAGGTCGAAATCCGAACCCTGGCTCTCCCAGCCCAATTGCACGTCCAATGCAGATGTTCCCCGCGGGATCTCCAGCAGCCTGGTCCACCACTCGGCAAATCCCACTTCTCCCGTCCACCTGGGGCTCGGCTTCGGCGGCTTGTTCTGAGAAAGCACCGTTCCGGACTGATCGAAGACGAAGGGGACGCTCTGTGCCGAGATGGAAAACCCTTTGGTGACATGGACATGAACATGCCGACCGAATGAATAGCCGCTGTTGCCTACCTCAGCCAGGACCTGCCCCGCCTCCACCCGGTCCCCTGTCCTTACCCGAAACGAACCCGTTCGCAGGTGGGCGTAATGTGAATACTCCCCGTCTTCGTGCTTCAGGGTGATGTAGTTGCCGAAGATTCTCTGTCTGGGTGTCTGCCCCAGGCCCAGGTCGAAGGCACTCACTGTGCCGGGCCGCATCGCCGTCACCAGGCGCCCGTCCACTGGGGCGATGTCGTAGGCGTGCAGCGCCCGGCCCCAGTGCGAATAGGAGCCATAGGGGCCCTGCGACACCCGCCACCTCTCGCCGGCAGCCGAGGGCATCTGATATCCGGCCTGCGACGAGATGACAAAGCGTGCCGGAGCGCTCTGGGTCCCGTCCGGATTGCGCAGAATCACCAGGTACTCCGCTGGCGCCAGCGGCGGCGGTTTGACGACGATTCTGTTGCGATCTTGCGACTGCGGCAACAGGTGAGCGATATAGGTCCAGCCGCCCTCCTTGGAATACCGGGCCAGATTGACCGTTGTTTCCGAGCCGGCCCCAAAGGTGTCGATGGCCAGTTCAGCCTGCGAAACGCTGGCAACCTTCACCGACAGTCCACCGGCGGTTCCCGTGATTTCAAAGGGGCGTTCGTCCGCCACCCGGCCGTTGAGAAGGATTCGGGCCCGCCACAGCCCCGGATTGGCTCCGGCTTCAAAGCCTCCCACGGGCAGCGCGCTGAGGAAGCAAAGCGCCGAGGCGGCGGGCAACTCATCGTAGACCACCGGCTGGGCCACCCGTCCCTGAGGGTCCACCCAGTCGATCCTCAGCCGGTCTCCGGCGTTGATCCCGCGTACTACAAACCGCAGAAAGACCTGCTCGGCCGACGATTCCACCCGCGCCGCCGGCTTGGTGATTGCGCAGGCCGTTTCGCTTGCCGCCAGACCTGTCTGGCTCTGCTCCACCACCCCGGCTTGGGCGGCAAGGCACACGAGCATCACCATGGCAGCCTGCCGCATGCCCCCCTATCGGCCATTATGTTCCAGTACTTTAGCTCCGCCCTCATGCGCCAGCCCGTTGCAGCCGATACACTCAATTGGGTCATTCATGAGCGTCACCTCTCCATCCGAAGCGTTCCAGGACCACTATGCAGCACTATGCGTCGACCCCAAGGCGACCCCCGAGTTGATCTATCAGGCATATGCCTCCCTGGCAGCCAAGTACCACCCGACCAACCCGGAAACGCGCAACATGGTCAAGTATGAGGCTGTCACCCGGGCCTATGAGGTGCTCTCCGACCCGGAATCCAGGCTCGCCTTCGACGCGCAGTTGCCCAAGGCAGCCGCCTCCAACGACTTCGTCTTCGCCGGCAGGGAGTTCTTCGACGCACTGAACTCGGAGGCCAACCGCCGCGCCTGCCTTCTCTGCCTGCTCTACGACCGCCGCCGGCAGTGTCCGGCCACGCCGGGCATCACGATGCGCGAGTTGGAAGCCTTAGTCGCTTTTCCAGCCGACCAGATTCTGTTCGCCGTTTGGTACTTGAAACAGCGCGGCCTGGTCCTGTCCGACGACAAGAGCACCCTGCAGATCACCGCCGACGGGATGGAGTTCCTCGAACGGAACCCGCCGGGGCCCGGCGCCGTCTTCGCCTTGCTCAAGTCCACCGAACCGCCGGCGGCCGACCAGAGCGTCGCGCTGCAATCCCTACCTCCGGCCTGACTTTTCCGCGACCAAACGCCAGGGCGCTTCATCCAACACGTCGAGCGCAGGGCTTGCGCCCGACCTCTCAACAGGCCCTACTAGTTAAGAAGGAGACACTCAATCTATGCTCGGTGTTGGACAAAAGTTCCCCGATTTCAAGCTCGCCGCCTCGGTCGGCCTCGCCATGGAATTCCCCGCCCTCTCGCTGGACGACTACAAAGGCAAGTGGAAGGTCATCTTCTTCTGGCCGAAGGACTTCACCTTCGTCTGCCCCACCGAAATCACCGCCTTCGGCGCCCTGAACGGTGAGTTCATCAAGCGCAACGCACAGGTCCTCGGCGCCAGCGTCGATTCCGAGTTCGTTCACCTCGCCTGGCGCAACTCCCACCCCGGCCTCAAGGAACTTCCCTTCCCCATGCTGGCCGACATCAAGCGAGAGCTCAGCGCCGCGCTCGGCATTCTGGACCCCAAGGCCGGCGTCAGCCAGCGCGCGGTCTACATCGTCGACCCGGAAAACACCATCCGCTTCGTCATGGTCACCGACCTCTCGGTCGGCCGCAACAGCAACGAAGTCCTGCGCGTCCTGGACGCCCTCCAGGCCGGCGGCCTCATGCCCTGCGACTGGCAGCCCGGCCAGCCGCCCATCAAGCTCTAACCGTTTCCAACCTCCCTTGGGGCAGGCAACCCGCCTGCCCCTCTCTTTTGTCTCCCCCGCTCAACAACCCGCCTGATCCCTCCGATCACCACCCCCAGAATCGCCCCTCCCAGCAATCCGGCGCTCAACACGACAGTTCTGTTTGGTGAGATAGGCGCCTCCGGGAGACCGGGATTCTCCCAAACCTCAAGCCTCGCCGCCGTACCGCCGGGTTGCAGTTTCCCGTCCTCCGCCACCGTCAACTCCAGCAAATCCTGCGTCACGGCTCTCGCCTTGGCCCGATCCGGGCAGGTGAACGATATCGAAAAGGCTGCGCGCCTCGGGGAGGCGGCCGCTATCCAGATGTCTCTCTTCATCCGACTGATCACTTGCTCCAACGGCTGCCTATTCCGCTCAGTGCGATAGAGATCATGGCGCTCGATGATCTCCTGCAGCGCTTCACTCCGTAACGCGGCCTGGAACGACCTCTGGATCCGGTCTGTGAATCCCCTGTTTCCGGCCGCACCGTCTCGAATACCCGCTATCCCGACGGCCATGTAGCGCTCCGGCATCGTCCAGGCCGCGACCCCGCCCGCAAAGCCGCCCGCCAGAGCGAGCACTGCAACGAGCATCCAAAACCCGGGCCGTGCCAGTTGCATCTGAATCCCTCCCTGGACCAAGTCGGCCACATCGCGCCACCGCGGCGGCGCGTCTTCGATGAGGCAGTGGAGCTCATCCCCGTAGCGCTCCCGCCATGCCCGCGGATACAACTGCGCGGCCCATTTCAGGATCCGTTTCATGAGGTCCTGGGCCTCCGCATCCCCGCCTTCAACACCTTCTCAAGTCCTGCCAGTTGCGATTGCAGCGCCCGCCGCCCCTCCGCGGTCAACCGGTACGGACGCCGCCTGTCCTCTGTCTCCATCGCCCGGATCCAACCCCGCTGCTCCAGTCTCGTGATGGCGCCGTAGAGTGTACCCGGCCCCAGCCTCACCCCCACCGCCTCGCGGATGTCCTCCATCATCGCGTAGCCGTGCTTCTCACCCTCCGCCAGGCTCGCCAGAATGAGCAACGTTGGTTCAGCCATCTCTACTCCATTTCACGATATATCGTGCCACGTACTATTCGACCTGTCAACCCATTTGCGCAGAGAAGACGGCAGTCGACCGATTGCCATATGATGGCCCAGTGACTTCTCTGCTCCTCTGCCTGCTGTTCGCCTCCGCGCCGGAGCAGAACGGCGCTGCCTATGACCAGGCCCTCTCCGCATCCAGCCGCCTGATGCAGGCCTGGCTCAAGCACGCCGACCCCAGGACCCTCCTCCTGCCGGACCGTCCCAAGGATCCCAAGCGCCTCTACACCCCCCACAACTCGGGCGCGGACCTCTATCCCTACCTCATCCTCACCGCGCGCCTTACTGACCCGCAGCTCTACCACGGCCGCATGATGGAGATGCTCCGCAACGAGATCCGCCATACCAACGTGCTCAACGGCGTCCCGGGCAATCTCGAATTGGCCACCGGCAAGCTCGGCCCGCCCAGTCTCTTCGGCGCGGGAGAATACGCCAAGGACGGCCTCATCACCGTCACCGAGTACCTCGGCCGAACGCCCTGGACAGACCGCATGATCGACATGGTGGCCGCCGCCATGCTCCAGGCGCCGGTCGACTCCCGATACGGAAAGCTCCCCGCCTCCGACAGTGAACTGAATGGCGACTATCTCCAGGTTCTACCTCGCCTCTACCTGCTCACCGCCGACGAGCGCTTTCTGGCCTGGGGCCGCCGCATCGCCGACGCCTACACCGAAGAGGTCCTGCCCGGCAACTACGGCCTGCCCAGCATGAACTGGGACTTCACCAAACACACCGGCGACACCAAACTGAAACTCCGCGACCACGGCAACGAGATGATCGTCGGCCTCGTCACCCAGTACGCTCTCGAACACCAGCTTGGCTCGCCGCGCGCCGCGAAGATGCGCCCTGTCCTCCAAACCATGCTCGACCGCGTATTGGCCTCCGCCAACGCCGACGGCCTGCTCTACAACACCATCGACACGGCGACGTTGAAACCCCTCGACGAGCGCCTCAGCGACAATTGGGGCTATGTCTACGGCGCGGTCCACACCTTCTACCAGATCACGGGTGAGGCCAAGTACCGTGACTCCGTCGTGCGCGTCCTCACCGGCTTGCCCAAGTACCGCAATTGGTGCTGGGAGCCCTCAAGCAACGCCAAGGACCCCAAGCTCGGCTCCTTTGACGGCTATGCCGATTCCATCGAAAGCGCCATCTACCTGGTCAACCGTGAGCCCGTGCCTGAGGCCCTGGACTGGATCGACTCCGAAATGCAGGTGATGCTCGCCATGCAGCGCCCCGACGGCCACGTCGAGGACTGGTACGGCGAGGGCAACTTCAATCGCACCGCCCTGCTCTGGGCGCTGATGAAGTCGCAGGGGCTCCGCGCCACCCCGTGGACGCCTGGCCTGAAGCTCGGCGCTGTCCGCGAAGGCCAGACCCTCCGTTTCTCCCTGAATCGCGCCGCGCGCATCGAGTTCGACTTCGCGCGCCACCGCCGCATTCACAACTGGCAGAAGAACTACGTCCGCCTCAACGAATTCCCCGAGTGGTTCACCTTGGACGAGAACACGCTCTACGAACTCAAGTCCGCCTCCGGCAACAGCCAGATCCGCCTCGGTTCGGAGCTCATCGAAGGCCTCAACCTTCCTGCTGGCGATTACACCCTATCAAGACAATGAAGCACGACCTCGCCTATCTCAAGACCGTCGACACCCCGACTCTTTCCAATGCCATCGAGGTGCTCAACGTCCGCGACCGCAGCCAGGGCTTTGCTCCGCTCCAGCTCCGCTGCCTCTTTCCGGAGTTCGGCCGCATGACCGGCTATGCCGTCACCGCCCAGGTCGAAACCATGACCACCGCCAGTGGAGGCGGCCCGGAAGGACACATCGAGCTTTACCGGTTGCTTGAGGCCGCGCCCAAGCCAGCCGTCATCGTCTTCCAGGAGATCGGCGGCTTCCCCGACTTCGCAGCCCACTGCGGCGAGGTGATGGCCACTTTCTTCACGCGGCTCGGCGCCGTGGGTCTGGTCTCCGATTGCGGGGTGCGCGACATCCCCGAGGTCCGCGCCATGGGCTTCCACTACTTTGCCCGCGGCGTCTGCGCCTCCCACGCCTGGTTCCGCATTATCCGCTGCGGCCTGCCCGTCACCGTCTGCGGCATGCCCGTGAAGTCCGGCGACCTGCTGCACGGCGACGAGAACGGCCTCATCACCGTTCCGGAGGTCGATCCCGCCTCGCTCCAAGCCGCCGTCGATGGCGTGCGCTCGCGCGAGAAGAAGATCATGGATTATGTCCGCGGCCCCGCCTTCACCGTCGACGGCTTCGAAGGCAAAGTCTACGAATAGTCCTCAGCGGTTCGCAGCGGCCAGTATCACCGTCGCCGCCGTCAACAGCGCCAGGCCCGCATAAAGCGTGCGCCGCGCCATCGCCGGCGCGGCCTTCCATTCGCCCGTCACCAGCCCGGAGACATTCGCGGCCATGATGTTGAAGATCTGGAGCAGCCCCCAGCCGAGCGACGTGCCCAGCGTTCCCAGGTACACGGTGGCAACGCCGTAGATGGCCATGGCCCCCATCCACAGCAGCCCCATCGCCGCCGCCAGCCCGCCATCGTGCGCCCACGTGCCGCTGAACGCTCCCCAGGTACGGTTCTTCCACAGGAGATACACGCTGTAGGCCAGGTTCGGAATCAATCCTCCGGCCAGCGCCACCGGCCAGATGGCGTAACCCGCGCGCGTTGCCGGAACCCCCAACGCCACTGCGCGCTCCGCGATGGACTGCCCGAAGGCGAACGAATAATTCACCATGGGCGCCATCAATCCGCACACCACTGCCATCAGCAGCGCGGCCGCATAGGCGCTCCCTCCCTGCCGCGTCTGCCCGCTCCCCCTTTCGCCGCCGGCCCGCGCCAGCACCACGATGCCCGCCACCATCACCGCCAGCCCGCAAAGGATCACCGCGCCGCGCCCCGTCCCGGGCACCGCGCGATTCTGGAAGAACAGCGGCACCAGCGTCCCGAAGAGCGAACCCAGCCCGACGATGATGGCGCATCCCAACGCCAGCCCGAGCCGAGCGATCGAGAGTCCGA
>JACRKW010000121.1 GCA_016215215.1 Acidobacteriota bacterium
AGAGTGCGGCGGCCGGCGGATTCGACTTCCACTTTGCCGTCCTCGCGGATGCGGACGATTTCGCGGTAGCCGGTGGGTGGGAGGACGGGGAGCTCCCAGAGAGAGTCGAAAGCGATGCCCGCGTTCAGCAGGCGTTCGGCTTCGAGGAAGAAGTTGCTCATTACCGTGCGGTAGGTGACGCCGGCGGAGTTTGTGCGTTCGAGGTTGAGTTCGGGGAGACCCCAGAGGTTGCCGCGGCCGGTGTGGGTGTGGCCCAGGCCGTAGCCCGGTGGGAGCGTGATGGCGACTTCAGCGGCACGCTTGAGGCCGGCGAGGTCGCGGTCAGGGTGAGAGGATGCGTGGTTGGCGAGATGGCGGGAGAGGGCGGTGTATTCGCTGAAGGGGACGGCAGCGAGCTGGTAGTTATCCCAGAAGTGGAAGCGCGTGGCGCCGAGGTCGTAGGCGCGGGTGAGCCAGAGCGGCGCATCGGCGCGATCGACGGCTCCATAGATAGAGACGCCCCAGCTCTTGTTGGCGAGGCGCGCGGCGCCGCGGAGGAAGCTGAAGATGAGGTCGGCGAGGACGCGGGTGTCGGCGGCGGCGAACTGTGTGCCGTAGGTCATGTTGAACTCGGGCAGGGTGCGGCGGGCGCCGATGCGGCCGGGGGGCTCAAAGACGAAGGCTTCGGGGACATTAGGACTGCGGGACAACTGGAAGGCGGCGGTATCGGGCATGGTCTCCCAGGAGAAGAGGTTGACTTGGGGGAGGTCGAGGACGGAATGAGCGCGCTTGCCGAGGGCGTCGTCGAAGTAATCCTGAAACGCTTTGAATGCGATCTGAGGGGTGATGTTCCGCCGGAAGGCCGGGTCCTTGGCAAGGCGGGGGCGGAGGATGAAGTCGCGTGTATGGACGGCTGGCTCATCGATGAAGAGTGCGGGGCCCAGGTACTGGGGGTTGTAGAGCATCCCGGGGAATGGCAGAGTCTTGCCGGCGCCCCAGTAGAACTGGCCGAAGGAGTCGGCCCAGACGGCCTGTTCGTCGTCCACATGCACGCAGTTGATGCCGGAGGCAGCCAGGGCGCGGTAGTCGTCGCGGGTAAAGCGGACCATCTCGTAGTCGGAGCCGTCCCAGCGGCGGGTGTCGTCCTTCTGGCGTGCATTGGAGTATGGGCCGATGAGTAGGTCGGGCCGGAGGGCGACGGCACGGATGCCATTGGGGAGCGACCAGGGGGCGGGTTCGGGCGGAGAAGACTCGTAGGGTTGGCCGAGATAGGAGACGGCGCCGGCCTGGCTTTGGGGCAGGAGCCCGTTGAATTCAACGGTCGAGGGGAGCACGGCGGCGCCGGAGAGCGCGTGGCGGTATTCGCGCGGGGCCTCGGCGCCTTGCTGAAAGATGTAGCGGCGCGGGGAGACGGGATTCTGGATCCAGAGTTGGAAGGTGGAGCCGTCGTTCTTGACGGCCTTCAGGGACAGCCACTGGCCGGGTCCGAAGGCGAGGGTGAAGCTGCGGATGGCGGCGGCGGGGTTCTGGTAGCGGATGGCGGTGTTGGGCTGGCCGGAGGGGACGGCGGCGTAGGCGGTGAGTGCGAAGAAAGCGCCGGCGGAGAGGCGGATCATGGGGACGAGGGTAGCAGAGATGGAGTAGAACATGAGGAGGCTCAGGTTATGGACGCCGAGTTAGTCCGGGCGAAGTTCGGGGACGATTACTGCGTCGACGAACAGACGTTTGTAATGGGCATCGACCGGCGATTCACGGCGCACATCGCGGAACGCTTCCGCGGCCGGAGAGTGCTGGAGACTTGCACGGGCGGGGGCTTTACGACGATCGCCCTGGCGCGCGAGGCGGAGCAGGTGGTGACCGTGGAGATCGATCCGGCCAGGCAGGCACAGGCGGTGAGGAACCTGGAGAGGGCTGGGCTATTGGACCGGGTGACGTTTGTGTGGGGAGACGTACTGGATGACCAGGTCTGCAGTGGGCTGCCTGAGGTGGACGCTGCGTTTCTGGATCCCGACTGGGCTGTGACGGGGCCGGAGCATGTCCATCACTTCTTGGACTCCACGATGAGGCCTCCTGCCGATGCGCTACTGGAAAGGGTGTTTCGGGCGACCGGGAACGTAGCGCTGATCATGCCGCCTGGGCTGGACGTCCGAGAACTGGAGGGGCTGCCGGTGCATGAGCGGCAGAGGCTGTATCTGGGGGAATCGCGCGAACTCTATTGCCTCTACTTCGGCGAGTTGGCGAGTCAGGAAGGAGAAACGGATTTCCGCGTTTGAGAGGCCACACTATTCCAAAGCTCGGATTGGGCAGCGGCGATGGAGGTCCAGGAGAAGTGTCGTTCTACGGTGAGGCGGGCAGCGGATTCGACTGACTTGCGCAGGGAGGGGTCGGCGAAGAGGCCGGAGATCGCTCGGGCCATTTCGTGGCCGGAGTGGACAACCAGGACATCGCTGCCGGGGTGGAGATCTAGGCCGTTGATGCCCGCGGGGGTGGAAACGATGGCTTTGCCCATGGCCATGGCCTCCATGATCTTGATGTTGGTGCCGGCTGAGGCGAGAAGAGGGGCGATGACGACGGCGGCCCGCCTGTAGGACTGACGGACATCGGAGACGAAACCATCGAGGATGATGCCGGGGCGGTTGAGGTCGACGCGGACCCGGTCCTGGTAGAGCTCCTGGTAGTGCTCGGAGCGGGCGCCGGAGATGACGTGGAGGGTGGCGCCTTCGGCTTCCAGCGCGGGCCAGGCCTCGCGCAGGAAAAAGTCGAGAGCCATGAGGTTGGGCAGGTGGGCGAATGAGCCGATGAAGAGGATGCGCTTGGGGTCCGGCTCTTCGGAGGAGGGCTGGAAACGGGCCAGATCGACCCCGTTGGGGAGAACGGCCACGCTGCGGGCGCCGCTGATCATCGCCTTGTCCTTCTCGCTCATGGCGACGACGCACGAGACGTTGCGCCATGCCTGGCGCTCGAAGTCCTGCCAGCGCTGGAGTTGCTGCCGTGTCTCCCAGTCGTCGTGTTCGCGAAGGAGCTGCGCGTAGAGGTCGAGCGTGACGTCGTGCTCGACCAGGATGGTGGGGACGGCGCCGCAGCCGGGGGCATAGAGAGCCATCTGAGTGAACTCGAGTTGGACCAGCGCGGGGTTGTGCTTACGGATCATCTCGCGCAGGACGGCATGGAAGGCGGGGTGGTCGTGCTCCTCGACGACATCAGGACGGTCGGTCAAAGGGCGGAGATGGGAGCCTTCGCGCCGGACCAGGACCACTTCGGTGCAGAACTCGAGGATCTCGGGGGCGGGCGTGGCGTGTTGATCGCAGAAGGCGATGAGGACCTGGTCCACTTCGCCGCCGGCTGCGCGCATCAGGTTGAACATGCGGACTGCGCCGCCGTGGGAGAGCGGGAAGGGGATGTACGGGCTGGCGACGATGACGAGCGGCTTGGCCGGGTCGCGGCGCCGGCCGGGGAAGCAGACGGCCTCGCCGCCAGCCAGCGCCATGGCGAGGTCCTCGTCGGCTGCGTGGGGCGGTGGCGGCTCGATCCATCGCGCGACGTCAAGGGCGGCTTCGAGGGCGGGGAAGACCCAGGGCTTGGGCGGATCCTGTGCGGCGTAGAGGTTCAGGCGGACAATGGCGCGGCGCCACAACCGGCGGAAGACCTGGGGGGAGGCGACGCTGCGGGCCAGGAACCGCAGGTAGTTGACCTCGACGGCAGCCTGAATCTCGTCTTCGGTGAAGTAACGCCTGGTTGTGGAACGGTGGTGGTGGACGAGCCTGGCGCCGGCGACGAAGACTGAGGGCCAGCCACGTACCCAGCCGCGGTAGCCGAGGTCGAGGTCTTCGGCGTAGGCGGGAGTGAAGATCTCGCCGAGCGAGCCGGCCTGGCGGAGCTTGCGCGTGTCGTAGAGGGAGCAGCCGCCGGAACCGTAGAGGACGTAGGTGAGGTCTTCGCCGTCCAGTGGGGTGTCGCACCAGACCGGGAAGTCGACGGCGTGCCCACGGGTCCACATCAGGGCCTTGCCTGTCTCCTCACGGCGGACCCCTTCGGGAAAGAAGATTTGGGCTGTGGCGCAGAAGAGATCGGGTACCTGGTCAAAGGCGCGCAGGAGCGGCGGAAAAAAGCCGGTCTCCAGCACCATGTCGTTGTTGAGCAGGAGGGTGTGAGAGAAGCGGGCGCGGGCGATGCCCCGGTTGACGGCGGCGGCGAAGCTCAGCGGTTTGACGCTGTGCTCGAGAGTGACCGCGGGGTGTTCGGAGGCGAGCCAGGACGCGGTTTCGTCGTCACTGCCGTTGTCGGAGACGATGATCTCTGAGGGGATCCCATCCAACTCGCGGTAGAGGCCGGGCAGGAGGCGCGCGAGGAGGTCGCGGCCGTCGCGGGAGGGGATGACGACGGAGATGCCGTGTGGGAGTTCAGGGCCGGCGGCCGGATCGGCTCGAGGAGTGAGCGCGGTCTTGCGTGCGGCGGCGAAGGCGCCGGCCAGCAGTGCACGCCGATAGAGAATGGGGCGGCGGAAGGCCCAGGGGTGGAATAACCGCCAGAGTTGGGTGTAGAGCCAGCCGCCGGGGCGGGTTTCCCAGCGTGCGAAATTGCGGCAGCGCCAGAGAAGGTGTTTCACGATGGCGGCGGCAGAACGGGGATGAAGGGCGAAGTGATCGAGGTTCTCGTTGAAGCAAAGAAGGCGTGTGGGTGCGGCCAGGAAGGCGGCCAGGCGCATGGGCCAGTAGGGCATGCGGGGCTGGAGGATGAGGGCGGAGCGGGCGATGTGAGAGCCGCGCAGGGCATCGTGGACGCGCGCGCGGTTCTGGGCCAGGGTGCGGCCGAGGAACCAGGGGATCCAGCGCACGTGCTTGTGGGTCTCCGGAGGAGGAAACTCGGCGATCAGGCAGATGGGCAGGTCTGGGGCGATGGCTTCGAGGCGATCGAGGAAGGTGGAGATCAGGTCTTCGGAGCCCGAGGCAAAGGCAGCGACGATGGGTTGGGGAGCGGGCACCTCAGATCAGTGTGCGCCAATCGGAGGTTGCGATGCCACGCTGGCGATCGTCCCACAGGCAGAGTGCCTGGAGACAGAAGGCGGTGGAGACGGGGTTAGAAAAATTGGAGAGGACTCCGTCGCGGCGACCAAAGTTAAATCCGCCGTCATCCATTTGGTACTCGGCGGCCCAGGCGGCCTCCTCGGCGGCCCGGTCCTGATTGAGCGGGACAGCGCCGAGGGCGTCGGCCCAGAGACGGACGCGGAGAAGCTGGGCGTTCACGTCGGAGCGTTCGAATAGGGAACGGACGCGGCGGAGATGGCCGGCGGCCCCATCGATGCCGGCAGCGAGGGCGGAGCGGGCTTCTGGCCGGTGGACTTGCGAGAGGAGGGCTTCGAGGAAGTAGCCGTAGGCGTGGAGGCGGTCCATCACACGGTGAGGGGAGGGCTCGTGATCGAAGAAGGCGGAATGGGTCTGGAGAGCGCGGGCCAGGGCGGTTTCGAAGTCCGCGCGATAAAGAGCATTGCCTGTGGCGTCGTGAAGGTCGAGCCAGCCGAGGGCGGACTTGAGCTGATGGCAGTCCGAGGAGCGGGACCAGCGGGCGTCGCGCGGGAGAGGGTGCTTGGAGGGCAGTTCGAGGATGGGGTGAATGTCGTGGAGGGAGACAAAATCGCGGCTCATGGACTCGCCGCAGAGAACGGCGGTGTCTAGGTACTGCCTGTTGGAAGTGGCGCGCCAAAGACGGACGAGGCCGCGGATGATGATGCCGTTATCGAAGAAGTAGGAGTGGTGCTCGGGCAGGTCGC
This sequence comes from Acidobacteriota bacterium, assembly GCA_016215215.1. Taxonomy (GTDB): domain Bacteria; phylum Acidobacteriota; class Terriglobia; order Bryobacterales; family Bryobacteraceae; genus Paludibaculum. The sequence goes on from JACRKW010000121.1 coordinate 5,747, forward strand.
CGTTGGGGGACCATTCAAAAGGCATCGCCTGGGCTTCCGGGTTCCAGGCGGCGCAGAGAAGATCGCCGGCGTGCACGGCGGCCTGGAGGTACTCGGGTTTACCAGTGCGGCGATGGAGTTCGAGCAGGGCGCTGACGGCGTAGCCGGTGATTTCGGTGGAGACGCGGGCGTTCCGGCGCTCAGCGATGAAGCGGTACCGCGCGACGCCGCCGGAGGGCTCCTGGATACCGGAGTGGAGGAACCACTGGCCGGCGCGATGAAGGAAGGCGGGGACCTCTTGGGGGGAGTTCAAGGTAGGAAAGCGTCCTCTGGGTACGACGGTAAAGACTATTGTACCAATGGGTGACAACTCAGTCGCCGAGGAGGCGGCCGTAAGGACGCAGGGAGGGGATGTTGTCGAAGGCGGCTTTGAGACCTGCGGTGACCGGGATTGCGAGGACCAGGCCGGCGCCGCCCCAGAGCAGGTACCAGAGCATCAGGGCGACGGTGACGACGAGGGGATTTAAATGGACTCGGGCGCCGACGAGTTTGGGGTAGAGGAGGTTGAGGGCGATCAGGTGAAAGACGGCGGTGGTGGCGCCGATGATCAGGTAGGCGGGTAGTGCGGTGTAAACGGGGAGTGCGGCGACGATTGGGGGGATGATGGCGAGGGGGAGGCCGAGATAGGGAACGAGACTGAGGAAGCCGCTCATCGGGCCGACCACCTGCCAGTAAGGTAGCTTGACGAACCAGAAAAACGCGGCGCTGGCGATGGAGACGACGATGCCGAGCAGAAAGTTGCCGACCAGATAGGCGCGGGCCACGCTGGCAATGCCATCCCAGGCGCGCTGGATGTTCTCCTGCCGGCTCTGTGTGGCGAGAAGGAGGAGGAAGCTGCGGCGGAAATGATCGCGCCAACTCAGCAAGAAGTAGACCAGAAAGGGCACGAAGGAGGCCATGAGGGCGGCGTCGTAAAACTCGGAGAGATGGGCGTAGAGCGTGCTGACGAGCGCTCCTTCCTCCTGTTTAATGCGGACCTCCTGAACCGCCGGCGGAGACTGGGGTTGAGGAGACGGCGCGCTTGGACGGCGGCGCTGTTTGGCGGCGGCTTTGGCGTCGGGTTGCTGGGCGGGGATCTCACGCAGGCGGCGGGGAACCAGGAGGTCCTGGGCGGTCTTCTCGACGGCGTCGAGCTGGAGTGTGGCGGAGTCGACAATTTCAGCGACGCGGCGGCTGTAGGCAGGGATGTCTTCCCAGAGGCCGACGACCTGGGTCCAGAGCCCCAGGCCGAGAAGGTAAACCACGCCGAGCATGAGAGTGCAGGCGAAGAAACTGGCCAGGCTGCGGGGAATGCGGATGCGGATGAAGAGGTTGACCAGCGGGTCGAGGATGAAGGCGAGGAGGATGGCGGAGATGAGCGTAATGAAGAAGGCCCGGCCGAGGTACAGCAGGACGACGGTGAGCAGGAGCGTGGCGAGGGCGCCTGCCAGATTCAGCATGGTGGACGAGCGCCGATGGGGGTCGGATTGGGGCAATCAACCAGTGTATCGTGGGGGGGGCGGATTGTGATAGATGGGTTACCGGCGGGCGATGACTTCCTGGAGGTTCTCACGGGTGAGGAAGAACTTCACGGACTGGAAGCCATGGAAGAAGCGCTCAATGGCGCGTGTATTAAAGGGCTGGATGGGACGACGGGCCGGCCGCGGCACCAGCAGGAGGTGACGGGTGTCGAGGATGCGGCAGGAGTGAGGACATGCTGCCAAAGTATCAGGGGTGGAGCTGTCAGGGTGAAAGCACGCGAGCAACAGGGAGTCTGGAGCGAGGACACGGTGGAGGCGGTCCAGCACGGCCTGGGCGAGAGTAGAGGGGAGAAACTGGAGCGCGTCCCAGACAAAGGCGGCATCACAGGACTGATCGGGAAAATCGAAGGTCTGATCGAGGAATGAAGTGATTCGGCCCTCAGTGAACTGGCCGGAAGAGATTTCGCCGGGGGAGAAGAAGCCGTCAAAGGAGCGGACAAGGTCCTCGGCGTACAGACGGTGTCCGAAGCCGGTGACGAAGTCGAGGTTGGCCTGATTGATGCCTCCGAGGTCGAGGACGTGGAGGGACTCGTGGGAGGAGAAGTGAGCGGAGATGGCTTCGAGGGCGTGCGACCGGCGCGCGCCCTCGGGCGGAGGTGTAGGAAGAGAGGGCTTGGGTCCTGGCGGCGAAGTCCTGGACGTCATCCTCGACGGATCTCCGGCTTGGGCTCGGAGGGAAGCAGCGGCGGCTGAGCGTCGGCCTGGGGCGCGGGAGCCGCGGGGCGGGCCGCAGGTTTGGGGGTGTCGACCCGGATGGTCTCGACGTTGCCCTTGAAGTAGGCTTCATCCTCGATGACGGGGCGTTGGGCCTTGAGGTCGCCTATGACGCGGGCGTTTTTCTTGATTTCGACCCGCTCCGAAGCTTCCATGTTGCCGTGTATGGTGCCATGGACGACGATCTCACGGGCCCGGACGGAGCCCTGGACGTGCCCGGTCGAACCGACAGTGAGGCGGTGCTCGGGGAGGTCCACGTCGCCCTCAAGGCGGCCGTCGATCAGGAGATCCTCCTTCCCGAGGATATGGCCGGTGATCACTACTGACTTGCCGATGGCGGCGCCAGAGCGGGTCTGGGCGAAGTCGGCAGGACGGGTGGGGTAAGCGCTCATAGGGATAGCCTCTCGGCCGTACTCAGCGCCGGGGGGGGCGGCAGGGGCCGGCTTCTGCGGGAGATCATCTTCTTTCTTGCTGCGGTTCCACATCGTTTCGGTTACTCCTGTACCCTGAAGCCCTGTCCCCTGGCGAGTAAGCCGGAAAGCCCGGGTGAGGGGGGACAACCGGATTGTTCCCATGGTAGAGGCGGGATGGGGCGAAACGCAAACAGGCGGGAACCATGCAGCCCGCGAATTGGCATAATGACTGCGTGGCGAAAGTCAAAGACATCGAGTCGCGGCTGGAACGGCTAGAGCAGCAGTTGGGCGTCTATCAACGCGTGAGCAGGCTGATGGTGCGGGAGTTGAGCCTGGCCGACACCTTGCGGGCGATCGCGAAGCTGGTGCAGGAGTTCACTCACGGCGACTCCTGCCTGCTGTACCTGATCGACAACGACGAACTCGTGCTGTGCGCAACCAACAGCCCACACGCAGAATTCGCCGGCAAGGGATTGGTGGGCAAGGTGCGGCTGCGGATGGACGAAGGGCTCACCGGGTGGGTGGCGAGGGAGCGCAAACTGCTGGCGATTTCGTCGGATGCCGACAAGGACCCGAGGTTCAAGCGGTTCAGCGATCTGCCGGAAGATTATTGCGAGGCGTTTCTCTCCGCACCCGTGATCGCGCGCAACCGCGTGGTGGGGGTGATCAACGTGCACCACCGTGCGGCGCACCGGCACTCGGGAGCGGAGATGGAACTGCTGACCACCATCGGGGAGCAAGTGGGCTGCCTGCTGGTGCTGGCGCGAATGGCGCCGACGGCCATCGAAGAAGCCAACCATGTGGAACTGGTGATGACGCACGGCCACATCGCGCCTCGCGACGCCGATGAAACGGGGAAAGGATAGATGAAAGAAACCACGCGGCGGGTCTTTCTGGCTGTCGGCGCAGCAGCGGGTTGCGCGGCGGGACAGACGCCGGGGCCGGCGCCGCCCAAACCCGCGACTCCGTCACAGGTTCGCGCCGAGCAGTTGGTGGCGGTGCCCGCGGGAGCGATCGCGCCGGCGGAGAAGGGCGCCGGGCGCTACGCGGCGAAGCGGTGGAAGGCGGTACGGCTGGTAGATGAAGACGAGACGACGGGGGCCTTGAACGACATCCGGCTGATGGGGATGGAGCGTGGGATAGCGGTGGGGGCGTTGAACCGCAGGGGAAAAGTTGAGCCTCAGGCGCTACTGACCCGGGACGGAGGGGTGAACTGGACGGCGGTGAAGCTGAGGGACGTTCCGCTATCTCTGCAGATGTTGGATGAGTCGCGGGGATTCTACGTCGGAGAGGGCTCGCTCTGGTACACCGACGAAGGTGGCGCGGCGTGGGAGAAGCGGAAGCTGCCCAACAGCAGGGAATACATCATGTTGCGGGTCCATTTCGTCGATCCGAAGCGCGGCTGGGCGTACGGTGCCGGCAAGGTTTTCTGGAGCACGGAAGATGGCGGGCTGACCTGGCGGAAGGTGAAGGAGTCGGAGGATCTGAACCTGAAGGCGGAGAACACAATCTGGACTTCGATGGTGTGGCTGGGAGAGAAGGCGGCCATGCTGGCCGGGTCATCGGCGGTACCGCGGACGGAGGCGATGGCGAGGATTCCGGACTGGATGCTCCCGGAGCGGGCGGCCAGGCGAAGGCTGACGCCATCGACGACTGTGGTGGGGGAGACTCGCGATGCGGGGCTGACGTGGAAGCTGTCGGTGGCGTCGACGTTTGGGCGGGTGATTCGGATGCGGTCGTACGGGATGCGGGCGCTCACCGTGTTTCATTACGGGGACGGAATGGATTTCCCGTCGGAGGTGTACGATCTGGACCTGACGACAGGGAAGAGCAAACCGCTGTTCCGGCGGAAAGAAGTGGTGGTGCACGACGCCGTGCCGCTGCCGGGTGGGGGCGCCGTGATCGCGGGCGTGGAGCCCGCGGGGCGGCTGCGGGCGACGCCGGTGCCGGGCAAGGTGCGGATCTTCGTGACCGACGACGGGGTGGAGTGGAGCGAGATGAAGGTGGACTACCGCGCCGTTGGCAGGCGGGTGACGCTGGCGCGGTTCAGCGACATGAACATGCTGGCGGCGACCGACGAGGGGACGATCCTCAAGCTGATGTAGGCGGGTGGTAGGCTGTCGCTATGGGACAGTCTCGCAGGCAGATACTCGCTGGGATGGCGGCGGCCATTCCGGGCGCGCGCGGTTTGATCGGGCAAGGCACGCTGGAAGGCCGGGTGCGACTGGCGGTGTCATCGTACTCCTACTGGCATTTCCGTGGGCCGAAGTTCCCGATTGAGGACGTGATCGACGATGCGGCGCGGCTCGGCTTTGAGGGCGTGGAGATCCTGCACCGGCAGATGCGGGACGAATCGGCGAGCTACGTGAACGGGCTAAAGCGGCGGGCGGCGGAGCGGGGCTTGAGCCTGCCGATGTTGTCGATCCATCAGGATTTCGTGTGGCCGGCCGCCGACGAGCGGCGGCGTCACATCGACCACACGATTCGTTGCCTGGAGTTATGCGCGCGGCTGGGGATTCCTTTGATGCGGTTGAACTCCGGGCGCTGGAAGACCATCGCGAGTTTCGACGACCTGATGAAGGTGAAGGGCGATGAACCGCCGGTGGCGGGGTACAGGGAGGAGGACGCGATCCGGTGGTGCGTGGAGTCGATTGAGGCGTGCCTGCCGGTATGCGAACGGCTGGGCGTGATGATGGCATTGGAGAACCACTGGGGGCTGACGACGAAAGTGGAGACGCTGCTCAGGATCCACAAGGCGGTGAACTCACCCTGGCTGGGGATCAACCTGGACACGGGGAACTATCCGGGCGACCCGTATGCCGGAATCGAGCAGCTGGCCGGGCAGGCGACGATCGTCCAGGCGAAAACCTACTACGGCGGTGGCGAATGGTACACGCTGGACCTGGACTACAAGCGGATCGCGCAGATTCTGAAACGGAGCGGATACCGGGGCTGGGTGAGCCTGGAGATGGAGGGCAAGGAGGATCCGAAGACGGCGGTGGCCAAGAGCCTCAAAGTGCTGCGAGAGGCGTTCGGGTGAGAACTGTGCAGGAACTGGCGGGCGCGGGATTCGAGTTTGTCGATCACGTAGCGATTGCCGTGAAACCGGGCGAACTCGACGCGCAGGTGGAGAGGTACAAGGCGCTGGGCTTCACGGAGGTACACCGCGAGGAGGTGCACGGCAAGCACATGGTACGGGAGGTCCTGCTCAGAATAGGAGAGGGACCGAACCTGATCCAACTGCTGGAACCACTCTCGGATGAATCGCCGGTGGCGGCGCAGATTGCGAGGAACGGCGGGCGGGGCGGTTTCGCGCACCTGGCGTTCCGGGTGAAGGACATCGGGCAGGCATATGCGCACATGAAGGAGCAGGGCTTCACTCTGACGCAGGAGCCGGGGCGGGGCTCACGCGGCACGATGATCTTCTTCGCGCATCCGAAAGATTTCGGCTTCCTGATTGAGGTGGTGCAGGAAGGCGGCGCGGATGGCTGAAGGGGAGTTGAGACTGCTGGCTGACTTTCCGCCAGTGTCGACGGAGGAGTGGGAAGCCGCCATCGCGGCGGACCTGCGGGGCGCGGACTACGTAAAGACGCTGGTATGGCAGAGCGACGAAGGGATCGCCGTGCGGCCGTACTACCGCCAGGAGCACGTTTCTGAAGACTTGGCGCGGCCGGTGATGGCGGGCGGTTGGGAGATGCTGGAGGAGCTGCCGCATGAGGGAATTGTTGATGCAACCCGGTGGCACGAACAAGGTGGGACGGCTGTGGAGGAGTTGGCGTTTGCCATCTCGGCTGGGTCGGACGAACTGGCAGCAAAGCGCACGGTGACGGGCTTGGCGTTCGCGGTGGGTTCGAACTACTTCTTCGAGATCTCGAAGCTGCGGGCGGCGCGTCTGCTGTGGGCGCGGGTGGCGGAGGCGTACGGGGCGGGGGGTGAGCTGAAGTTGTACGCGGTGACTGCGCTGGCCAACAAAAGTATTCACGACCCCTACACGAACCTGCTGCGGGCGACGACCGAAGCGCTGTCGGCGGTGATCGGGGGGTGTGACGGACTGGTGGTGCAGGCGGCGGGCTTCGCGTCGAGGCTGGGACAGAACGTGCAGCTTCTGTTGATGGAGGAGTCGCACCTGAACCGGGTTGCGGACCCGGCGGGCGGATCGTACTACGTGGAAGCGCTGACCGGCGCGCTGGCGCGAGAGGCTTGGGCGATGTTTCAGCGGGTGGAGACTAAGGGTGGCTACGCACGGGCGACGGAATTCATCGAAGAGCGGCTGACGGCGTCGAGGCTGGCGAAAGAACAAGCCGTGGCGTCGCGGCGGCGGACGCTGGTGGGCGTAAACGGCTATCCAGACACAAACGAGAGAGGACTTGGAGAAGTGGATTCGCTTGGCAGCGCGGGCTGGCGGCTGGCGCGGCCGATGGAGGAGATCCGTCTGCGCACCGATCGCCACGCGCGGATGACGGGCAAACGTCCGAAGGTGCTGCTGCTGAGGCGCGGGGAGCAGAAGGCGCAGATGGCGCAGGTGCGGTTCTGCCTGAACTTCTATGGATGCGCCGGCTTCCAGGTGGAGGAGAGCGACTCGTTCGAGGCCTGCGATGCGGACCTGGTGGTGCTATGCGCATCGGATGCTCATATCGCCGGCCTGGAGCGTTCGGTTCGATCGCAGGCGCAGACGCAGGTCGTGCGGGGCTTCACCGATGCTGGGCCGGACATGGTGAAAGCGCTGTCGGACTGGCAGGACCGGCTGGGCGTGGGTGAGAAGGGGGGAAAGTAGGTGCGCCCTAACTTCTCGCAGATTGAAGTGAAACCGCTGTACACGGCGGCTGACCTGGCGGGCCTGGAGCACCTGGAGTACGCGGCGGGGATCGCGCCGTTTCTGCGGGGGCCGTACTCGACGATGTACGTGATGCGGCCGTGGACGATCCGGCAGTACGCGGGCTTCTCGACGGCTGAGGAGTCCAACGCCTTCTATCGAAAGAACCTGGCTGCGGGACAGAAGGGGCTTTCGGTGGCGTTCGACCTGGCGACCCATCGCGGTTACGATTCCGATCACGAGCGTGTGACGGGTGATGTGGGAAAAGCCGGCGTGGCCATCGACTCGGTGGAGGACATGAAGATCCTCTTCGATCGCATCCCATTGGACCAGATGTCGGTGTCGATGACGATGAACGGCGCGGTGCTGCCAGTGATGGCGTTCTACATCGTGGCGGCCGAAGAGCAGGGGGTGGCGCCGGAGAAACTGGAAGGAACCATTCAGAACGACATTCTCAAAGAGTTCATGGTCCGCAACACGTACATCTATCCGCCGGCGCCGTCAATGCGGATCGTGGCGGACGTGTTCCGCTATGCGGCGGCGAAGATGCCGAAGTTCAACAGCATTTCGATCTCCGGTTATCACATGCAGGAGGCGGGGGCGACGGCGGAGTTGGAACTGGCCTACACGCTCGCCGACGGTCTGGAGTATCTGCGGACTGGAGTAAACGCGGGCCTGGCCGTGGACGAGTTCGCGCCGCGGCTGTCGTTCTTCTGGGGGATCGGCATGAATCACTTCATGGAGATCGCCAAGCTGCGGGCGGCGCGGGTGCTGTGGGCGAAGATCGTGAAGAGTTTCGGAGCGAAAGACGCACGGTCGATGACGTTGCGGGCGCACTCGCAGACGTCGGGCTGGTCGTTGACGGCGCAGGACGCCTATAACAACGTGGCGCGGACGGCGATAGAGGCGATGGCGGCCGTGCTGGGGCACACGCAATCACTGCACACAAACGCGCTGGACGAAGCGATAGCGCTGCCAACGGACTTCTCGGCGCGGATCGCCAGGAACACGCAGATCTATCTGCAGGAAGAGACCGGGATCTGCCGCGTGGTGGACCCTTGGGGGGGCAGCTACTACGTGGAGAGCCTGACGGACGCGCTCATGCGGAAGGCCTGGACGCTGATTCAGGAGGTGGAGGCGCTGGGCGGGATGACAAAGGCGATCGAGACGGGATTGCCGAAGATGCGGATTGAAGAGGCGGCGGCGCGGCGCCAGGCGCGGATCGATTCGGGCAGGGAAGTGATCGTCGGGGTGAATCGCTACAGGCAGGATGCGGAAGATGCAGTGGAAGTTCGGATGGTGGACAACGCGGCGGTGCGGGATGCGCAGGTGAGACGGCTGCGGGAGGTCAAAGCGGCCCGAAACGCTGTGGCGGTGGAAGAGTCGCTTTCGGCGATCACGAAGTGCGCCGAAGTCGAAGAAGGGAACCTGCTGGAATTGACGGTCCGGGCGGCGAGGGTGCGGGCGACGCTGGGCGAGATCAGTTTGGCGATGGAGAAGGTATTCGGTAGGTACCAGGCGGTGAACCGCACGATCGCCGGCGTGTATTCGAGCGAAAGCCGGAGCGATGTGGAGTTTGAGAAGGCTCGGCAGATGGCCGAAACCTTTTCTAAAGCCGAAGGACGCAGGCCGCGTATCCTGGTGGCCAAAATGGGGCAGGACGGACACGACAGAGGCGCGAAGGTGGTGGCGACGGCGCTGGCCGACCTTGGTTTTGACGTGGATGTGGGGCCGCTGTTTGCGACGCCAAAGGGGGTTGCGCGCATGGCGGCGGAAAACGACGTCCATGCTGTGGGCGCGAGCTCGCTGGCCGGCGGGCACAAGACACTGGTGCCGGAACTGGTCGAGGAGCTGCGGAAGCTGGGGCGAGCCGACATCGAGGTGTTCGTGGGGGGGGTGATTCCGACGCAGGACTACGATGAAATGAAAGAGGCCGGGGCGCTGGAGGTCTTCGGCCCCGGCACGGCGATTCCAGTATGCGCGCAGAAGGTGCTGGCCGCGTTGAGCAAGTGAAGGGGGAGACAAGTGGAGCCTGAGGCAGGCAAAGTGGACGCGCGGCGGGGGCGTCTGACGGCGTTGGAGTACATCAACGGGATTCTGTGCGGCGACAGGGTGAAGCTGGCACAGGCGATCACGGTGATTGAGAGTGAACTGGAGGCGGACGGGGAGCTGGCGGAACGGATCCTGGAGGGGGTTCTGCCGCAGTCCGGGAAATCAAGGCGGCTGGGGATCACGGGCGTGCCTGGTGCGGGGAAGTCCACTTTCATCGACGAGCTGGGGATGCACCTGCTGCGCGACCAAGGCGAGAATGTGGCGGTGCTGAGCGTGGATCCGTCAAGCCAGATCTCGGGCGGGAGCATCTTGGGAGATAAGACGCGCATGACCCGGCTGGCGGCCGAAGATCGGGCGTTCATCCGGCCCTCGCCGGCGCGGGGGCACCTGGGCGGCGTGGCACGAAGGACGCGGGAAACGCTGCTGCTATGCGAGGCCGCCGGATATCGGAACGTGATCGTGGAGACGGTGGGAGTGGGGCAGAGTGAGACGGCTGTCCGCTCGATGACGGACTTCTTCCTGCTACTGATGGCGCCGGGGACGGGCGATGAACTGCAAGGAATGAAGCGCGGCATCATGGAGATGATCGACGGGATGGCGATCAACAAGGCGGACGGGGACAACCGCGCGCGAGCCGATCAGGCGCGGGCGGAGTACGAGAGCGCGCTGCACCTGTTCCCGGCTGCGGCTGACGGCTGGGCGCCGCGCGTGCTGACTTGTTCAGCGCTGAGCGGCGAGGGTGTGGCGGAAGTGTGGGGGATGGTGCTGGAGCACGGGGCGCACATGAAGTCGAACGGACACCTTGAGGAGCGGAGGCGGAACCAGGCGCTGGACTGGATGAAGGAACTGCTGGCAACGGGCCTGGATGAAATGTTCCATCGCGATCAGGAGGTGGGGCGCCGGCTTCCCGTGATGGTGGAAGAGGTGCGGCGGGGCCATATCAGTTCATTCGGCGCGGCACGCGAGATGCTAGTGCTTTTTCATAGACGCGGGCGAGCGGCCGGCGCCAAGGAGTAATCATCATGTCACTACCGTTTCCCGTTCTGACCGCCGAAGAGGCGGCGGAGCTGATTGCGCATAATTCGACGATCGGGTTCTCAGGATTCACGGCGGCCGGGTCAGCGAAGGCGATTCCGGCGGCGCTGGCGGAGAAGGCCCTGCGCGAACACGCTGCGGGGCGCGAGTTCAAGGTGGGCGTGTTAACTGGCGCATCGACGGGCGAGTCGCTGGACGGCGCGCTGGCGAAGGCGGAGGCCATCAGCTTCCGGACGCCTTATCAATCCGACGCCACGCTCAGAAAGCAGATCAACGCGGGGCAGGTGCGGTTTGTGGACATGCACCTGTCGCTGTTGCCGCAGATCGTACGATACGGCTACCTGGGGCCGATCCACTGGGCGGTAGTGGAGGCCTGCGACATCACGCCGGGCGGCGGTATCGTACTGTCGACGTCCGTTGGGGCGTCGAACACGTACCTGCGGCTGGCGGACAAGGTGCTGATCGAGCTGAACGCCATGCACCCGAGCGCGCTGCTGGGGATGCACGATCTGTTCGAGCCCATGGATCCGCCGGCGCGGCAGGAGATACCGATCTACTCGCCGCCGGACCGGATCGGCTCGCCAATCTGCGTGGTGGACCCAAAGAAGATCGCCGGCGTGGTGCTGACCAAACTGGAGGATGAGAGCGGCGGCTTCGATGCGGCTACGCCTGTCACGGATCAGATTGGCGAGAACGTGGCCGAGTTCCTGGTGTCGGAGATGAAGGCGGGCCGGGTTCCACCGCAGTTTCTGCCGCTGCAATCGGGGGTGGGCAACATAGCCAACGCCGTGTTGGGGGCGCTGGGACGGAACAAAGCCGTGCCGGCGTTTGAGATGTACACCGAAGTCCTGCAGGATTCGGTAGTGCCCCTGCTAGAGGAAGGCCGGTGCACTTTCGCCTCCACCTGTGCGTTGACGCTGTCGCCCGAGACCATGCGGAGAGTCACCGGCAACCTCGATTTCTTCAAAAAGAAGATCCTGATGAGGCCGCAGGAGATCACCAACCATCCGGAGATCGTGCGCCGGCTGGGGATTGTGTCGATGAACACCGCGATTGAAGTAGACCTGGGCGGGAACGTGAACTCGACCCACGTGATGGGCAAGACCATGATGAACGGCATCGGCGGCTCGGGGGACTTCACGCGCAATGCGTACCTGTCGGTGTTTTCGTGCCCATCGACGGCCAAGAACGGAAAGATCTCGGCGATTGTGCCGCTGGCATCTCACATGGACCATAGCGAACATTCGGTGCAGATCATGATCACCGAGCAGGGGGTCGCGGACTTGCGGGGCAAGGATCCGCATGAGCGGGCCGAATTGATCATCAGCCGGTGCGCGCATCCGGACTACCGGCCACAATTGCGCGAGTATCTCAAATTGGCCAAGGAAGGGCATGAACCGCTGTCGCTGTCGCTGGGCCTGGCGATGCACCGGCAATTCCTGCGGCACGGCGACATGCGCGGCATCGATTGGGAAGAGTTCCGGTAGGCCGGTGACTTGGGCCGCGCGCTATGGTAATCCTGGACTAGCGCAAGGAGGGTTTCATGTCGAGACGCGATTCGAGAAACAGGCGGGAGTTTGTGTTGGCGTCGAGCGGCGCCGGATTGGCGGCGAGCGCATTCGCCAAGACCGAGAGCCTGGCGTTGAGCGGCGGTCCGAGGGCTGTGACGGCGCCGGGAGCTATACTGACCTCGCTGACCAAGTGGCCCCGGTACACGGCTGCGGATAAGAAAGCGTTGCATGACCTGATCGACACCGGGGACTTCTACCCGGAACTGGTGCG
>JACRKW010000122.1 GCA_016215215.1 Acidobacteriota bacterium
AATCCGGACTTTCCGTTGGCCGCCAAGCAGTTGAATGTTAGCGGGCAGCAGGAGGTTTCCATCGTTGTCAATGCTCAAGGGGACGTGGAGGATGCCAAGGTGATCAAGGGGAATGCCATGTTCTCACAGGCGTCTCTCACCGCGGTCCGGCAGTGGAAATTCACACCCATGGTGAAGGACGGCCAGGCGGTGAAGTTCGCTTCGGTGATCATCTTCAACTACCAGCGCTGAGCGGGCTGGCGGCCGGGATGGGCGACAATGGCGGTAGAGATGAAGAGCTACCGCCGTGAGCTCTGGTTCGAGGTTCCTTCGCGCCGGGGCTTTGTCAACATCACGCCGCAAGTGGAGGAGTGTCTGCGCGCCTCAGGCGTAAGCGAGGGATTGTGCCTGGTCAACGCCATGCACATCACCGCCAGTGTGTTTATCAACGACGACGAAAGCGGGCTGCACCACGATTATGAAGTGTGGCTGGAGAAGCTGGCGCCGCGCGAGCCCGTTCGCGGCTATCATCACAACCGTACTGGCGAGGACAACGCCGACGCCCACATGAAGCGGCAGTTGATGGGCCGTGAGGTGGTGGTTGCGATCACGGCCGGCCGGCTGGACTTCGGCCCTTGGGAGCAGATCTTCTACGGCGAGTTCGACGGCCGGCGGCGCAAGCGCGTTCTGGTCAAGATCATCGGCGAGTAGACTACTTCCGCTTGGCGGGCATCTTCCGCCCGTTTTGATTCAGTATCAGACCGGTCACGGCTCCGCCCTCGTCGACCTGGAACTCCAGTTCCGCCTCCACGACCTTGAGGAAGAACACCCGTTCGCTCTTGGCAAATACCGGGATCTTCTGCTGCCCCGTCGCCTGTGTCATCAGCATTCCGTTCTCCAGCGTCACAGTCAACACGAATGTGGGACTCAGAGCGTACTCACCGACATACTTTTTCAGTGTCTCGGCCGGCAACTGCACCTCGGTCTGTTTGACAGGCTTGGCCACCTCTTTGCCCCGCGCCAGGTCGATCAGGTCCTGCGCCAGCCTGGCGGCCTGAGATGGCAGCACATTGGAAAGCGTGACCGCCACCAGGCTCTGGCTCGGCACGCGGATGATCATCGTGGAGAAGCCGTTGATGCCGCCGCCGTGCGAGATCACTTCTGCCCCGTCCACAGTCCTCACGGTCCACCCGTAGGCGTAGTTGTTCTTGTCGGGCGTGAAGTAGCGCCGGTAGTTGTCCGGCGTCAGAAGTTTGCCGGCCCGCAGCGCCTCGTCCCACTTCATCAGATCCAGCACCGTTGAATAGAGCGAGCCCGCGGCGTGCGGGATGGTCATATCGAGATACGCCGCGTTGCGCAGATTCTGCCCGGCGCCCTCGTATCCGGAAGCGCGCTTCGGGAGCACGTCAGACGGCCAGTCATACCCGGTGTCCTTCATCCCCAACGGCTGGAAGATGTTCTTGCGGGTGTATTCGTCGTACTTGGTCCCGGCAGCTTTCTCCACAATCAGACCAAGCAGTACGTAGCCGGAGTTGGAGTAAGACATCTTCTCGCCGGGCGTGAAATCAAGGGGCTTGTCGCGGAACCGCTTCAGACTCTCGGCCGGCGGTGACGCCAGCATCATCGTCTTGGTGTAATCCGGGAAGCTGGTGAAGTTCGGAATCCCCGACGTGTGCGTCAGGAGGTGATGGATGGTGATGGGTTTCCACGCATCAGGGCACGGGTCCACGTATTTGCAGACAGCGTCCTCCACCTTTAGCTTGCCCTGCTGGTCCAGCAGCAGCACCGCCATGGCCGTGAACTGCTTGGTGATCGAGCCCAGCCGGAACTTCGTGTCCGGGGCATTGGGGATGTTCCACTCCACGTTGGCCATCCCGTAGCCCTGGCTCAACATCGGCTTGCCGTCCTTGGCCAGCAGCGCGGTCCCATTGAACCTGCCGGCATCGAAGTATGCCTGGGCCTGCTCTTCCAGCCGCTGGGGGCTCACCTGCGCAAGAAGCTGGCTTGCTGCGGAGGAGGCCAGCAACACGACCGTTACCAACTGTTTCATAGCCATTCATCTATTCTCGCTACAATTGAAAGAAGCTCAAGTAAAACTTACATGCTCAGCCTCCTTGACCGCCTGAAACAAGGCATCCAGAAGACCCGCGCCGGCCTGGTGAACCAGGTCGAAGATATTCTCCTCGGCAAGAAGGAGATCGACGCCGATCTCCTCGACGAGCTGGAGTACACGCTCATCACCGCCGACGTCGGCGTCCGAACGGCCGCCGAGATCCTGGAGGAGATCCGACGCAAAGTCGAGCGCCACCTGGTGAACGATCCCGCCGAACTCCGCCAACTGATCCGCGAGCATCTGCTGGGCGTGTTGGAGGCATCCGACCGGCCGCTCAACTTCTCGGCCGAGCCGCCCACCGTCATCCTGATGGTCGGCGTGAACGGCTCCGGCAAGACCACCACAACCGGCAAGCTGGCGGCGCGATTCAAGGAGGAAGGCCGCAGCGTCCTGCTCTGCGCCGCAGACACCTTCCGCGCGGCCGCCATCGAGCAGTTGGAGGTCTGGGGACAGCGCACGTCCACCGAGACGATCCGCCAGGCGCAGGGCGCCGATCCGAGCGCCGTCATCTTCGACGCGCTCCAGGCCGCCAAGGCGCGCAAGACCGGCGTGCTGCTGGTGGACACGGCCGGCCGCCTGCACACCAAGACAAACCTGATGACCGAGCTGGAGAAGATGCGCCGCACGGCAGCGCGAGTGGTCCCGGGCGCTCCGCATGAGGTCTGGCTGGTTCTGGACGCCACTACAGGGCAGAACGGCCTGGAGCAGGCGCGCAAGTTCACCGAATCGGCCGGGGTCACCGGCCTGGTCCTCACCAAGCTCGATGGCACGGCCAAAGGCGGCATTGTGGTGGCTATCACACGCGAGCTGAACGTGCCCATCCGCTACATCGGCGTCGGCGAACAGTCCGACGATCTGCTTCCGTTCGAACCCGAGAGATTCATCTCGTCCCTCTTTGAAGCATGAGCATTGAGCACCTGCGCGAAGCGCTTTCTCTCGCCCGCCAGGGGCTTGGGCTGGTTTCACCCAATCCGGCCGTGGGCGCGGTGCTGGTGGCGCAGAACGGCGAAGTGGTGGGCCGCGGCTTCCACACCTGGGCCGGTGTGCGTCACGCCGAGATGATCGCGCTGGAGCAGGCCGGCGCGCGGGCTGAGGGCGCCTCGCTTTACATCAACCTGGAGCCCTGCTGCCACCAGGGACGCACCGGTCCATGCACGGAGGCCCTGATCCAGGCGCGGATCGGGCGCGTCGTCATGATTACTGAGGATCCGGACCCGCGCGTCGCCGGTAACGGTCTGCGCCGCTTGCGCGATGCCGGCATAGAGGCAGTGGTCGATTCCACCCTTGCCGCTGAGGCCGAAGAGGTCAACCGTCCCTTCTTCCACTTCATGCGCACAGGCCTGCCGCTGGTGACGCTGAAGTCCGCCGTGACGCTCGACGGCAAGATCGCCGCGCCGGAGGACAACTCCGGCTGGATCACCTCGGAGCGCGCCAGAGCCCACGTCCAGGAGCTGCGCCACCTGCACGACGCCATATTGACGGGAATCAACACGGTCCTGTCGGACGACTGCCAGCTGACAGACCGCAGCGGACAGCAGCGCCCGCGCCCGCTGCTGCGCATCGTGCTGGATTCGCTGCTTCGCCTGCCGCTGGAGTCGCGCATGGTGGAGACCTGCAACCAGGACGTGCTTGCCGTCTGCACCTCCGTCGCCCCCACCTGGCGCCGTCAGGCGCTGGAGGCCCGCGGGGTGGAGGTGTTGGTGGCCGACGGTCCGGGCGGCCGTCCCGACATTCTGAAAGTGGTGCAGGAGTTGGGCGCGCGCCGGTACCAATCACTCATGATCGAGGCCGGCAGCAAGGTGAATTGGACCGCGCTGGAGTCCGGCGCGGTGGACCGGATCTTCTTCTACTATGCCCCCAAGATTCTTGGCGGCATGCAGTCGCTGCCAGTGGCCGGCGGCATCGGCCGCAGGCGCCGCTCCGATGCCATCCGCTTCACCGGAACCCGAGTGCATCCGATCCCGCCGGACGAGTTCGCCGTGGAAGCCTGGCTGAGGAAGGACTGACACATGTTCACCGGCATCATCGAAGAGCTTGGCGTCGTGGCTTCGGTGGAGCCGCGTTCGGCCGGCAGCCGTTTGCGCATCCGCGCCCCGAAGGTGTGCGGCGATTTGAAGGAGGGCGACAGCGTCTGCGTCGACGGAGTCTGCCTCACGGCCGTGGCTCTGGAGACGTCCAGCTTCGCCGCCGATGCGGCGCCGGAGACGTTGGAGCGTTCCAGTCTGGGCAGGTTGCGGCCCGGCGACCCCGTCAACCTGGAACGCGCACTGCTGGCCACCTCCCGTCTTGGCGGCCACATCGTGCAGGGTCACGTCGACGGCACGGGCGAGATCGTTTCCATCGAACCGCTCGGCGACGACAACTGGTGGCTCCAGGTGCGCGTGCCCGCCGAACTGCAACGGTATCTCGTTTTCAAGGGCTCCATCGCCATTGATGGCATCAGCCTCACCATCGCCCGCGTCGAGGATGACGTCGTCGGTGTCACCATCATTCCGCACACCCGCGCCAACACCACCCTGCGCGCCAAAGGTCCCGGCGACATGGTCAACCTGGAGACGGACGTGCTGGCCAAGTACGTCGAGAAGATGCTGGCCACGCTCGACGTTTCAGGACGCAAACTGACGGTCGAGGGGCTGCTGGACCAAGGCTTCTGAGCCCCACCTACACCCCGCGCGGCGGATGCCCTTTCTCGCTTGAGTAGCGCCGCAGCGCCGGGCGTTTCGCCTCCGGAACCAACGGCGCCCAATCCAGGAGCGCCCTGGCCGGCGCCACGGGGCTGGCTGTCCGAAACCGGAGCGTGACAATCTGTTGCGGCCGGACCGCGAACCGGTAGACCGGCCCTTTGCCCAGATCCCGGCGATTGGCCCCCAGCATGTCTGTGAGCGCGGCGTCCTGGTGAGGCAGCCGCAGGCGCACGTCCGCTTCGCCCTTCAGTCCGAAACACTCCACCAGCCGCGCTTCTAGGAATTCGCTTTCGCGGCGCAGCGATTCGACGATCACGTTGCCGCTCGTCTCCAGGAAGGACTGTGTCCGCCGGCCGCCTCCGTTGAGCGGGAACGGCGGCGTGTTGTACTCGGCCGCCATGTGCGGAATGCGAGCGGCGGTCCAACCGCTTTCGTGCGCCACGATCGCGTATTCCAGCACGTGCCGCCCTTTGCCCGACAGCCACGAGTTCGGATAGCCATAGTACTTCTCGGTGGCGTTGAGCAGGAAGATCACAGGCGTCCGCCCGGTGAGTTCTCGGCCTGAGAGCCCGCGGTCCAGTATTGCCAGTCCGCGCCCATCGCCGAGTGTGTAATGGCTCCAACCCACGGCCGGGGTGATGCCCTTGTTGAATCCCGGCAGTTCCCCGGTGGGCTCCGGCCAGGCGCTGTGGGTGAAGCCGTAGGGAACGGCCCGCCGCACTTCGGCGACGTCAGCATTCAGCGGGAACTCAGCCAGCACCACGGTGCGGTCCGGAATGTCGTGCAGCTCCGTCTCGAAGTCGATTCGCGGCGAGTCGTGGTAGAACCGCATCAGCCGCTTGCACGCTCCTCCACCGAAGAAGACACCCTCCACGGTCACCGTGGTCGCCACCGCGCCACGCACGCAATTGACGCGCACGGGACCGTCAGACGACGTACCCAGCCTGATGCGCTGCGCCCGCCCCAGCATGTGATCCCCGGGGTCTCCAGCCTGTTTTTCCGGCCGTTCGGCCACCAGTACGTTGGCCGCGCCGCCCAGCATTTCTCTGCCTGACGGCTTTACTCGCAGGCTGGTCAACGCCCCGGTCTTCGGGTCCACCTGTGCGCTGTACGAGCGGTTCTCGATCCGCAGGGGCAGGGGGATCGCCGGCGGCGCGGGCGCGGGTCCCGACGCTGGGCGGAGCACCGTGACCGACGCCGGCCCCAGCGCGGGCCGGCACAAGACGCGATCGCTCCCCAGCGCTTCGCATTCGACGCCTGCCGGAACAGAGGCGGCCGGAAGCACTACCGGGTCCTCTCTCCGCCAATTCAACGGATTGAACAGGACCACCGAGGAACCAGAGTTGCCCAACGCGCGGCCCGCCTCATCCAGGACCTTGCGGCTGCCAGCTTCGACACTGCGGAAGCGGTCGGCCACGTCCCATGACTCGGCGTGCTCGAACACCATCCCGCCGGCCGCGCCCCACAGCGTGTTGCGGTCCATGTTCAGAAACATCTGGAGCCACGCCTGGTGCAGATCCTCCACCGGATAGGCGTGCCTCCCCGCTAGGCTCGCCGCGGTGGCCAGCGCTTCGGCCGCCAGCAGTTGCCGCTCGCACCGCCGGAACCAGGTCTTTACACGTGGGCTTTCGATCCAGAACGAGAGGAAGAAGAAGCCCGTTCCTCCCCGCATCACGGGGAGCTTCCACCGGTTGGACTTCAATCCCGGCGCCACCTGGTCGAAGTATTTCGACAAAGTCGTGAAGCGCACCTCCGTCCCCGGATCGTGCCGGCGCCACTCCCCGGCGAACGCCCGCGGATAGTCCGTCCGCAGGGGCGCCAGGTTGTAGTCGCCGTTGCCGCCAAGCACGAGTACTGGAGCGCCTTCCGGCGTCGTCTTCTGCTTTGCGTCGAACTCCTTCTTCATCTCCTCCACCTGCCTGGCGTCCAAGTCAACCTTGGTGGAGAAGATGGGCCGCGCGTCGGAGTAGTGGCCTGGGGAGATGGCTGGTACGCGCGTGCCGTCCGGCGAGTCGAACCAGTGCAGCGCTGAGCCCGTCGTGTTGCCGCGCGTGTAGACCAGCGCTTCCAGGCCCAGGCCGGCGGTGATCTGCGCCATCTGGGGGTGCGTGCCACACACGTCGATGCACCAGGCGAATCGCGGCTTCACGCCGAACACTTCCTGTTGCCAGCGCAATCCCTCCACGCCGAGCCGCACCAGCGCTTCACCGCCGGAGAGATTGATGGTGGACTCCAGGAAGAAGGCGTTCACCAACTCCACACGGCCAGACCGGATGGCCTGCTTCAGTTCCGCCGCCCGCTCCGGCTTGAAGTTCAGCATGGCGATCATGTTGTTGCACTCCGAGAGCACGAAGGCGTACTCGGGATCGTCGCGGACGCGGTCCAGGTGGTCGAAGTAGGTGTTGGCGCAGTAGACGCGTTCCATCGAGAAGTTGGTGAGCCAGCCGCAACTGGCCGGATGGAAGTTGGAGACGACGAAGATTCGCCGTTGTTGCGACTGCGCCGCCGCGGCGGCAATAAACGATCTCCGCGAGATGGGATTGTTCATCTGGTACCTCCTGGCCTCCAAGCCGTGACCTCAGCGGCCAATGGCGGCAAGCCCTGCCGCGCGCGCCGCGTTGCGCCGGTCTGAACGCCCGACTCGTCCGCCACCACGCTGCACGCCCGTTTGGACGATGCCAGCACGCGCCCGCCGTACTCGAGGCTGGTGCCGTCTCCCATGACATAGCCCAGGATGCGGCCGTCCGGCGCGGTGCGCACCATCGCGAGCAACGCATCGGTCTTCATCGCGCCCGCCGCCAGCGCACGCCCGCCCTGATCCGGAAGCTCCTCCGGCTGCCAAATGATCAGGTCACTGAAGCCCGGGCCTTCCACCACCATACTGGCCGCCTCCGGGCTGCCCGTCGCTTGTGGGCCCCGTTTCAACCGCGGCGGTTCTTCACCCAATCTCGAGGCCGCCGCCACCGCCACGAATCGAGCCCGCGCGCCGCGCTGGTTCACGCGCAGCAGGCCCAATTCATACCTGGCAGCCGAGCCTTCCCCGCGGACCACCCGGAAATCGTGCGTGGGCGTGGTGGGTTGGTGGAACGCGATGCGGCACACTGCCCGATCGCCGCGTATCTCAAACGGTTCATCAAAAGTGCCCGTACCGGAAAGACGTTTCGCCTGCCCGGCGCGGATCCGCGGATGCTGCGGTCGGCATACGAAAGCCTGGCATCGCCGCGCGCATAGTCGGCGAAGCGGCCCGCTGCTACGCCTGTCATGAAGCCGAGGATCGAACCGTCGTCGCCCGCCGAAGTAGGACGGTCGTTGGCCGGCATTCCGCCTTCGTCGACGATCACCATGTTGTGCTCGATGTCCGCGCCGTGATGCGGGTGCGAGTAAGGGAAGATGTTGGCGTGCGTGGCGAACTGCTCGCCAAAGGCAGTGAACAGAAAGCTGTTCATGTCGTAGTGCGTGTGATTGGCGTCGTCATGGCGCGAAGTGAACACGAACCAGTGCGCCTGCTCGTCGTCCCAGTTGCTGCGACCGAACAGGTAGCCCGCCCGGTTCGGGTCGATCTCGAAGTAGTGCGAAGGCGGCAATCCCAGCGACGCGGGTGACGCTGCCTTCAAGCCGTCGGGGTAGTTGAGGAACACCCACAGCGGGCTGATGCGGTCCAGGTCGGCATACTTTAGGAAGGTCCACAGCCCCGCGGCGTCCTGCAACTCTCCGATGCCTCGGAGGTAGATGGGCTGGAAGACCCGACGCCCGTACTCGGTGTTGTCGCCCACGGGCCCGCACCCGCCCTGCGGCATCCATTGATGGCGCAGGTAGTGCATCGCGTTCACCGCGCCACTGGTTGGGATGATATCTTCGCCGCCCAGGCGCCGAACCGCTTCGGCGAACAGCGTCGGGTTCTGGTGATAGTGCGCGTAGCCCGGCCCCTCGTTGCAGATGCCGTTGGCGCGCCACGTCTGCGGGAAGTAGTTGTCCCGGATCTTGCGGAAGCACTCGGCGTGCCAGCGCGCGTACTCCGGGTGTTTGGACTCCCCCCGAGTCGCCGCCAGCAGGATGCCCTGCGCACCCACGGGGATGGCTCCGCAGTTGTAGCCGGCGTCGCGCCACCACCAGCTTTCCGTGTGCGCGAACAGCGCGGCGTTCCAGTGTTCCAGGCGCTCCAGCACACGCCGCCGCTCGCCTTCGGTCATCAGCGGATACAGCCAGTCCCAGGCGTAGGCGAACGCCTTCGGCCAGTGCTCGGTGGCAAAGAAGTCGCTGTCCACCACGCGGTGGAACTCCGCCGCGTCCCAGCGCGTTGCCGTCTGCTCCAGCAACTCCACTGCCTTGCGCCCGAGTTCGCGGTCGTTTTCCACAAGGGAGACGAGGGCCATGGCCTGGAGTTGTTCGGCCAGGCGGCCGCCCTCCCGGCCCACAGCCTGCTTCACGGTGAGATCGGCGTTGTAAGGCGATGCCGCCAGTTTCTTGACACGCGCCCACGCCTCCCCCGCCATGCCCGCGCCCGAGGCGCGCTTCCGCAGAGCCGGAATCTCCTCCGCGCTGAAGAGGATCCCAGGATGCGTACCCGGCCGCACTGTCACATACGGCCGCTTGCGTTCTCCGCCGCCGGACTGCAACGCGAACCCCAGCGCTACCGCCGCCAGAGCCGTCGCCGCCAACCAACGAAGCCGCATGGGTTGATTATTCCAGGTTGCCGGTCAGGCCGGCCAAGCGGTTTAATCCATCCACATACGCCTTGGCGCTCGCTTCGATCACGTCGGTGGAGGCGCCGCGGCCCGTCACTCTGCGGCCCTCGGACTCCAGCACGACGGTCACCTCGCCCAGCGCCTCCGTGCCACTGGTGACGGCGCGGATGTCGTACTTCACGAGCTTCGCCTGCCGCCGCGCCACCGTCGCAATGGCCTTGTACACAGCGTCCACGGGGCCGTCTCCGGTGGCGGCGCTTTCGCGTATCTCGCCGCGGACGTTGAGCCGTACCGTCGCGGTAGGGATGGCCGCCGTGCCGCTGTAGAAGTGCAGATATCAATGTGTAGCCGAGCTTCTCCAGGCGGTCGCGCAATCCGGCGCGGCCCGTGCGTGCCGTCAGCACGACCTGGCTCTGCTCGAAGCCGACATCCTCCGGCCGCATGATTTCGTAGGTCTCGCGATTCTTCAAGACCCCATCGACGTGGATCCCCGAGCTGTGCGCGAACGCGTTTGCGCCCACCACGGCTTTGTTCCCCGGCACCGCCATGCCTAGCAGGTCCGCCACAAGACGGCTGGTGCGGCTGAACTCGCGCGTGTTGATCCCCGTGTGCAGGCCAAAGTAGTCGGCCCGCGTGCGGAGCGCCATCACCACCTCTTCCAGGGCCGCGTTGCCGGCGCGCTCGCCGATGCCGTTGATGGTGCCCTCCACCTGGCGCGCCCCGTTCACCACCCCGGCCAGAGCATTGGATACAGCCATACCCAGGTCGTTGTGGCAGTGCACGCTGATGACGGCCCGCGCGATGTTGGGGACGTTCTGGCGGATGCCGCGGATCAGCGCGCCGTACTGCTCCGGCACAGCGTAGCCGGTGGTGTCCGGTATGTTCACGACGCTGGCGCCGGCCTCGATGGCGGCGGTTAGCATCTGATAGAGATACTCGGGCTCGGCCCGGCCGGCGTCCTCGGCGTAGAACTCGACTTCATCGACGAACGACCGTGCCAGTTTCACCGCCTCCACGGCCATCTCGATCATGCGGGCCTTCTTCTCCTCCACGGTCCTGCCGTACTTGTCGTCGCCGAACTTCCCCATGATGTGGATCCCGGAGACGCCGATGCCGGTGTGGATTCGCGGCCGCCGCGCTTTGGCCAGCGCCTTGCCGCAGGCCACAATGTCCTGCGGCACCGCGCGGGACAGAGCGCACACCACCGGCCCGTCCATCTCCCTGGCGATGTCCTCCACCGCCGCGCAGTCCTCCGGCGACGAGTTTGGATACCCGGCCTCGATCACATCCACGCCCAAGCGGGCGAGCTGCCTGGCGATGGTCAGCTTCTCCCGCCGCCCCAGCCGTGTGCCCGCCGCCTGCTCGCCGTCCCTCAACGTGGTGTCGAAAATCGCTACTTTGTCCGGCATGGTGGCTCTCCTCTCGGCAGACTCACACATCACCGTATCGCATGTGAGTTGCCGGCGCGGCGCCCGGGGTGAGACAAATCGGGCGTCGTGGCTGCTCTTGTCGCCCTGCTTGCGATAAGGCAAGTGCCGCAGGCTTACTCGTACCTCAGCGCCTCTACCGGGTCCAGGCTTGCGGCCTTCATCGCCGGCCAGGTGCCGAAGAACAGGCCCGTGCCTACCGACACCCCGAAGCCCAGCCCCAGCGCCCAGCCGGGCACGGTTGCAGGCAGGGCCGGAACCAGAATGCCGATCACCATGGTGAGCACGACCGACGCCAGGATCCCCAACAGCCCTCCAAGCCCGGTGAGCGTCACGGCCTCCAGCAGGAACTGCGCCACAATGTCGCGCCGGCGCGCGCCCACGGCCTTTCGTACGCCGATTTCGCGCGTGCGCTCGGTCACGCTCACCAGCATGATGTTCATCACCCCGATGCCCCCCACCAGCAGGCCGAGGCTCGACAATGCCACAGAGACGAGAACCACCAGCCCGAGGATGCCGTCCAGCCGCTTGATGATCTGATCGGCGGTGCTGAGGCCGAAATCGTCCTCGGCGTCGGTGGGCGTGTTCCGCAGGCGCCGCAGCAGGTTACGGATTTCGTCGTAGGCCTCGTCGCGCATGCCGGGGCGGGCCTTGGCCACCAAGACCAGGCGGTCCTCGGTGGGGAAACGCTGCGCGGCGACGCGGTACGGGATGGCGATCTGCAAGTCCAATTGGTTCTGTCCGAAGAATCCGCCTTTGGCCTCGGCGAAGACTCCCACCACGGTGTACTCGCCGCCGGCCACCGACACAGTGCGGCCCAGCGGCCGGCCGTCGGGGAACAGAGCCTCGGCCACCAGCGGCCCCATGACGCAGACGCGCACGCCGCGGTCGGCCTCCTCGGGCGTGAACAGCCGGCCGGCCTTCACTTCCCGCGGCTGGATGCTGAAGGCGTTGCTGCTGTATCCGGCCAGCAGCACATTGTCGGTTTCAAAGCCGGGAGCCTTGGCCGTGATGGCGCCGCTGGTTTCCGACGTGATGTAGATCACCGTGCTCACATCCTCCACGCCGCGCACCGTCCGGCGGATGATGCCGGCGTACTCCGGCTTGATGGGCTTGCGCTTCAGTTCCTTCATGGAGCCCGGCGTGTTGGGGTCGCGGCTGAAGCGGTTCAGGAAGATGTTGTCGGTCCCGAATTCGGAAAAGAACGTCACAATTCCCGCGCGCAACCCGCTGGTGAGGCTCCCCACCGTCACCACAGTGGTGATGCCCACCACGATGCCCAGGATTGTCAGGCCGCTCCGAACGCGGTGGCTCCATAGCGCGTCCAGCGCCATGCGGACGCTCTCACCGGCGTGCAGTTGCAGCTTCATCAATCGGCTCTCAACGCCTCCACCGGGTCGAGCCTGGCGGCCCGCCGCGCGGGGTACCAACCGCTCACCACGCCCACGGCGCTCGATACCACCAGAGCCAGCAGCACGTACGGCATGGTCACCGGAAGCCGGACGCCGGAGATGAGCGCCGCCACCTCCGCCACCGCCGCGCCCAGCGCGAGGCCGACGGCGCCACCCATGGCCGACAGAAACACCGCCTCCAACAGGAACTGCAGCATCAGGTCACTTTGCCGTGCGCCCAGCGACCGCCTCACACCGATCTCGCGCGTCCGCTCGGTCACACTCACCAGCATGATGTTCATGATTACGATGCCGCCCACCACCAGCGAGATGCAGGTGATGGGCACCACCGCCGCTCCAATCAGCCCCATGATGCGTCCGATGAACTCGCGGATGGAGTCCGGCGTGATGGTGTCGAAGTTATCGGGCTTGCCCGGGCGGGTTTTGAACCGGCTTCGCAACGCTACGCGGCTCAAATCCAGGGCTTCGTCAAGGGAGAGTCCGGCGCCAGGCCTGGCCCGGGCAAACAGCACCATGGAGCGGTCCGGTCCGTAGATGCGGTTGAAGACCGTCGCCGGGATGTAGACGGCATTGTCCTGGGAGTCGCCCCCCGTGCCGCCGATCTTCTCCTGCACGCCGACGATGACGAACTGGTGGTTTGCGATGTCCAGGGACTTCCCTACCGGGCTCGAGTTGGGGAAGAACTTCTCCCGGATCTCGTCGCCGACCACGGCCGCCGGCACGCGGTTGCCCTCTTCCTGCTCGGTGTAGAAGCGGCCGTCGGTGATTACGACATCGCGGATTTCGGCCAGCGCCGCCGAAGCTCCGATGACGCTGGTTCCCTCCAGCAGTTGGCCGCGGTAGCGGAGGTCCTCCGAGCGGCGGCGGTAGGGGCTGTAGAGGATCTGCCCGCCGGTTTCCTGCTTGAGATAGGCGTAATCCTCCTGCCGGATACGATGGTTGTACTTGAGTCGCTCCACGCGTTCGCGCCGTGTCAATCGGCCCACCTGGAGCAGTTGGCCGATCTGGTAGCTCTCGCTGCCAAAGGCCTTCGCGGTCGTCTCTTCGGCGTAATTCCCCAGCCCCTCGATGGCCGCGCCCACAATCACCACGCTGCTCACCCCGATGATCACGCCCAGCAGGGTGAGAAAGCTCCTCAGCTTGTGCGCTCTCAGCGAAGCGGCAGCCAGCGAGGCCGCCGTGGCCGCCGTCTGGTACCACCTCATCGCGCAGATCAGGATACTATGGAATCAGTCCCCGCAGTGGAGGAGAACTGGAGTGGGAGCTTCCCAAGCCGCGGCTGCCGTGGTCACGCCAGCCGGGGCGCCCGACCTGATGGAATGGCGAGCCGGCGACGGCAGGGCGCGAATGGAGTTCGCGCGCACCGTGCTGGAACGGGTTCGCTTCGAGTGCTCTCGCGCCATGAACGGGCTGGGCTCCACGGGCATCGGAGGCGTCCTGCTCGGCACGCGGGCCGGCAACTCTTTCCGAGTGTTCGACTGGAGACCCATCGCCTGCGACCATTCCCGCGGCCCGGCGTTCCTGCTCTCGCAGCGCGACGAGGCAGGATTATCCGCGTTCCTCGAAGGCGTTGAGGCTCACTCCGGCCAGACGATCCTCGGCTGGTTCATCTCCCACACCCGGCAGGGGCTGGCCATGACTCCCGAGGAAGAACGGCTGCACGGGCGCTACTTCCCGCCGGGCTGTTTCGCGATGGTGGTGACGCCCGACCGGCTGGGGAACATCCTCTGCGCGGTGCATCTGGAGGGCTTTGCCGCTCCGGCGTTCGAGGTCGCTCCATTGCCGGCGAAGGCCCGCGAACCCGGCCAGCGGCGAGCGCGGAGGTCCGCACCAACCGTGGCCGCCCCCGCCCCCACCGCCGCAGCCACTGCTGTGCCTGCATTGCCCGCCCGGCGCCCGCCCACCCGGCGCTGGAGATGGTGGCTGGCCGCGGCGATGGCCGTTGCCGGCCTGGCTGGTGTGGGTGCCGTGGTGTACACCCGGCGCCTACCCAAGAAGGCGGCGACGGTGCAGGCCGTTGCTCCCATCCAGATGCTGTCGCTTTATGCAGGCCCGCGCGACGGCCGCTTCGTCATCTCCTGGAACGGTGAGGCGGAGGCCATCCTCTCCGCTTCGCGTGTGACCGTCGTCATCCGGGACGGCGCCAAGAGCGTCCGTCGCAGCCTGTCGCGCCGAGACGCTCGCTCCGGCGTTCAGTTCTATCGCCCCGAATCGAGAAGAATTGTCGTCAGCTTGATCCTGAAGACCGGGGAGGGCCAGGAGCTTCAGGAGTCCACCATCTACGGTTCCACGCCTGCGCCCGCGGCCGTGACGGGCGTTACGCCCGACATGTTACCGCCCGTGGCGAACTGACCTGCCCGGGCTGTCGTATGATCAGAACGTAAGCGCTCTCTGGACTTGACCGCACAACCCGTGCCCGCGAAAAGGACTATGAAAACCTTCTCTTCTATCGTTGCCCTGCTTGCCCTGAGCTTGCCCGCCCTCGCTGGCGGCGTTGCCGGCAAGTGGAAGATGTCGGCGAACGCGCCCGACGGGAATACCTACAAGTTCGACCTCATCGTGAAGGACGAGGCCGGCAAGCTCAGCGCCTCCCTCAACTCCGAGCGCGGCGTGATGCCGCTGAAGGACGTTGCGCTCACCGGCGACGACTTCACTTTCAAGCTCAGCCTCGATATGGGAGACCTCCCGTTCAAGCTCAAGCTGGACGGGGACTCCTTGAAGGGCACGGTAACCACGCCCGACGGCGCCAGCGGCACCGTCTCCGCCACGCGCGACGAGGCCGCCGCGGCCGCTCCAGCGCAAGCCGCGCCTGCCAGCGCCAGCGGCAAGTGGAAGGTCATCGCCAAGGTTGGCGAGGACCGTGAAATCAGCTACACGCTCGACCTGAAGCAGGACGGCGCCAAGCTGACGGGCGAGATCGGCAACGACGAAGGCATGCTCCCGATTACTGAAGGCAAGGCCGACGGCGCGCAGATCAGCTTCAAGGTCACCACCGAGGAAGGCGTCTACGCGATCACCGGAACGGTGAATGGCAAAGAGGTGAAGGGGACCTACAAGGCCCCCAACGGCACCGGCGGCACGTTCACCGCCACCAAAGCCAACTGATCGCGGACTGGGGCGGCTACTGGGCCGCCTCGATCCGGTCCACCTTCAGCACTCCTGTCTTTTCGTACAGCACACCCGTGACGCGCACCTTGCGTGCGGCGTACTTCTCCGGCGTTTGCTGATCGCTGAGGACGTACATTTTCTTTCCGTCCAGCAGGGCGTACTTCCATCTGCCGCCGCCGCTCTTGACGCAATCCCGGACGCACTTCTCGTCCGGCTTGACGCCCATATGGGAGTGGTCGGCGCCGCACATCGTGTCTGTAATGACGCCGGTGTAGGTCCGTGCCGGCTGTTGCGCCAGCAGTGCCGCCGAAGCGGCCAGCGCCAGAAGTAAGGTCTTCATCGGGGATTCTCCTTGGTGGTCGAAATCAGCGACAGGCCGCGAGGCCGGTTGAGCCTGCGCCACAGCGCTTCGTACTGCGCCGGGTCCAATGCCTGTTTGAGCTGGAAACTGAATGTGCCGCCCTTCTCCAGCGAGTCCAGGGCGAAGTCGAACGGGCCGCTGCTGGAGACGTTGCGGATGTCGGAGTCGCGCCAGGTGCGCGACTCGCCGGTGACCGCGGTCTTGTACACAACGCGGTCCTCGAAGACGGCCAGGACTCCTTCCGAGCCGCGGATGGCGCGAACGCGCTTCACCGGGATCTGCCACTGCGCCGTGCCGGAGAGGTCGCCGAGACGCGCCACGAAACGCTGGTCGAGATTACCGGTGAGCGCCTTGTAGAGCGGCGCAAGGTCCGGACTGCCGTCAAGCGTGAAGTCGAAGGGCTGGTCCTTGCCGGCCAGCGCCGGGCGATCTTTGTAGCTCAGCAGGCGGATCAAACGCCCGTCGGTGAGCTCCAATTGCTGGATGTATCCGTAGGTCCACGTCAACTGGTGCTTGGTCTTCTTGCCCCCGACTTGAGAAAACGATACGCCTTCAGGGGTGAAACGAAGCATGCCGGCGCAGCCGCCGCGCCAATGGTCGTGGCGCGCCGGGTACTCGAATCCAGCCGCGCGCAGCGCGGGCATGGCCAGCAGTACGATCAGGCCGAGAGCTGTTTCTTTAGTTCGAAGTTCCATTTCCACACCTCATAGATAGCCGGATAGACGATGAGTTCCAGGACGAAGGACGTGAAGATGCCGCCGATCATCGGGGCGGCGATGCGTTTCATTACGTCGGCCCCGGCGCCGGCGGACCACATGATGGGCGCCAGGCCCACGAACATCGTGGCCACGGTCATGAACTTGGGCCGGATGCGTTTCACCGCGCCGTGCAGGATGCAGGCCTCGAGGTCGCGCTGGTTATTGAGCCGCCCGTTCTTGCGGGCGTCCTCGTAGGCCAGGTCCAGATACAGCAGCATGAAGACGCCGGTTTCGGCATCGACGCCCAGCAGCGCGATGAGGCCGACCCAGACGCCGATACTCATGTTGTAGCCGAGCCACCACAGCAGCCAGATGGCGCCGACGGCGGAGAAGGGCACGGCCAGCAGGATGATGGA
>JACRKW010000112.1 GCA_016215215.1 Acidobacteriota bacterium
CTTTTCATTATCGCGCGGCATGATGGCCTCGAAAATGCCGTGGCGGTGGGCGGCCAGCAGTTTCTCTTTGACGCCCCCGATGGGGAGCACGCGGCCGCGCAGTGTAATCTCACCCGTCATGGCCACGTCGCCGCGTACCGGCAACTTGGTCAGCGCCGAAGACAGTGTCGTGGCAATGGTAATTCCAGCCGATGGGCCATCCTTGGGGATGGCGCCCTCCGGCACGTGGATGTGGATGTCCAGATGGCGGTAGAAGTCGCGCGGCAGGCCCAGCATGGAGGCGCGTGAGCGAACAAAGCTCATCGCCGCCTGCGCCGACTCCTGCATCACATCGCCCAGTTTTCCTGTGGTCATCAGGCGGCCCCGGCCTTCCATGACCGTGGCCTCGGTGGTAAGCACCTGCCCGCCCACTTCGGTCCAGGCCAGGCCGGTGGCGATACCTACTTCTGGTAGCTTATCCTTGCTGAAATCGCGGAACCGGGCCGCGCCCAGTAGGTCGGTCACCTTGGCCGCGTCCACCGTCACCTTGGGATAGACGCTCATCGGCGTCGTCACCGCCTCGTCGCTCGCCCGCTCGACGCCGGCTTCCGATTCGGCCTTCGATTGGGCGATGACAATCTGGCGCGCGATCTTCCGGCATACGTTGCCGATCTCGCGCTCCATGTTCCGCACGCCGGCCTCACGCGTGTAGCCCTGCACCAGCGCCAGCAAGCCCGCGTCCTGAAACTCGACGTTGTCCAGGTCGAGTCCTGTGGCTTTCATCTGTTTTGGCACCAGGAAACGCCGGGCGATCTCCATCTTCTCCATCTCGGTGTAGCCCGAGAGCCGGATGACTTCCATGCGGTCCTGCAGCGCCGGCGGGATGGTGTGCATCACGTTCGCCGTGGCGATGAAGAACACTTCGCTCAGGTCGTATTCGACGTCGAGGTAGTGGTCCTGGAACATGAAGTTCTGCTCCGGGTCCAGCACTTCGAGCAACGCCGCGGAAGGATCGCCGCGGAAGTCGGTCGACATCTTGTCGACCTCGTCCAGCATGAACACCGGGTTCCGCGTTCCTGCCTTCTTCATCATCTGCAGAATCTGACCCGGCAGCGCGCCGATATAGGTGCGGCGGTGCCCGCGGATCTCCGCCTCATCGCGCACTCCGCCCAGCGACAGGCGGACGAAGTTGCGGCCGGTAGCCTGCGCTATCGACATTCCCAGCGAAGTCTTGCCCACGCCGGGAGGCCCAACAAAGCACAGAATTGAGCCCTTCGGGTTCTTCACCAGGCGCCGCACAGCCAGGAACTCCAGGATGCGCTCCTTGATCTTCTCCAAACCGTAATGGTCGGAGTTGAGCACCTCCTCGGCGAAACGCAGGTCGCGAATCTCCTTGGACTTCTTCTTCCACGGTACGGCCAGCATCCAGTCCAGGTAGTTGCGCGACACAGTCGACTCGGCCGACATCGGCGGCATCTGCTCCAGTCGGCGCAATTCGGCCAGCGCCTTCTCCTTCGCGTCGCCCGTCATGCCGGACTGGTCGATCTTCTTCTTGATCTCGTCGAACTCCGACTTCTCGCCGCGGCCCAGTTCCTTCTGGATGGCCTTGATCTTCTCGTTGAGGTAGTACTCTTTTTGCGCCTTCTCCATCTGGCGCTTCACCCGGCCCTGGATTGTGCGGTCGACGTTGAGCTTCTCGATCTCGATGTCGAGCATGTCGGCCACGCGCGTCAGCCTGTCCATCGGGTCGAAGATCTCCAGCAGTTCCTGCTTCTCTTCGATCGTCAGTTGCAGATTGGCGCCCACCGTGTCGGCCAGCTTGCCTGGATCGTCCACCCGGATGGCGGCGATCATCGTCTCGTAATTGACGTTCTGGCTCAGCTTCACGTACTGCTCGAACAGCGAGGTCACCCTCGTCGTCAAGGCTTCTAGCGCCGGCCCCTGCTCCACCCTCGACGGGAAGGTCTTCACCGTTGCGCGGAAGAATCCATCCTCTTCGGCCACCGAGATGATCTTGGCGCGTTCCACGCCCTCCACCAGCACCTTGATGTTGCCGTCCGGCATCCGGACCGATTGCACGATATTGGCGACGGTCCCAACCTGGTAGATGTCTTCCGGACGCGGTTCGTCCACTCCAGCGTCGTGTTGCGTCGCCAGGAAGATCTTCTTCTCCCCCGAAAGGGCGTCTTCCAGCGCGCGTACGCTCGACTCCCGGCCCACGACGAACGGTGTCATCATGTGCGGGAAGATCACGACGTCCCGAATGGGCATCATGGGATGGCGCCGGGTTTCGGACTTCTCTCTTGCTGTGCTCATCGTGTTGTGTGGGAGATGTCTGGTTTGATGATAGCGGTTGGATACCTAATCGCGCCCCAACCCGCTTCCCTACGATAGTGGCTCCATCTGAACAGACGCGCTGAACAGCCGCGGCCTCCAACTTAGGCCGCGATCAACCCGCTTTTTCCAGTAGCGCCCAGTTGATCCTCTGTGACAATACCATCTCCCGTGTCACCGCGAACTCGCGGACCTTCTTGTACGAGGGAAGGTAGTACATCAAATCGAGCATCAACTCCTCCAGTATCATACGGAGGCCGCGTGCCCCGACTTTGCGCTGGAGAGCCTGCTCGGCAATCGCCTCCATCGCATCGTCACTGAACCTCAGCTTAACATTTTCATACTCGAGCAGTTTCTGGTACTGCTTGAGAATCGCATTTTTTGGCTTGGTGAGAATCTGTACCAGCGCTGCGCGGTCCAAATCCTCCAACACCCCGGCTACCGGCAGCCGCCCAATGAACTCCGGTATGAAACCATACCGTATCAGGTCCTCAGGCTGCAACTGCTCCAGCAGCGTCATGTCCCGCTGTTGCACAGTGAGCGGGGTAAGTTTTTCCTCGTCGCCCTTGAAGCCCAACGTCTTCTTCCCGGTCCGGCGGGAGATGATCTTCTCCAGCCCGACGAACGCCCCGCCGCAAATGAACAGGATGTTGGACGTGTCCACCGGCGTGAACTCCTGGTGCGGGTGCTTCCGCCCGCCTTGCGGCGGCACGTTGGCGATCGTGCCTTCCAGGATCTTCAGCAGAGCCTGCTGCACACCTTCGCCACTCACATCGCGTGTGATGGAGGGGTTCTCATCTTTGCGCGAGATCTTGTCGATCTCATCGATGTAGATGATACCGGACTGGCAGCGCTGGACGTCCCAATCGGAATTCTGCAATAGCCGGAGAACGATGTTCTCCACATCTTCGCCTACATAGCCGGCTTCGGTCAGCGTCGTTGCATCCACAATCGCGAACGGAACGTCGAGGATTCGCGCCAGCGTCTGCGCCAGAAGCGTCTTGCCCGTCCCGGTCGGCCCAATCAGCAAGATGTTGGACTTGGCTAACTCCACCTCGCCGACTCTCGCCCGGTTCATCTGAATCCGCTTGTAGTGGTTGTACACCGCCACCGCCAGCTTCTTCTTCACCGAGTCCTGGCCTATCACATAGGCGTCCAGGCATTCCTTTAGTTCCAACGGCTTGGGCAGCTTGTTCGGGGCGCCGTAGGGCTTTTCCGGGCGATCGTCCTCCAGAATCGAGTTGCAGACGGCGATGCACTCATCGCAGATGTAGGCACGGGGGTAGTCGCTCGGTGAGGAGATTAGCTTTCCAACGACGTCCTGGGTCTTGTGGCAAAAAGAACAGCGTAGTGTTTCGTCGTTCGCGGAACGCTTCAATCTATAACTCCTCGCAGCCGGCCTCGGCTAGGGGACTGCTTCGACCCTGCTGAACCCGCACCTGTATTATCCTCCGAAAAGTGCGCGGGGAGCAATCGGAGAAAAAGCGGGTCTGGTCCCATCCGACCGGTAGACCCACAGAGGGGGCTGGTATTGTCGAGTAACAAACGGGAGTACCGGTTCGCCTTTGCAATATATAATGACGGGGTCTCTACTCCCTGTACGCCCGTAACCACCAATATGAAACAGCACTTGAAGCTCATCGCATGTACCGCTGCCCTGGCCGTGTTGGCCCTTGGGCAGGATAAGGTGGACCTGGAGTCCATCTACAAGATCAAGCAGGAGGCATTCCAGAACTCCAAGGTGATGGACTACCTCTGGAATCTCACCGACGTCCACGGCCCGCGTCTGGCCGGCAGTCCGCGCTACAAGGCCGGGGCCGATTGGGCCGTCAAGACCCTCAAGGAAATGGGGATTGATAACGCCACCTTGGAAACTTGGGGCACCTTCGGCAAAGGCTGGGAAAACAAGAAGTTCGTGGCAGCCATGACCGAACCGGCCCACATGCCGCTCATCGGCGCTCCTCAGGCGTGGACCTCCTCCACCGAGGGGCTGCTCTCCGGTGAGGCCATTCTCGCCCGGCTTCAGAACGACGAAGACCTCGCCAAGTGGAAGGGCAAACTCGCCGGCAAGATTGTCCTCACCTCTGATCAAGTCCAGATTGCCCTGCATGATAGGCCCGAAGGCCGCCGCTACTCCGACGCCGAACTGGCCGAACTCGCCCAGGCCCAAATGATGGCCTTCGGCCCTCGAGCTCAGCAGGCAGGGCCGGGAGGTCCGCAGAACTTCTTGCAGATCATGGCTTTCCGGCGAAAGATGAACGACTTTCTGAGAGAAGAAAAGGTCGGTGCCATCATCAGCGGCAGCCGCGGTGATCTCGGCACCTACTTCGCCGGGGGAGGCGGCTCGCGCGATCCCAAGGAGCAACTCGCCCCGCCCATGGTCGTTCTCACGGCCGAACACTACAATCGCATCTACCGCCTGCTCGACAGGAAGGTCCCGGTCAAACTCGAACTCGACATCCAGAACCAGTGGACAGAGCCGGATCAGAACAATTTCAACATCGTCGGGGAGATCCCCGGCTCCGGCAAGCACAAGGATGAGGTCGTAATGATCGGCGGCCACTTCGACACCTGGCATGCCGGTACCGGAGCCACCGATAACGGCGCCGGCAGCGCCGTGATGATGGAGGTGATGCGCATCCTCAAGAAGCTCGACCTCAAGCTCGACCGCACCGTGCGCATCGGCCTGTGGGACGCCGAAGAGCAGGGCCTGCTCGGTTCACGCGGCTACGTCACCAAGCACTTCGCCAACCGGTCTGACATGAAAACGCTGCCGGAATGGGACAAGCTCTCGGCCTACTACAACGTCGACAACGGTGGGGGCAAGATTCGCGGCATCTACCTCCAGGGCAACGAAATGGTTCGCCCCATCTTCGAGACCTGGCTGGCGCCATTCAAGGACCTGGGCGTCTCCACCATCACCATCCGCAATACCAGCGGCACCGACCATCAGAGCTTCGACGCAGTCGGCCTGCCCGGATTCCAGTTCATCCAGGACTCGCTCGAGTACGACACCCGTACCCACCACACCAACATGGATGTCTACGATCGCATCCCCCGCCAGGACATGATGCAGATGTCAGCCGTCGTCGCCTCCCTGGTGGTCCACACGGCCAACAGGGAAGAGAAACTGCCCCGCAAGCCCAAACCCGCGCCCGGACAGGGCCGCGGCCCCATGGGCTTCTAGGCCTGTCAGGCCCGGCACGGAAAGCCCGGCATGCGTCGCATGCCGGGCCCGGCCGCCTTCGGCGGCATTCCACACTCTCCAACCCGGTCTAGTTGAAGTAAGCTGCGTTGGTCTCGGCGAACGAAGCCTGGTCGGCGGGAAGTTCGTCCAGCACGTAGATCGAATTGGTCGGGCACACGGGCACGCACGCGCCGCAGTCGATGCATTCGGTCGGGTGGATGTAGAGCTGCGGAACAGTGTCGTAGCCGCCCTCTTCTGGGGTCGGGTGAATGCAGTTCACCGGGCAGGCTTCGATGCAGTGGTTGTCTTTGGTGCAAGTGTCCGTGATCACGTATGCCAGACCATACAGTGCAAGCCGGGTGCCATAACCGGCCGGCGTGGAAACCACACAAACCTCACAACTTAACTGGCTTCACCGGATTCTCGCCAGTGGGGCAAATCACTCACTAGCGGAAACTCCCCCTGAACAGGTATGATTTTCTCCGGCCCACGGAGTTCTACCGAATGTCCAAACCCAACACTGAATACAAACCGTTTGTCCCACCGGACATGAAGATGCCGGAGTTCACCCTCCGCGCGGTGCTGCTCGGCCTCATCATGACTGTTATCCTCGGCGCCGCCAATGCCTACCTCGGCCTGCGCGCCGGCCAGACCATCGCTGCAACTTATCCCGCCGCCGTTATCGGCATGGCCGTCCTCAGGATCTTCAGGGGCTCGGTCCTGGAAGAGAACATAGCCAGAACGGTCGGCAGCATCGGCGAATCCGTCGCCGCGGGCGCCATTTTTACCATCCCCGCCTTTGTCATCGTCAAAGCGTGGCCGGCCTTCGATTCGTTCGAGGCCTATTGGCAATCGAGCGCGCTCATGCTGGTCGGCGGAACGCTCGGCATCCTCTTTGTCACCCTGCTGCGCCGGGTCATGGTCGAGGATCCCGAACTGCCCTACCCGGAATCCTCCGCCGCCGCTGAGATCCACAAAGCCGGCCAGCGTGGCTCCGACGCGGCCTCGACGCTCTTTCAGGCCATGGGTATCGGCGGCTTCATCTACCTGCTTGGAGAACTGAAACTCTTCTCCGCCAGCAGGGACTTCCTCTTCAGGGTTGGCGAACTGGGCAAGAGCATGGTCAGGATCGGCGAGGCCGGTACGGTTTCGGTCGGCGGGATCACCAAGTTCTCCCTTCCCGCTGTCTCTCCGGCCTATCTTGGTGTCGGCTACATCATCGGCCCGCGTCTTGGCGCGCTCAACTTCGCCGGCGGCCTGCTGGCCTGGGGTCTGATGGTTCCGCTCCTGGTCTACTTCCTAGGCCCCGAACTGTCGAAGAACCTTCCGGCCGGCGGCGGAGAGGCGGCCTGGGACGGGGTCACCAACCACGTCTGGCGCAACATCGTGCGGCCCATCGCCGTCGGCGGCATGTTGGTGGGCGCGTCCTACAC
This sequence comes from Acidobacteriota bacterium, assembly GCA_016215215.1. GTDB lineage: Bacteria > Acidobacteriota > Terriglobia > Bryobacterales > Bryobacteraceae > Paludibaculum. The sequence continues at coordinate 6,934 of JACRKW010000112.1, forward strand.
CATGTTCAAAATGCGCAATGCGCTTGCCACCGGTATCAGGCGCGCCGTCGCCGACCTCAAAAAGGCAGGCGGGCACACTGAGGCCCACGACCGCACTCAGATCGACCTCAACTTCAAGGTTGTCTTCCTCGGCTTGGCAGTCACCTTCGCCGCCATGGTCCTGCTCTACAACTTCTTCGCCCAGTCACTGCCCGGCGCCGTGGTCGCCGCGGCGGTGATGATCATCCTCGGCTTCTTCTTTGCCGCGGTCTCCGGCAATCTGGTGGGGATCATCGGCTCGTCCAACAACCCCATCTCCGGATTGACCCTCTCCACTCTCATCGTGGCCGCGCTGCTGATGGTAGCCATTGGCGTCAAGGGTCCGGCCGGCGTCGCCGCTGTCCTCGGAGTCGCCGCGGTCGTCTGCGTCTCCTCCGCGGTCGCCGGAGAAATGCTCCAGGACCTCAAGGTTGGCCATATCCTCGGCGGCACGCCGCGCTCCATGCAGATCGGCGACTTCATCGGCATCCTGGTCTCCGGCCTAGTGCTCTACTTCCCCCTGTGGATGCTCCACCAAGGCAACATCAAGGAGGGCGGCATCGGCTTCGGCGACCCCAAACTCTCCGCTCCCCAGGCGGGCCTGATGGCTATGCTCAGCCAAGGGATCGTCGGCGGCGACATGGCCTGGCCCCTTGTGGTCACCGGCATCGCCTTGGGCTTGGCCCTCATCCTGCTCCAGGTGAAGAGCCCCATGCTCTTTTCCGTCGGCATGTACCTGCCGCTGGAAACCACCTTCGCCATCTTCACCGGTGGCGTCATCCGCTGGCTAATGGAGCGCGCACGCGACAAGCGCGGCTTCAACGACGCCCAGAAGGCGCGCGTTGAAAACTCCGCCATCCTCATCGCCTCCGGCCTCATTGCCGGCGAAGCGCTGATGGGCCTGGTGAAGGCCGGCTTCAACATTGCCGACAAACCACTGGCCTCCATCTTCAGCTTCTTTGAGGCGCCCCCGGTCATTGCCGGGGTCGTTGTCTTCGCCTTCCTCGCCTACCTCATGATCCAGTGGCCCCAGGCCAAGGCCGGCGATCCCAACGAGCCCGCCCCGCCCGCCGCTATCATGTAAGCCATCCACCTCTGTCGCGGCATCCGGGCCTTTCCCGCCAGGGAGGGCTCGGTCGCGCTGCGAGATATCCCCCAATTCTCCGGGGCGCATTGAAAACCCCTTGGTTTTCAATGCGCCCCTCATGGCCTCCCAATTGCATACCTCTTGGTATGACCTCACTGGGCACAGCGCCATCCTACCGGCCCCGGCTTGTTTTCTGGGAACTCACAACTGGTTGCAATCTCAGGTGTATCCACTGTCGCGCCAGCGCCACGGAGCTGATGAGTCCTGACGATCTTTCCACCCGCGAGTGCCTCGAAATCGTTGATCAGCTTGCGTCATATGCCCCATTCATTCTCGTTCTGAGTGGCGGTGAGCCGCTCTGGCGCCGCGACGTATTCGACATCGCCAAACACGCTGTTTCCCGCGGTATCCGCGTCGCTTTGGCCACCAACGGTACTCTCCTTGACGAGGCCATGGCCGAACGGATCAAGGATGCCGGAATCGTCCGTGTTTCCATCAGCTTGGACGGCGCCGACCGCATCACCCACGACTCCTTCCGCGGCCACGACGGCGCCTTTGATGCCGCCATCCGCGGTTTGGGCCATCTCCAGGAACTCGGCATCTCCACCCAGATCAACACCACAGTCTCCAAGCACAACTCCCACCAGCTTCCCGAAATGGTGGAACTGGCCAAGCAACTGAAAGTGGACGCCTTCCACCTCTTCCTGCTCGTGCCCGTCGGATGCGGCCTCACCATCGCCGAAGATCAGTCGGTGGACGCTGCCGAAGCCGAGCGCATTCTCAACTGGTTCTACGACCGCAGCATCGACTCCGGCATGGAGCTCAAGGCCACCTGTGCCCCCCAGTATTACCGCATCGCCCGCCAGCGCCGCGCAGAAGACCGGAAGGCAGGGTTGCCCGTCGCAGCGCAGATGCCCCACCCACAGCACGCCTCAGCTTTGAAAGGCCACCCAGGCGGACAGCCCACTGACCTGAACCAAATGACCCGCGGCTGCCTGGCAGCCTCCGGCGTCTGCTTCATCTCCCACCGAGGATCGGTCCAGCCCTGCGGGTATCTTCCCTTGGAGGCAGGCAACCTGCGGCGGCAGACCTTCCAGGAGGTCTGGGAGAAGTCGCCACTATTCCATGACTTGCGCGATCTCAACAACCTGGACGGCAAGTGCGGATACTGCGAGTTCAAGCAGGTCTGTATGGGGTGCCGGGCCCGCGCTTTCGGCGTGACCGGGGATTTCCACGACGAAGAGCCATTCTGTGTCTACGAGCCGAATCCGTCCCGCCGCCCGGCCATGCAACCGTAGCAGGAGGCATTTCACCCATGGCTACTCTTGCGTTAAAGAGCCTCTCTGAGCCCCTTGGGAGGGAACACCACGTCTTCGTCGTTTGCACTGGTGAGTATTGCCGGGTCGCCGGTTCCGAAGCTGTTCTGCGGGAGTTGAAGCAGTGCCGCCATCGAGCCTCGGGAGATCTTCGCATTGGCGCGTCGGAGTGCATCGGCCACTGCCAGCTGGCTCCCGCCATGGTCGAGAACGGCAGGATACTCGGCGGCGTCAGCAAGCGCAGGGTCAAGGCGGAACTCGCCCGCCTCGGCATGCTCGGCTAACCGCCGAATCTTCCAGTCAGTGCCCCTTGGCCGCAGCGACTGGCCCCGGTTGGGCCGGCGCCGGCAAGTCCCGGTATTGCACTAGTACGGACACCCTCCTGTTGGAGGGGTCAAGTGGCTTGGCGGGGATCTTCAGCCGGTGGTCAGCGAAGCCTCGCACCTGCGCCACCTGCTCTCCCGCCACGCCGGCCTCCTGCAAGATGCGCCGAGCCCGGTTTGCCCGATCCGCCGAAAGCTCCCAGTTGGTGTAACCTGCATCCGACGCGTACGGTTTGGCGTCCGTATAACCCTCCACCAGTAACTTGTTTGGCATCGCCCTCAGTTGCTCCCCCAGCATCCGGATCAGCTCCGTACCTTGCGTGGTCGGTTTGGCATTGCCGCTTTCGAAGAACATCCCTCCCTCGTTTTCCGACAACTCCACGCGCAGTCCTTCCGGCGTCACTGTCACCTGTACGTTCTTCTTGATCTGGTCGAACTTGGGAAGCTCCTTCATGGCCTGTTCCAGCTTTTCTTTGAGCTTGTCCATGTTGTCCCGGTCTATCGAAATGCCTTCGGATATGCCTGCCATCGTCGAGCCCGCCATCTTCCCAGATCCCGTTGGATCCTGAAAGTAGCCGCCGATCGCCTTCTTCACCTTCTCGTCGCTCGACAACAGCCACAAGACGATGAATAGCGCCATCATCGCCGTCACGAAGTCGGCGTAGGCCACCTTCCAGGCGCCCCCGTGATGGCGCCCATGGCCTATCTGCCTTTTGATGATGATCGGTGGTGTGCTGTCCGGGCCGCCCATTCCATTACCCTCAGGCCGCCTCGGCCTCAGTGCCGGCAGCCGCTGTCGCTGCCGCTGCCGCCGCGCCGGCGCCCTTGATTGCCGCTTCGGTCTCGTACGGCAAGCGACGGCGCCAGCCCCTTCACAAACGCCAACACTGCCACGCGCAGGAACTGCATGTAGCAGCCATGCTCTTCGTTTTGCCGCGCCATGTTCGACGCCAGCGGGCCGAATAGGCCATAGCACAACAAGATACCCAGGAATGTTCCCACCAATGCCGCGGCCACCTTGTGCCCGATCTCCTCCGGCGGTCCGCCCAGCGCGCCCATCGTGATCACCACGCCAAGCACAGCCGCGACAATGCCCAGGCCCGGCAACGCGTCGGCCACCGTCGACAACGCCGACACCGGCTCGGCTGCTTCGCGATGCTGCACCTCGATGTCCAGTTCCATCAACTGGTCCAACTCAAACGTGCCAACTCCGCCGGAAATCGCCATCCGCACCGTGTCGGTGAAAAACGGCATGGCATGTTGGTCCTTCAGGAGTTCAGGGTACTTTGTAAAGAGCGGGCTCTTCTCTGGTTCATCAAGGTCGGCTTCCAGTTTAGCCATCCCGCTCCGCCTGGCATACACAAAAATGTCGCTCAGCATCTTGAGTTGATCCAGGTAGAAGACCTTGGAGTACTTCGAGCCCTTCAACGTGCCGAGCACCCCTTTTGCCACCCCGGCAAGAGTATGCAGCGGGTTGGCGATCACCAGCGTCCCCGCCGCCGCCCCGCCGATAATAACCAATTCTGCCGGCTGCACCAGCACCATCAAGTTGCCATGCTCCAGCAGGTATCCGCCGATGATCGCCCCGAAGACGACGACTATCCCGATTATGACAAGCATAGGGTCATGGCCCCTGGGTCGGGGCTATGCTGACCCGTATCGACTGCCACGCCCGTTCCTTGAACACACCTTCCCCCCAAGCGGTCTTGACGGCTCGCCGCGGGACCACGCGCTACACTGTGAAGTGATGTTGGGCCCTCTCGACCTGGGGCGTAAACGCCCCGCCGGTTCGCCGGTCCAGGCACCCCCTTCCGTTGCCGGCGCGCTTGACGAACTGGCTTCCCGGCCGGGAGTTCGAGACATCCTGCGCTTCTTCTCCCGCGAGCGCCGCTGGGTCGACGAGCAACATCTCGCCGTCTGCCGCATTCCAGCGCCCACCTTCCTTGAACAGAAACGCGCCGAATGGATGGCCGGCCAGCTCAATGCGCTCGGGTGGACCGCCGCCATTGACCGCGCCGGCAACGTCACCGCGCGGTTCGGCTCGACCCAGCCCGGCCTGCCCCTGGTCGCCCTCACCGCCCACCTGGATACCGTGCTCGCGCCGCGTTCCCCTGAAGAGATCCGCCTGGACGGCCGGGACCGTCTCCTTGGTCCCGGTGTGGCCGACAACGGCGCCGGCCTCGCCGCCCTCCTGGCCGTCGCCCGGGCACTCTCCACCGTCCAGCCTTCTGTTTCCAATCTGTCCCAACTGCTTCTGGTCGCCAACGTCGGTGAGGAAGGCGAGGGTAATCTCAGCGGCATGAAGTTCCTCTGCCGCCAGTCGCCCGCCGCCGCCAACCTCCACTCCGTCCTGGTCCTGGATGGGCCTGACACCGCCCATATCACCGCCGAAGCGCTCGCCTGCCGCCGCTTCGAAGTCGCCGTCACCGGTCCAGGAGGCCACTCCTGGTCCGATCATGGCGCAGCCAACCCCATCCACGCCCTCGCCCGCGCCATCTCCCTCTTTTCTGACCTTCGCCACGAAGAAGCCCCTCGCCGCTCGCCCTGTTCCTGGAACTTCGGCGTCATCGAGGGCGGTTCCACCGTCAATGCCATCCCCGCTTCAGCCCGGGTCAAAGTCGATCTGCGTTCGGAATCGCTTGCGGACCTCGACGACCTCTCCACCTCCCTCGCCTCCGCTCTGGAACGCGCCATGTTGACCGAAAATGAACGCGCTCTCCGCGGCCGAGTCTCCGGACGTCTGCGCGAAACCGGTTCCCGCCCCGGTGGCCGCCTGCCGGAGGACTCCCCCCTCCTCCGCTACGCCCAGGCGGTAGACGCCCATCTCGGCATCCATTCTCATCTCGACTGTGCCTCCACCGACGCCAACATCCCGCTCTCCATGGGAATTCCCGCTCTTTCCATCGGCGCCGGAGGATCCGGCGGCGGCGCTCACACTCCGAATGAGTGGTACTGCTCGGAGGGACGCGAACTCGGTCTCCGCCGCGTATTCCTGCTCACCTCACTCCTGCTGGCCGAGGCTGCTTCGCCCGAGCCATGACCCTCGCGCCCGTTCAGGACCCACGCCATCGCCGCGCTGAACTGGCCATCGTCGCCGTGGCCTTTGTCTGGGGCTCCAGCTTCGTCATTGTCAAGAGCGCCCTCAGCGATGTCTCCACCTTCCTCTTCCTCGGCCTGCGTTTCACGCTTGCCGCCATCCTGCTTGCCATCGCCCTCCGTCACCGCCTCTCGAACACTTCCGGCTCAGCAGTCGCCTGGCGTGGCGGCCTGATCTCCGGAGGTCTCCTCTTTGCAGGCTATGCATTCCAGACCAGCGGCCTCCGCTATACAACCGCCTCCAGATCCGCTTTCATCACCGGGCTCTTTGTCGTGCTGGTACCTTTGCTCTCCTCAGCCGTCAAACAGGTGAGGCCACACAAGGCGGAACTTCTGGGCGCTGTCTGCGCTCTCATTGGCACTTCTCTGATGACGTCCGGCGACCTCAACCTCAAGCCAAATAAGGGCGACCTGCTCACTCTGGGCTGCTCCTTCGCCTACTCGGGCCACATGCTGGCGGTAGCGCACTATTCGCGCCGCTCCGGCATTGAACGCCTCAGCGTCTTCCAGATTGCCTTCGTGGCCCTCTTCGCCTGGCTGGCAGTCGCGTGGGCTGAGACACCACACATCGTCTGGTCAGGCCGCCTCCTGTTCGCCTTGGCGTTCACCGCTACATTCGCAACAGCGCTTTGTTTTCTTATATATACCTGGGCCCAACGGCATACTTCGGCTTCCCGCGCCGCTCTGCTGTTCGCCCTGGAGCCCGTTTTCGCCGGGCTGCTTGCCTGGCTCTTCGCCGGAGACTCCTGGACCGGGCGCGCTCTGCTCGGAGCTGCGCTCATCCTCTCAGGTATCGTATTGGTAGAAGTGAAACCCTCCTGGGCTTCACCGCATCAAGATGGGTAGCCCCCATTTACTGGATAGAAGTGAGTATTAAGCTATGAGCTGGTTTGATCGATTCCGGCAGCAGAAGCTGTTCTCAGCGAGCCTCGCCGTCTTCACGCTTGCCCTGGGTATCTTGCTGGCCACGGCCTTTTCCGTTGGCGTGAGCGCCGCCCGCGGGCAGGCCGCCGCCCCTGACGCCACCCCTCTCGCCATTCCGCCGGTGAAGAAACTCAACAACGAGTTCACCCGGCTTGCCCAGATGCTGGAGCCGTCCGTAGTCTTCATCTCCACCGACTACACACCCAAGCAGAAACCAACCTCGGACAACAAACGCCGCAACCCGCACGTCCCCCAGGACGGCGATGAAGAGGGCATCCTCGATCCCTTCCGGATGTTCGGGGCTCCCTTCGGCGGGCAGGTTCCGCGCAAGCGGGAAGGCTCCGGTTCAGGATTCATCGTTGACAAGAACGGCTACATCATGACCAATCTTCATGTGGTCGAACAAGCCGATCACATCAAGGTGAAGATCACTGGCGACACTAGCGAGTACAAGGCTAGGCTCATCGGTTCCGACGCTGAAACCGATATCGCCATCATCAAGATCGACGCCGGCCGCCCCCTCTCCCCGGTCAAGGTTGCCAATTCCGACAGCGTTCAGGTCGGAGATTGGGCGGTCGCCATCGGCGCGCCCTTCGGACTGGAGACCTCCGTCACAGCCGGAATCGTCTCCGCTACCGGCCGCGACATCTCCACGGCCCAATTTCAACGCTTCATTCAGACCGACGCCGCCATCAACCCCGGCAACTCCGGCGGCCCGCTGGTCAACATCAACGGCGAGGTGATCGGCGTCAACACGATGATCGCCACCAACTCAGGCGGCTATCAGGGCATCGGCTTCGCCCTGCCCGTCAACGACGCCGCCAAGGTCTACAACCAGGTGGCCCAGTCGGGCCACGTCTCCCGTGGTTCCATCGGTATCCGCTTCCCGCGCGACGCCGCCGGGATGGAGAACACTCTCAAGGCGCTCGGCTTCAAGAACGGTGTCATTATCGAGCAGGTCGCGCCCGGCGGCCCCGCCGAGAAGGCCGGTCTCAAGGGCGATGACGTCGTTCTGGCGCTAAACGGCAAAACCATCAAGGACGGCGACGACCTGGTCAGCCGCATCTCCGACATGCCCTCCGGCAGCGAAGTGACTATCACCTTCGATCGCGACGGCAAGAAACTCGAAAAGAAAGTAACCATCGAGGATCGCGATAAGGTCTTCAAGGACGATCCCGCCATTGCCCGCAATCGCCGCGAGATGACCGACCCCGAAGACAAGGGCACCCAGACCACCGCTCGTTTTGGCATCGGCCTGCGCGCTCTCAAGGACGACGAGCGCAAGGAAAGGCAGTTCGATCAGCCCGGCGGAGTCATCGTCACCGTCGTCGAGAATGGCTCCTTCGCCGAGGAAATCGGTGTCCGCGAGCGGGACATCATCGTCTCCATCAATCGCCAACCCGTCGCCAGCTTTGAAGATGTCAAGCGGATCCAGGCTACACTCAAGCCCGGCGATTCCGTCGCCTTCAAGGTGATGCGCCCAGTGGCCGCCAATGCCCGCGGCGGCCAGATCCAGTGGAATGGAGCTTACCTCTCGGGCAAGCTGCCGCTGGACTGATTCGTCTCTCCCGCACGCAACAAAGGCCGCCAGGGCGCGCTCGCTCCGGCGGCCTTTCCCTTTCTCACTCCCAGCTCAGCACCACTTTCCCGCCGTTGCCCTCCTTCATCGCCGCGAACCCCTTCTCGTACTCCTCGTAGTGATAGCGGTGGGTGATGACCGGGTCGATCTTCAGCCCCGATTCCAGCATCACCGTCATCTTGTACCAGGTCTCATACATTTCCCGCCCGTAGATGCCCTTGATCGTCAGCATGTTGAAGATCACCGTGTTCCAGTCGATCGCGATCTGCTCCGACGGGATCCCTAGCATGGCGATGCGCCCGCCGTGCGCCATGTTGGCAAGCATGCTCCGGAACGCCGCCGGATTGCCCGACATCTCCAGCCCGACGTCGAAGCCCTCCTTCATCCCAAGTTCCTTCTGCGCCTCTTCCAGCGGACGTTCCGCCACGTTCCAGGCCAGCGTCACCCCCACTTTCTTTGCCAGTTCCAGCCGCGCCGGATTCACGTCGGTGATCACGACGTACCGCGCCCCGGCATGCTTGGCCACCGCCGCCGCCATCACACCGATGGGCCCCGCTCCCGTCACCAGTACGTCCTCGCCCAGCACCGGGAACGACAGCGCCGTGTGCACCGCGTTGCCGAACGGGTCGAAGATCGACGCCACGTCCAGGTCCATGCCCTCAGAGTGTCTCCAGATGTTCGACATCGGCAGCGCCACATACTCAGCGAACGCCCCCGGCCGGTTCACTCCCAGCCCCAGCGTGTGCGCGCACAGGTGCCGCCGGCCCGCCATGCAGTTCCGGCACCGCCCGCACACAACGTGCCCCTCGCCGCTCACCAGGTCGCCTGCCTTGAAATCCGTCACGTTCGATCCAACATCCACCACGCGGCCCACAAACTCGTGTCCAACCACCATCGGCACCGGGATCGTCTTCTTTGCCCAATCGTCCCAGTTGTAAATGTGCAAGTCCGTGCCGCAGATCCCCGTCTTCAGCACCCTGATCAGCACGTCGTTAATCCCGATTTGCGGCTCGGGTACGTCCTCCAGCCATAGGCCGACATCCGCTTTGGATTTCACCAGGGCTTTCATATCGTGAACACCTCGTCCACTATACTAGAAACAGTGAAGACCTCCCCGCAACCCGCGCCCGACCCCGCTGCTCACCTCGCCGCCCGCCTGCGTGAGCTCCGCGCCGGCCGAAACTGGTCGCTCGAAGCTCTTTCCCGCGCCTCCGGCGTGTCGCGCTCCATGCTCTCGCAAATCGAGCGAAACCGCGTCAATCCAACCCTCGCCGTGACCCTCTCCATCGCCCGTGCCTTTGGCCTCTCCATCGGCGAGTTCCTCGAGATGCCCTCGGCCTCACCCACCCTCCACGTCATCCGCAAGAATGATCGTGAGTATCACTACCGCTCAGACAAAGACTGCAGCATCCGCACGCTCTCGCCGCTGAACCTCGAGAAGGACGTCGAGTTCTACGAGGTAACGCTCGAACCCAAGGGCGCGCTCCGTTCCGCACCTCACTACCCCGGCACACGCGAGTTCCTTACCGTCCAGAAGGGCCGCGTCCGCGTAGAGTCCGGACCCGACTCCGAAGTGCTATCCGCCGGCGACTCGGTCTCCTACCGCGCCGACCTTCCCCACCTCATCGCCAACGCCGGCTCGCACCCCGCCGTTCTCTTCCTGGTCGACATCTACCTCGATTGAGTTGGCCGCCGCCCCGGCCTTCCAGTGCCATAATCGACCAATGCCCCGTCACGCGCCTGTCCTCCTGCTCTTCGCTGCTCTCGCACTCCGTGCTCAGTCCCCCCTTGCTTCGTTGCCCACGTTGACGCCCAATGCCAACAACCGCATGGTCTCTCCGGAGAACCCCACCGGCCGCAAAGGCCAGGGCGCCATGGCCGTGCCCAATCCCGCCGACCCCGACCTTGCCTTCTCCAACGCCGCCCTCGATCTCGGCCAGGGCTGGAAGGTCCGTCCCTTCATCAAGGTGAAGCCCCATGCCACCGTTACCCTCATGGACGTCACTGGTCCCGGCGTCATCCAGCACATCTGGATGGCTACCGCGCCCGATTTTCGCGGCAATGGCCGCGCCTCCGTCCTGCGCTTCTACTGGGACGGCGAACCCACCCCGTCCGTCGAGGTTCCGATGACCGACTTCTTCGCCGTCGGCCACGAACTCTTCGCTCGCGTCAACTCAGCCGCCGTCGTCGTTCTGCCCAAGTCCGCCCTCAACTGCTACTGGCCCATGCCCTTCCGCAAGTCCGCCCGCGCCACCTTCACCAACGACTCTGACAAGGAACTCGACCTCCTCACCTGGCAGATCGACTACTCCGAACAGCCCGTCCCCGCCGATGCCGGCTACTTTCACGCCCAGTGGCGCCGCGCCGTCACCGACCGCAAGAATCCCGATTACACCATCCTTGAAGCCAAGGGCGAGGGCCGCTACGTCGGCACTTTCCTGGCCTGGACCCAGCTCTCCGACGGCTGGTTCGGCGAGGGAGAGGTCAAGTTCTACATCGATGGCGACACAAAGTTCCCCACCCTCGCCGGCACGGGTACCGAGGATTACTTCGGCGGCAGCTACGGTTTCCCCGAGGTCTTCTCCACTCCCTACGTCGGCAGCACCCTCGATCATAAGGGTAAGGACGGCCCGCCCAAGTGGAGCCTCTACCGCTGGCACATCCTCGATCCCGTCGCTTTCCACAAGGACCTCAAGCTCACCATCCAGGCCCTCGGCTGGTGGCCCACCCGCCGCTATCAGCCGCTCGCCGACGACATCGCTTCTGTCGCCTATTGGTACCAGGCCGAACCCCACATGGCCTTCCCGGCGTTCCCACCCCTGGCCCAGCGCTGGCCGCGGTAGCATTCTGACTGGTGCTCAGGCGCCTGCGCGCTGGGGAGGATTACTCCCAATTCATCAGCTCTCGGCTACGTTCTTTGTTCCCCCGGCCTCTTCGCCCCGCGCTTTGGCGCCGCCATCTAACTCTAAACCCTATGGATTCAGGCGGGTTGCGGCGGAAGTGCCGGGTTGGAAAAGAAATTTCCTCGACACCTTGCAATCTGAGCAACCTCCTGTTATATTTGAATCTCCACCACCCGCCAGGAGTGGGAGGGACTTTCCCCCATCCGCCCCCCTCCCACTCCCCCAAACCTCCTGGCGCCCTCCAGAATGTAATTTTGCCCAACTGCCGGGTCTGCTATGCTTCTATCGTGAAGCCGCCCCGTCTGCCGTTGGTTCTCTTCGCGCTGCTTCCCGCACTCTTTCTTCCTTCCACCTCTGCCTTCCAACAGAAGTCCACCCCGGCAAAAGCGCCTCCAAAGGCTCCGGCGAAGGCCCCGGCCAAAGCCCCGGCCAAAGCCCCGACGGCATCCGCCGCCAGTAAGGCACCGGCCGCCGCAAAGGGCACCCAGCCCCAGGCTGGTCAGAAGAAAGCAGCATCGAAGCAAGGCGCGAAGAAATCCTCCCGGACCGTTCAGGCGCGCTCCAGGCGGCCTGCCACCCAGCAGCAACCCGAGGAGCAACGCGTTCGCGAGATCCAGCAGGCTCTTGCTGATAAGGGGTACCCCCTCGAAGTCAGCGGCGTCTGGGGTCCGCAGTCCGTCGAGGCGCTGAGGAAGTTCCAGGAAGACCAGAACATCAACAATCTGACTGGGCGCGGCAAGCTCGATTCGCTCACTCTCATCGCCTTGGGGCTCGGGCCCCGGCGGGAACCCCCGTCTCAGCCCGCCGCTACTCAAAAGGCGACCACGGAAGGAAAACAGCAATGATTATCGGCGTTCCCCGCGAAGTCAAAGACCATGAATCCCGGGTCGGGCTCGTTCCTCACGGCGTTACCGCGCTGGTGGATGCGGGTCATCAAGTCGTCGTTCAAACCCGCGCAGGCAGTCTCTCCTCTATTACCGATGAGGAGTACCTCGAAGCCGGCGCCCGTGTCGTACCCACCGCCGCTGATGTCTGGGGCGCTGCCGACATCGTCGTCAAAGTGAAAGAGCCCCAGCCCTCCGAGTATGGCTGCTTCCGCAAGGGCTTGACCCTCTTCACCTACCTCCATCTTGCCCCCTTGCCCGAACTGACCCAGAAGCTGATGGAGTCCGGGGTCACCGGTATCGCCTACGAGACCATTCAGGAAAAGGACGGCTCCCTCCCATTGCTCACTCCCATGAGCGAGGTCGCCGGCCGCATGTCCGTTCAGATCGGCGCCCAGTACCTGGAGGCGCCCAACGGCGGCCGGGGCGTCCTGCTCGGCGGCATCCCTGGCGTCTCCCCTGCCAACGTCGTTGTGCTCGGCGGCGGCATCGTCGGCCATAACGCCGCCAAGATGGCCCACGGCCTCGGCGCAAATGTCACCATCATTGACAAGAACCTCAACCGGCTTCGAGAACTCGACGACATCTACAACGGCGGCGTCATCACTCTCGCCTCCAACCTCTGGACGATTCGCGAGTCCCTGCGCCTCGCCGATCTCGTCATCGGAGCCGTACTCATCCCAGGCGCCTCCGCCCCCAAACTCGTCCGCCGCGACATGATCCCCCTCATGAAACGGGGCTCCGTCATCGTCGACGTCGCCATCGATCAGGGCGGCTGCTGCGAGACTTCGCACGCCACCACCCACACCGACCCCGTCTACTACGTCGACAACGTGCTCCACTACTGCGTTTCCAATATGCCCGCGGCCGTGCCGCACACCTCCACCTACGGCCTCAATAACGCCACCTTGCCATACCTGCTTCAGCTTGCCAACAAGGGACCCGAGAAAGCCATCGCCGCCAACGCCGCCCTTGCTCTCGGCGTCAACACCTTCAAGGGTCACTGCACTTACCCGGCGGTTGCCGAGTCCCAGAACATCCCATGTACTGATCTTCAGTCGCTTCTGTGATGCCCGCTACCCCATTCCCAGTGCTGGCCCGCCTCCGCGCGGGCCAGCCTGTTTTCGCCGCCACCGTCACCACCCCGTCGGTCGAGTCCGCCGCTGTGCTCGCCAACCTGGGCTTCCATTTCCTCTGGGTCGAGATGGAGCACTCGCCCGTTACCCTCGAGTCCCTTCGCACCATCGTCCTTGCCACTCGCGGCCTTCCCGCCCAGGTCTTCGCCCGCGTGCCCGTGAACGAGTTGTGGACCGCCAAGCGCGTCCTCGATCAGGGTGTCTCCGGCGTCATCTTCCCCTTCACCACCACCCCTGAACTCGCAAAGCGTGCCGCCCAGGCCTGCCACTACCCGCCCGCCGGGCTCCGTGGTTGCGGCGCCAACGCCGCCGCGCGTACCTGGCCCGAGCCCGGCAACTACTACGACTCAGCCGACGCCAGCGTCACCACGATCTGCGTCGTCGAGGAAGCCGCCGCCGTCGAGCAAATCGACGACATTGCCGCCACGTCCGGAATCGACGTCATCTTCATCGGCGCCTGGGACCTCTCCTTCTCCATGGGACTGCGAGGCGAACAAGGCGCCCCTGCCCACCGCGCCGCCATCGAACGAATCGCCGCCGCCGCCAAACGCCACGGCAAGTTTCTCGGACGCCCCGCCTCTTCCCCCGAGCAGGTCCGTGAATACATGGAACAGGGCTTCCTCCTCTTCCAATGTCCTACCGAGATCGACCTGATGACCCGGGGCGCCCGCGCCCTCCTCGATCCCCTCGACGCTCAGGATGATTCTGCACACCTCAAGGCCCCTTACTGAGCGGCTTCGTCAAGAATCGTGTAACTTCAGAGTCCTCTCCTGCCGTCTATTCATCCACCCACTATGAGGATGCAAACACTACTTCTATCACTGGCCTTCGCGGCTGTCCCCTGCCTGGTTGCTTCGGAGGACCCCTCTCCCCAGCACGTCCAGTGGATGAAGGAGACCGGCGCTCTGAACGGCAAGATCCGCAAGGGCGAAGATGTAGAGGCCAGCGCCAAACGCCTCGCCGCTCTCTACAAGGACGTTGCGGTCTTCTGGAGCCCCCGTTCTGAAACCGGGAAGAAGACCACCGCCGACATCCAGTCCGGCGCCGACGCTCTCGCCAAGGCCGCCGCGGCCGGTGATGCAGCCGGCGTTGCTGCCGCTTCCCGCACCATTGGCGGCTCCTGCCGTACCTGCCACGACACGCACCGCGAGAAGATCTCCGAAACCGAATACAAGATCAAGTAGCCCGCAAGCCCAGTCGTGCCGGGCGGCGCATCGCGCCGCCCGCACGGTTTGGGCCGGCGCATCGCGCCGCCCGCTGGCCCTGCAAACGTGATACTCCTGTCAGGGAGCATGCCCTGCCCCCTGGCTCCCGCCTGCGTCTTCGCCGCCAACGTCCTCCCTGCCGGCGCATGTGCCGCCTCCCACGCCCCCTTGCGCGACTGAACATCCATGTCCCAAAATTCCACCTACCGCGCCGCGTTTTCCCTCGTCACCGCCCTCTTCTTCATGTGGGGCTTCCTCACCGTACTGAACGATATTCTCGTTCCCCATTTCAAGGCCATCTTCGATCTGAGCTATGCCCGCGTGATGCTCATCCAGTTCACCTTCTTCATGGCCTATACTCTCCTTTCCGTGCCCGTCGGCCGCATCGTGGGCCGCATCGGCTACCAGTCCGCCATGGTGCTGGGCCTGTGCGTAGCCGGTTGCGGCGCACTGCTCTTCCTGCCGGCCGCCTCCGCCACCTCTTACTACCTCTTCCTCGCCGCCCTCTTCGTTCTCGCCGCCGGCATGACAGTCCTCCAAGTCTCCTGCAACCCCTACGTCACCGTACTCGGCCCTCCCGCCACCGCCTCCAGCCGCCTCAACCTCGCCCAGGCCTTCAACTCGCTCGGTACTGCCATCGCTCCCTGGCTCGGCGGACTGCTCATCCTCACCGACTCTCCCCCGACGCCCGGCGATCTCCGCTCGCTCACTCCGGATGCCCTTGCAGCCTACCGCCTTGCGGAAGCCTCCACCGTCAAAGCGCCCTACCTCTTCTTTGCCGCTATCCTCTTCTCCTTGGCTGTCGTGATGTGGCGCGTGAAGCTCCCTGTCCTCACCAATATCGAGGGCGGCGGAGCCGACGCAGTCGAAAACGGCCAAGTCGTACGCAGCGCCTGGCGCGTACGGCATCTCATGCTCGGTGCAGCTGGCATATTCCTCTACTGCGGCGCCGAGGTCTCCATCGGCAGCTTCCTCGTCAACTTCTTCCACCAGCCCGAAATCGGCGGCCTCTCCGAACAGGCCGGCGCGCGCTATGTTACCTACTACTGGACCGGCGCCATGCTCGGCCGCTTCCTCGGAGCCTTCCTCCTCCGCCGTCTTCCAGCCGGCCGCCTGCTCGCCGTCTATGCCCTCATCGCCTCCGCCCTCGTCTGGCTCTGCATCCTCTCCACGGGCGCCGTGGCCATGTGGGCCATCATCTCCGTCGGCTTCTTCAACTCCATCATGTTCCCCTGCATCTTCTCCCTAGCCATTGACGGCCTCGGCCGCCTCACCAGCCAGGGCGCCGGCATTCTCTTCACCGCCGCACTCGGCCCCGCCCTCATCCCTGTCGCCCAGGGCGCCCTGGCGGATCGCATTGGCATCCACTCCGCCTTTATCCTTCCCGCCCTCTGCTACCTCTACGTCGTCTACTATGGACTCCGAGGATGCAGGCATTGACCCCCTCGTCTCCCATGCTGCCCCGGCAAAGAGTCTTCGCCGCGCTCGACTTCACCGCGCCCGACCGCGTCCCCCTCGAATACCACCCTTCCCCCGCCGGCGCCTACGAGCACGGCAACAAACTTCGCGCACTCGGACTTACCGTGGAAGACGACTTCTACGGACCCGCCCCTTTTCCTCCCGCTGCGCCCGATCCCCGCTGGATCGACGCAAACGGCACCTATCGCGAACTGCGTCGCGACGAGTGGGGCGTTCTCTGGCAGTACCTCATCTTCGGGGTCGCAGGCCACCCCCTCGAGCGTCCCCTCGACGACTGGTCGAACCTCCCCTCCTACCAGCCGCCGCCCCTCCTTCCCACATCCGGCCCCGAATTCCTCGAATCCCAATCCAAAGCGAGTGCTCACCAGCAGCGCTACTTCCTCAAGAGCGGTTGGATCTCCATCTTCGAGGTCATGATCGCCGTCCGTCTCTTCGAGGATGTCCTCATGGACCTTGCGACAGATCTCAATGATGACGCGCCCGAAATCAACGCCCTCGCCGACCTGATCACCGACTATCGTCTCGCCGAAATCCATCACCTCCTCGCCCGCGGAGTCGATGCCATCCAGTTCGGCGACGACTTCGGCACGCAATCCGCCATGATGATCTCCCCCCGCATCTGGCGGCGCTTCTTCCGCCCCCGCTATCAGCGCCTCGTCGCGCCCATCCTCGCTGCAGGCAAGAAGGTCTTCTTTCACACCTGCGGCTGCAATCTCGGCATCCTCGACGACATCGCCGCTCTCGGCGTTCACGCCATCTGGCCGCAGTTGAACTCCTACGACCTCTCGCACCTAGCTCAATGGTCCCGGCAGGCGCGAGTCGCGGTGGCGCTTCACCCTGAACGCGGCGGCCTCATGACCCGCGGCACGTCCGAAGACGTCCGTTGCGCCGTCAACCACCTCGCCGAGGCCTTCCGCGTCGCCGATGGAGGCGCCTGGTTCTACGTCGAAATCGACTCCGGCTTCCCCTTCTCAAACGTCGAGGCCCTCATCCAGTCCATCGCCCGCCTGCGCGGCGCATGAGCCGTTTGCGGGGCACGAAACCGAGTTTCCGGTACTATTCTGGAGATACCTATGAATCGCCGCAGCTTCCTCATCACCTCAGCCGCCGCGTTCGGTCGCACCCGCACGCCCTCCGCCAACGACCGTGTGAACCTCGGCTTCATCGGTGTCGGTGGCCGTGGTGGCGACGGCCTCATCGTCGACTTCCTCCAACACGCCGACTGCCAGTGCGTCGCCGTCTGCGATCCCTTCGAGGACCGCCGCCGCAAGCGCGCCGCCCAAATCGACGACTACTACGCCAAACGCAACGGCGCCGCCTACAAGAGCGCCGCCATGTTCGCCGATTTCCGCCAGCTTCTTCTGCGCAAGGATATCGACGCCGTCTGCATCGCCACCCCCGATCATTGGCACGTCCCCATCCTGATCGCCGCCGCGCGCGCCGGCAAGGACGTCTACGTCGAGAAGCCCCTCAGCCCGTCGCTCAAGTGGAACCTCAAGGCCCGCGAAGTCATCCGCAAGACCGGCCGCGCCTTCCAGTACGGCACCCAGCAGCGCGGCGCCGGCCACATCCGCGCCGCCTGCGAAATCGTGCGATCCGGTCGCCTCGGCAAGCTCATGTCCATCGAAGTTGTCGCACCCTCTGGTGCGTCCGGCGGCGCTACCACCCCGATGCCCGTTCCTGCCGGCTTCGACTACGAGATGTGGCAGGTCCCATCTCCCGTGCGTCCTTACACCGACGGCCGCTGCCTCACCCCCGGCCACTATCACATCTACGACTACTCGGTCGGCTTCCTCGGCGGCTGGGGCGCGCATCCCCTCGATGTCCTCGACTTCGCCCTGCCCGCGCCCCAGGTTCCCGTCCAATTCGAAGGCACTGGTCTGGTCCCCAAGGAAGGGCTCTTCGATACCGTCATGGATTGGAATGTCCGCTGTACCTACCCCGACGGCCTCGTCATGACCTTTACCGCCGGCGGCGACTCCACCAGGTTCACCGGCTCGGAAGGCTCCATCACCATCCGCCGCGGCGGTGTTTCGTCCGATCCACCCTCACTCACTTCTGCCTTCGCCCCGCCCGACCGCTTCGGAGTCATGGGCCGCAATCACGCCCGCAACTTCATCGACGCCATCCGCAAACAGGCCCCCCCGGAAAGCCCCATCGACTCCGCCGTCCGCACCGACCTCATCAGCCACCTCTCCGACATCGCCGTCCGCACCGGTCGCCGTATCACCTGGGACCCGGTCAAGGAATCCATCACCGGCGATCCCGCCGCCGCCCGCATGCTCGACCGCCCCCTCCGTAAACCCTGGAAGCTCTAAGCGAGGTCTTCTGCATGTATCATGGGTGTAGATCAACAGTTGAACAGTTCAACTGCAACACCCCATGCCTCTCGTTACCGTCAAGAACAAGTATCAGGTGGTTATTCCCCAGAGTCTCCGCAACCAACTTCACCTGAGCGTCGGGGATCTGCTGGAGGCGAAGGTTGAGCGTGGGAAGATCACCTTCACCCCGAAGTCCCTGGTTGACCGCCAGATTGCTGAGAGTCTTGCTGATTTCAAGTCCGGCCGGTCCTTTGGTCCGTTCTCTTCTCATCAGGAGCTGGTCTCCTCTCTCCATCAGGAGTCAGCAAAACTGCGTGCCAGGAAGGTGGTCCGTCGCTCCAAGAGCGTATGAGGTTCCGCTACTCAAGGCGCTTCCTGACGCAGTACGCTGCGGCCCCTCCTGCCGTTCGCAGAGCCTTCGACAAACAGGGGGCCTTTCTCCTGCAGGACCTCCACCATCCTTCGCTCCGCGCCAAGAAGTACGACGAATCATCCGGCGTTTGGCAGGCCCGAGTCAATCGCGACTGGCGATTCTGGTTCACGATCGATCGCGGAGAATACCACCTGCACACACTCACACCGCACCCCAAGTGAAACCTGCCGTCTGCACTACTACCCCGCCGGCTCCCGCAGCAGGTCCAGAAACACCTGCGCCGCCCGGGGGAACGCTTTCTTCCGCCTGTGGATGATCCCCAGCGGCCGGAACAGTTCGCAGTCCAGCGGAATCGTTCGCAACCTTCCCTCCGCTACCTCCTCGCGCAACATCGGCGCCGGCAAGATCGACACCGCGTGGCCCACCCGCAGCGCCTCTTTCATGCTCTGGATGTTGTCAAACTGCAGCACCACGTGCACTCGCACACCCCGTTCCCGCAAGAACCGCTCGATGTCCTTGCTGATCGGCAGCTCGTCGTCGAATCCGATGAACTCCACTCCATCCAGCTCATCCGGACTTACTCGCTTCTTTGCCCCCAGTGGATGGTCGGGCGAACAGGCCACCACCATCAGTTCCTCGCGCCACGGCAGGGCCACCACCTCGCGCGTCGTCTCCGGATAGCTCAGCAGCCCCAGGTCCGCGCGGTCGTCCACTACCGCTTGGTACACCTTCTCCGGCCTCAGGTAGTTCACCTCCAGCCTCGCCGACGGCAGCCGCCGCTGAAACTCCCCTTCCAGGCGCGACATCTCGCCCATCCCCACCGAGTAGATCGCCGCTACCCGCACCCGGCCGCCTTCTCCGCCCTTGAGCTCAGCCAGGTTCGCCAGGAAATCGTGCTGCCTCCGAAGCGCATCCCGCGCAAAATCGTACAGCAGTCGCCCGGCCGGCAGCACCTCCAAGGGCCTCCGCGACCGGTCCAGCAACTGCGCCCCCAGACTCCGCTCCAGCTCCTGCACCGTCTGGCTCGCGGCCGACTGTGTCACCCCATGCTGCGCAGCCCCCCGGCTGATGCTCCGGGCCTGCACGATGTCCTTGAAGAGCTGCAGTTGCGAAAGATCCACTCGCGTCAGCTTATCATAAGCTATGCTGATGTCTCAAGCGCACTAATTTAATTTTGACTGATACATCGTGAGCCCTTATACTAGATAAATCCCCCTGTCCAGGATGAGCCGCCGGAGAACTATATCATGACGCCGCCAGAACCCTATCAACACATCGGACTCCCCCCCGCGGAGGGCCTCTACGATCCGCGCAATGAACATGACGCCTGCGGCATCGGCTTCGTCGTCAACATCAAGGGCGTTCGCTCGCACGACATCATCCTCAAGGGCATACAGGTCCTGCTGAACCTCACCCACCGCGGCGCCTGCGGTTGCGACCCCGAGACCGGCGACGGCGCCGGCGTCCTCATCCAGATCCCCCACGATTTCTTCGCCCGCGAGTGCGCCCGCCTCGGCTTCTCGCTGCCCGCCCCCGGCCAATACGGCGCCGGCCTCGTCTTCCTGCCTGTCGAGCCACAGGAGCGCCTGCTCTGCGAAGGTATCGTCGAACGCATCATCCGCGAGGAGGGCCTCGAACTCCTCGGCTGGCGCGACCTGCCCGTCGACATAGAGGCCATCGGCCGCGTCGCCCGTGCGTCCCAACCCTACATAGAACAGGTCTTCGTTGGCCGAGCCGCCGGCATGGACCAGGATGCGCTCGAGCGCAAGCTCTACGTCGTCCGCAAGCGCATCGAGATCGAAATCAGCCGTTCGGCCGATATCGACGAGCGCGACCGCACCTTCTTCGCCATTCCCTCGCTCTCCTCCCGCACCATCGTCTACAAGGGCCTCCTGCTCGCTCCGCAGATCGCCCGTTTCTACGGCGATCTCGCCGACCCGGAGTGCGTCAGCGCCCTCTGCATGGTCCACCAGCGCTTCTCCACCAATACCTTTCCCACCTGGCAGCTCGCCCACCCCTTTCGCTACATCTGCCACAACGGGGAGATCAATACCGTCCGCGGCAATGCCGCCTGGATGGCCGCCCGCCAGCCCATCCTCCAGTCGCCGCTGTTTGGCGACGACCTCAAGAAACTGATGCCGATCATCCAGCCTCACGGCTCGGACTCGGCCAACCTCGACAACGTGGTCGAACTCCTCACCCTCTCCGGTCGCTCGCTGCCGCATGTCATGGCCATGCTCATCCCCGAGGCCTGGGACGCCGACGACCACATGCACCCCGCCAAGCGCGCCTTCTACGAGTACCACGCCTCGCTCATGGAGCCCTGGGACGGCCCCGCCGCCGTCGCTTTCACCGACGGCCGGGTCGTCGGCGCCACACTCGACCGCAACGGCCTCCGCCCCGCCCGCTACACCGTCACCAAGGACGGCCTCCTCATCGTCTCCTCCGAAACCGGCGTCCTGCCCATCAAGCCTGAGGAGGTCGAATACAAAGGCCGCCTCCAGCCCGGCCGTATGCTATTTGTCGATACCATCCAGGGCCGCATCGTCCCCGATGATGAGATCAAGCAGTCCCTCTGGGAGCGGCAACCCTACGGCCAGTGGATCGCCGACCAGCAAATCCGCCTCAAGCAGCTCCCCGAGCCCTCACGCATCCACCTAGCCGATCACGACACCGTCCTCATGCGCCAGCGCGCCTTCGGCTACACCGAAGAGGACCTCACCCGGATCCTCATCCCTATGGCGCAACAGGGCCAGGAACCCATCGGCTCCATGGGTACCGATACTCCTCTCGCCTGCCTGAGTGACAAGCCCCAGCCGCTGTTCCACTACTTCAAGCAGCTCTTCGCCCAGGTCACCAATCCTCCCATCGATCCCATCCGCGAAGAGCTCGTCATGTCGCTCACCTCCTACCTCGGCACTGAGCGCAACATCCTCGCTGAAACCCCGCAACACGCCCACACGCTCAAGCTCGATCAGCCCATCCTCACCAACCGTGACCTCGAGAAACTGCGCCGCGTCTCCATGGGCGACTTCCTCGCCACCACTCTCCCCATGCTCTACCGGGTCGAAGGCGGAGCCCGCGAGCTCGAACGCGCCCTCGACGGCCTCTGCAAGCGCACCTCTCTCGCCATCAAGCAGGGCTATACTGTCCTGATCCTCTCTGACCGCGGCATCGACGAGGAACTCGCCCCCATGCCGTCTCTCCTCGCCCTCTCCGCCGTCCACAACCACCTCGTCCGCGAGGGCACCCGCACCCAGGTCTGCCTCATTATTGAGTCCGGCGAGCCCCGCGAGGTGATGCATTTCTGTCTCCTCATCGGCTACGGCGCCTCCGCCGTCAACCCCTACCTCGCCATCGAGACTATCGAAAACCTCGACCAGCGCGGCCTGCTCCCCGACGGCCTCGCCTTCGACACCGCCTTGAGAAACTACAAGAAGTCCGTCGACAAAGGCCTGCTCAAGGTCTTCTCCAAGATGGGCATCTCCACTCTTCAGTCCTATCGCGGCGCTCAGGTCTTTGAGGCTATCGGGCTCAGCAAGGCTCTTGTCGACAAGTACTTCACCGGCACCGCTTCGCGCATCGAGGGCATCGGTCTCGACGTCATCGCCGAGGAGGCTCGCCGCAAGCACGCCTTCGCCTTTACCCCCGTCACCGAATCCGATACCGAGCTCGATGTCGGCGGCGCCTATCATTTCCGCGCCCGCGGCGAGTACCACCTCATCAACCCGGCCACCATCTCCACGCTCCAGCACGCCGTCGCCCGCAACAGCTACTCCGGATACCAGGAGTTCGCCGAGCACATCAACCACCAGAACCGCCAGTTTTGCACCCTCCGCGGGTTGATGCAGTTCAAGTGGGCCGCCCAGCCCCTGCCCATCGAGGAAATCGAGCCCGCCGCGGAGATTGTCAAACGCTTCGCCACCGGAGCCATGAGCTTCGGCTCCATCTCCAAGGAGGCGCACGAGACCCTCGCCATCGCCATGAACCGCATTGGCGCGCGCTCCAATACCGGCGAGGGCGGCGAGGATGAAGGCCGCTTCCTCCCTGACCCCAACGGCGACCTCCGCCGCTCCTCCATCAAACAGGTCGCCTCCGGCCGCTTCGGCGTTACCACCAACTACCTTGTGAACGCCGACGAGCTCCAGATCAAAATCGCTCAAGGCGCCAAACCAGGCGAGGGCGGCCAGCTCCCCGGCCATAAGGTCGACGAGGTCATCGCCCGCGTCCGCCACTCCACCCCCGGCGTCGGCCTCATCTCACCGCCGCCCCACCATGACATTTACTCCATCGAGGATCTCGCCCAGCTCATCTACGACCTCAAGAACGTCAACCCGGAGGCTCGCATCTCCGTCAAGCTTGTCGCCGAAGTCGGCGTCGGCACCGTCGCCGCCGGCGTTTCCAAGGCGCACGCCGATCTCGTCCTCATCTCCGGCGACTCCGGCGGTACCGGCGCCTCCCCCCTCACCTCCATCAAGCACGCCGGCGCTCCCTGGGAGCTCGGCCTCGCCGAAACCCAGCAGGTCCTCGTCATGAACGACCTGCGCTCCCGCATCCGCGTTCAAACCGACGGCAAGCTCCAGACCGGCCGCGATGTCGCCGTCGCCGCCCTCCTCGGCGCAGAGGAGTTCGGCTTCTCCACCATGCCCCTGATTGCCATGGGCTGTATCATGATGCGCAAGTGCCACCTCAACACCTGCCCCGTCGGTATCGCCACTCAGGACCCGGCGCTTCGCGCCAAGTTCACCGGCACCCCTGAAGACGTCATCAATTACTTCTTCTTCGTCGCCGAAGAACTCCGCCAGATCATGGCCAAGCTCGGCTTCCGCAAGGTCGACGATATGGTCGGCCGCGTCGACCGGCTCGAAATGCGCGACGCCATCGAACACTGGAAAGCCAAGGGCATCGATCTCTCCTCCATCCTCTACAATCCGCCCGCTCCTTCACGCGTTGCCCGCCGCTGCACCGCCACCCAGGATCACGGTATCGAACACGCCCTCGACTACAAGCTCATCGAACACGCCCGCCAGGCCATCGACGACGGCACGCCAGTCGAGTTCCACCTCCCCATCAAGAACGTCCATCGCACCGTCGGAGCCATGCTCTCCGGCGCCATCGCCAAGAAGTACGGCTCGCTCAGCCTCCCCGACGACACGGTCCGCATCAACCTCACCGGCTCCGCCGGCCAGTCTTTTGGGGCCTTCCTCACCAAGGGCGTCACGCTCACTTTGGAAGGCGATGCCAACGACTACGTCGGCAAGGGCCTCTCCGGCGGCAAAATCGTTGTCTTCCCCCCGCGCGGCTCCACCTTCGTGCCTGAGGACAACATCCTCGTCGGCAACGTCGTTCTGTATGGCGCCACCTCCGGCGAAGTCTACTTCAACGGAATGGCCGGCGAGCGCTTCGCTGTCCGCAACTCCGGCGCCACCGCTGTTGTCGAAGGCGTCGGCGACCACGGCTGCGAGTACATGACCAAGGGGCTGGTCGTCGTCCTTGGCAAGACCGGCAAGAATTTCGCTGCCGGTATGTCCGGCGGCATCGCTTACGTCCTCGACGAAAACGGGGACTTCCGCTCCCGCCTCTGCAACCTGACCGGCGTAGACCTCGACCCGTTCACTGACCCGCGCGACGTCGACCTCGTCCGCTCTCTGATCGAAAAACACGCCGCTGCCACCGGCTCACCCCGAGCCCGCTGGATCCTCGACAACTGGTACGTTATGCTCCCCCGCTTCGTCAAAGTCTTCCCCCACGAGTACAAGCGCGTTCTCGGCGTCCCCCGCTCCGCCGACATGCCAAAGATCACTCTCACGCGCCCCGTCGTCACCGAGGAGGTGTTCCGTGGGTAAGACCACCGGCTTCATGGAATTCCAGCGCGAGACCTTCGGCCGCCGTCCCGTCGCCGAACGCGTCAACGACTGGTTCGAGGTCTACCAGCCTCTCCCCGAGGAGCGCGTCCGCACCCAGGGCGCCCGCTGCATGGACTGCGGCGTCCCCTTCTGCCACACCGGTTGCCCACTCACCAACCTCATCCCCGATTGGAACGACCTCGTCTACCGCAATCGCTGGCAGGCCGCTATCCGCGAACTCCACGCCACCAATAACTTCCCCGAGTTCACCTCTCGCGTCTGCCCCGCACCCTGCGAGTCGGCCTGCGTCCTCGGCATCAATGAGCCCCCCGTGGCGATCAAGACCATCGAACGCTCCATCATCGACCATGCCTGGAGCGAGGGGTGGATCCGCCCTGAGCCCCCTGCCGAAAGCACCGGTAAGCGCGTTGCTGTCATCGGCTCCGGACCCGCCGGTCTCGCCGCCGCCCAGCAGCTCGCCCGCGCCGGCCACCTCGTCACCGTCTTCGAGAAAGCGGATCGTGTCGGCGGACTCCTCCGTTACGGCATCCCCGATTTCAAGATGGAGAAACAGCACATCGACCGGCGCATGGAACAGTTGGCCGCCGAGGGCGTCACTTTCCGCACCTCCTGCCACGTCGGCGTCGATGTCTCCGCTGCTGACCTCCGCCGCGACTTCCACGCCGTTCTCCTCGCCGGCGGCGCCGAGCAGCCTCGTGACCTTCCCATCCCCGGCCGCCAACTGAAGGGCATCCACTTTGCCATGGAATTCCTGCCACTCAACAACAGGCGCGCCGCGGGCGATTCCGTCCCCGAGTCCCAGTGGATCTCCGCCGCCGGCAGGAATGTCATCATCATCGGCGGCGGCGACACCGGGGCCGATTGCCTCGGTACCTCGCACCGCCACAAAGCCGCCTCCATCCGCCAGTTCGAAATCATGCCCCGCCCGCCTGAACAGCGCGCCGGTTCCACCCCCTGGCCGCTCTGGCCTCTCATGCTGCGCTCGGAATCTTCCCACGAAGAGGGCGGCGAGCGCTTTTGGAGCATCCTCACCACCGAGTTTCTCGGAGATTCCAACGGTCACGTCCGCGCCCTCAAGACCGTCGACGTCGGCCCCGCGCCCACCTTCGAGCCGATCCCAGGTACGGAACGCGAGTTCCCAGCCGATCTCATCTTGCTCGCCATGGGCTTCACCGGGCCGGTCAAGAACGGCCTCCTGGAGCAACTCGCCGTCGAACTCGACCCGCGCGGCAACGTCAAGGCCGCTGATAACTACATGACCTCGGTCGACGGCGTCTTCGCCGCCGGCGACATGCGCCGCGGCCAGTCCCTTGTCGTTTGGGCCATCGCCGAAGGCCGCAAAGCCGCCGGGAACATCAATCTCTGGCTCAGCCGGTAGCACAACCCAAATGCAGCGAGCCCGCCCGGCTCTCGCCGGACGGGCTCGCTCGAACCTATGATAGTCGAACTACCGGGACATCTGCGTCAGTGCGATCGCAGCACCCGCGCCGCCACCAGCTATGACCAGCGCAATGGCGATCTTCGCGCCGCTGCTCATGCCGGCCGACGTCTTCGGAGCGCTGCCGCCACCCGAACTGCCGCCCGTCCCGCCGCTCGGCTTCTTCGAGTCGCCGCTCGTCGGCCTCGCACCGCCGCTCTGCGGGTCCGCTTCAACTCGCGTCAGCCGCGCAACCTCAATCACCTGTGACTCCCGGTCCGCGCTCGCGCTCGCCCGGCCCGACACTTCCAGCGCGCGTCCCACCTCGCTGCCGAGGCTCGCTCCACGCAACTCCACGTCCAGGTTCGTCAGCCCGTCCTTCATCATGAACTTGCCGCTCTCCTGCCGCAGTACGCCCCTCATCGTCGAGGTCGCGTCACCCTTCGTCCCTGGCGTCAGGTCCAGCGCCGAGCCAGCGTTCACCTTCGCTACCATCATTCCCGCCCCGTCCCGAACCTTCACCGGCCCGTTCAACGCGGCTACCTGCACCACCCCGCCCTTCACCATCACCTGCGCCTGCGCGTCACTCGCCGCCGCCACCACCTCGAACCCGCCGGCCTGCAACTTGTACGCCGGCGTCGCCACCAGGCTCAGCCCGCTCTCCAGCACCAGCCGGTCCGCATAGACCTGCGCCGCACTGCCCGGCGCCAACATCGCGCGCCGCCCGTTCGTCAGTTGAATCCGGCTCGGCTCCGAGCCCGTCTTCACACTCGAACCCTCACTCAGGTTCGCGTTGCCGGTGACCTGCGACCGGTCCACCTGCATCTGCCCATTGGAAACCGCCATGCCAATGACGCTGCCTGCCTGTACAGTCATCACCGCCACCACGGCGAAAACGATCATTACGATTGCTTGCTTCTTCATCACGTTACTTGTTCCTTACACCCTTCAGGAATGAGATCTGCTCGTCGAATTGATCCACCCACTCCAGCCTACTCAAACAACCTCTGATTTGCAAGATTTTTCTCCTCACAACCCTTTCTTCTTGAATAAGTTAGGGATACGAGTGATGATACAATCTTACTTCGTCTTCGTCGCTGGCTCCGGTCTTCACAATGACTTTCTATCGAAGTGATCCTGCCTCTCCTCATCGGGCCATCGCCCTGGTTGCTTTAACCACTATTTGCGTTGCGCCGTGCCTCCTTTTCATCTCCCAGCGCCTGCGCGCCGAACTCCTCTCCCAACGCGCCCTTGCTCCTCAACAACTCACCACCGCCGCCAACCTCGATCCATCCAACGACCTCTACCTCATTCGCCTCGCTCAACGCAATGAGGAGTTGGCCCTACCATCCCTCCCAGTCTGGCGTCGTGCTATCTCCCTCAATCCGCGTCGCGACCTCTCACTCACCCAGGCCGCCATCGCTGCCGAACTCGAGGGCAACCTGCCCCTCGCCCGGCAACTTCTGACCCAGGCCGAAACTTACAACCAGCTCTGGCTTCCCCGCTGGTCTCTAGCCAACTTCCATGCCCGGCACAATCAACCAGACCAGGTCTTCCACTGGTCTCGGCTGGCCCTCCAACGCGCATACGGCGATCGCACACCGCTCTTCAACCTCTGCCGCCAGACCGGGGCTTCCGATACCTTCCTTCTCGAATCTATAGTGTCTTTCGATAGGAATAATCTCGCCGCACTTCTCGATTTCTTCCGAGCCACCGCTTCCCTCGATGCCCTGGAACCCGCCTCCCGCCGCTATCTATCAGCCGCATCTCCTTCTCTTCAATCGGCTTACGCCCCAGTCGCAGCAGCCATCGACCCGCCCTCGCTCTCTGGAACACCTTGGCCGGCCGCCGGTTCATCCCTTACCCGGCGTGGTCCCCCACCTCCCCACTCGTCAACCCTAGTCTCGAACTGCCCCTCTCCCCCCCAGCCTTCGATTGGCATGTTCCCTCAGTAGAAGGAGTAGATTCCCTTCGCGGCGTTCCGCCCTCCGGCATCAAGTTCGCCTTCTCCGGCCATCAGCCTGAATCCGCAGAGCTTCTCTACCAAGCGCTCTTTCTCCTTGGTGGACGCGCCTGGACCCTCAGTTTCGAATACCAAACCCGCGGCATCGCACCGGCCCAGTCCGGCCTCTTCTGGAACCTCTCCGCCGCCGGCGACTCTCCTCCTCTCCACCCCTCTGAGGAATGGTCCTCTTTCTCCGTCTCCTGGACCATGCCCCCCCAGGACTCACTCCGCCGCCTCGCTCTCATCTTTCGACGCCCGCCCGGCCAGGTCCGAACCGACGGCGAACTGTACATCCGCGGCCTTCGTCTGGAGGCCGCCCGCCGATGACCCCCGCCTACACCCGCTTCGCCGCCTGGTCGCTCGCCGCCCTGTTTGCCTTCGGCATCCTCACTCTCTGGGTGCGTGACCGTTGGGCCCTCGCAATCTTCCACTCCGGCGTTCTGCTCACCACTCTGATCTGGTCCTGGCTCAATCTCTGGTTCCGCGGCTCGGTTCGCTTTCACCCCGTCCTCCTTCCACTGGCCGCCATCCCACTCTGCGGTCTCCTCCAAATCCTCACCGGCCTCACCGTCTTCCCTTGGGCCACCTCCGAATCCGTCATCGAATGGACCGCCACTCTGGCCGCCGCATTCCTCTTCCTCCAGGCGCTTGCTTCCTTCTCTCTCCGCAGCCGGCTCGAAAACGCCCTACTCCTCTTCTCCACCGCCATCGCAGTATTGGCCATCTTCCATCTGTTCACCGCGCAGGGCCGCTTCCTCTGGATCTTCGATACCGGCTACGTGACCGAGGTGCTCGGCCCCTTCGTCTACCGCAACAAGTACGCGCAATTCGCTGAGATCGCCTTTCCCCTCGCCCTCTGGCGCGCCATCGCCGACCATCGCCGTGCGCCTCTCTTTCTCACTTCCGCGGCTCTCATCGCCGCCGGCGTCGTCGCCGGGGCGTCTCGTGCTGGAGCTGCCTTCCTCCTCGCCGAAATCGCGGCAGTTCTCCTTCTCGCCGCCCGCCGCCAGGCTCTTTCCCTGCGCGCGGCCGCCCTGTCCGGCCTCTCGGCCCTCGCCGCCGTCTCTCTCTGGGGCGCCGTCGTGGGCTGGGACTTCTTCTGGCAGCGCCTCACCGGAATCGACCCCCTCCAGGACTATCGCTGGCCCATCATGGCCTCCACGTTCGAGATGATTCGCCAGCGTCCGCTTCTCGGCTACGGCCTGGGCACATGGCCTACCGTCTACCCGCAGTTTGCCACCTTCGATATCGGCGTCTTCGTCAACCAGGCCCATTGCGATTGGCTCCAGTGGACCGCCGAAGGCGGCCTCCCTCTGCTCGCCGCATTCATCGCCATCCCCGCACTCCTTCTCAAACGTCTCCTCCACTCCGTCTGGGGCGTCGGCTTCCTCACCGTCCTCGCCCACGCCGCCCTGGACTACCCCTTCCACCAGCTCCCCGCCTTCACGACATTCCTCCTTTGCGCCGCTCTCCTCGCCGCCGAGGATCGCACCGGGATATAATCCCCTGCCATGCCCCGCATCCTGCCGCTTCTCGTTCTCCTCGCCGTGCTGCTCCCCGCCCAACAGCCCGCGCCCGGCTTCGTCAACCCCGTCAAGAAGACCCTCAAGGAAGGCGGCGTCGTCATCGGCGGTACTATCCAGGCCGCCAATCCCGACACCGCCGCCATCATGGCCGGCGCTGGATTTGACTTTCTCTGGATCGAAGGCGAACACAGTCCTATCACCCTGGAAACCACGCGCAACATCATCCTGCTTACACAGGGACGCAAAGCCGTGCCCTTCACCCGCGTCCCGGTCAACGAGCTCTGGACCGCCAAACGCATGCTCGATGTCGGCAGCCTGGGCGTCATCTTCCCCTTTACCGATACCGCCGACCTCGCCCGCCAGGCCGTCGCCGCCTGCAAGTACCCGCCCGCCGGCCGCCGCGGCTACGGTCCGGGTCTGGCCTCCTTCCGCTGGCCCGTGCCCGAGGGCTATCCCAAGTGGGCCAATGACAACGTCATGGTCATCGTCATCGTCGAACGCCCCGTCGCCATCGATCACATTGAGGAGATCGCAGCCGTCCCAGGCCTCGACGTGATCTTCATCGGGCTGAATGACCTCTCCTATAACTACGGCGTCCCAGGCCAATTGACCGCGCCCGTCATGCGCGCCGCGGTGGAGCGCGTCATGTCCGCCGCGAAGAAGCACAACCTCCCCGTCGGCGGACCCGCCGGCGCCGCCGACGTCAAGCGCATGCTCGCCGAAGGCTACCGCTTCCTCCAGGGCCCCAGCGATCTCAGCCTCCTCCAATCCGCCGCCCGCGATTTCTTCTCATCCATCAAGGCCGCCGGCGTCGAGCGCAAAGACCCCACCCCCATTTACTGAGCACGACGGTTCTATCCGGTCCCGTCGACAACTTCAGTAGTTGCCCTCCAACCTTGATCCGCGTTCATCTGCGTTCAGCAGCGCCCCATTCTCTCCAGTTCGTCGTGCTACCCTGGAGTCGCCGAATCTCTGGAGCTTGACTCCGGTGAGCGGGGGACCCAACTCCGGGGCGTATCGCGGCGCAAACCGCGTAGGGTACTTTTCAGCCCGAGCCCGTCAGCTAACCTCGCAGGCGAATTGAAAGGCCGCCGGCCCCCTTGGGCCGGTGCGAAAGGAGCCCGCCGTGGCATCGTCCATGCCCGAGGCGCTGGCGCGCAATCGCGTCGTCATCGCCTCCACCATTGCCCTCTCGTTCATCTCCTTCTGGCGCGCCGCCGCCATCGTTCTCTCCGACCTTGCCTCTTCCGCCTACTACGTCGGCGGTATTGCTGAGCAGGCCATCGGCAAAGCGGCCCCCTGGTTCATCCTGGCCATCATGCTCTTCTCCTACGCGGTTCGCGCCGTGTACATCGAAGGCTGCGCCATGTATGTCCGCGGCGGCGTCTACCGCGTCGTTCATGAGGCCCTCGGCTCCCGCATGGCCAAGTTGGCTGTATCCGCCCTCCTTTTCGACTACGTCCTCACGGGCCCCATCTCCGCCGTCTCCGCTGGACTCTACCTCGCCGGACTCGTGAACGAATCCGCCGAGCACTTCCTCCACCGCCCCAACCTGGTCAACACCGCCGCCTTCGCAGTTGTCTTCGCCCTTGCCGTCACCGTTTACTTCTGGCGCAAGAACACCATCGGCATCCACGAGTCCTCGCAGAAAGCTCTGCGCATCATGCAGATCACCACGTCCATGGTGGTGCTCCTTATTCTCTGGAGCCTTTACACCGTCTTTCGCGGCCACTACCAGGCCGTGCCGCTCCCCACGCTCGACAACATCCGCCTCAACTCCGAATCCCTCGGCTGGCTTCCGCTCTCCTGGGCCACCTCCGTCCCGGTCATCGCCGTTCTGGTGGGCCTGGGCCACTCCCTCCTCGCGATGTCCGGCGAGGAATCGCTCGCCCAAGTCAACCGCGAGATCGCCCACCCCAAGCTCAAGAACCTGGAGCGCGCCGGTTTCGTCATCTTCATCTACTCGCTGCTGTTTACGTCCCTCGTCTCCTTCTTTGCCGTCATGATCATCCCCGACGGCGACCGCAAGGCCTTTCTCGATAACCTCATCGGCGGCCTCGCCATGCACCTCGACGGGCCGCTCGGACTGCGCCTCGCCTTCCATGCCTTTGTCGTCTTCGTCGGCGCTCTCATACTCTCCGGCGCCGTCAACACCGCCATCATCGGCTCCAACGGCGTCCTGAATCGCGTCGCCGAAGACAACGTGCTGCCCGTGTGGTTCCGCAAGCCCCACAAGAGGTTCGGCACCACCTACCGCATCGTCAATATGGTGGTTGGCCTGCAGGTCCTCACCATCATCCTCTCCCGAGGCGACGTCTACCTTCTCGGTGAGGCCTACGCCTTCGGCGTCGTCTGGTCTTTCGCCTTCAACGCCACTTCCGTCCTCATCCTCCGCTTCAAGGACACCCGCCCCCGTGAGTGGAAAGTTCCAGGAAACCTCCGCATCGCCGGCCGCGAGTTTCCCATCGGGCTCGGTCTGATCGCGCTTTCGCTGTTCGTCCTCGCCATTACCAACGTCCTCACCAAGAAGGTAGCCACCGTCTCCGGCGTCGCCTTCACTCTTGCCTTCTTCATCCTCTTCACAGTGACTGACCGGCTCAACCGCCGCCGCACCGGCGCTTCCACCGCCCACCACGAGCAGTTCCGGCTCGACGAGGCCGAGCAGGTCTCCCAACAAGCGGTCGACGCCCGGCCCGGCAACGTTCTGGTCGCAGTCCGCAATCCCAACCGCCTCAGCCATCTCCGCCGCGTAGTGGAAAAGACCGACGTGCGAAAAATCGATATCGTCGTTGTTTCTATCTCCGACGAGGATGCCCCCTTCACTGACCGCGAGGCCGAGCTCTTCACCCGAGTCGTCACCTTGGCGGAGAAGGCCGGCAAGCACGTCAAGCTCCTCACCGTTCCGGGTGACGACCCAAACACCACCCTCGTCCAGACCGCCGCACAACTCCAGTCTTCCCGCATCGTCATCGGCACATCGCCCAAACTCACCACCGCCGAGCAAGGCCGCGCCGTCGGTCTCCAGTGGGAGCGCCTGCCCGAACCCCGTCCTACCATGTCACTCGAGATCGTCCCCGACGACCCTGCCGCCAAGGCCTCGTTCGTCAACCTCGGGCCCCACCCCCCCCGGCTCTGGCCCGAAGATATCGACCTGGTCCACCAGCTTTGGCTCGAGATGTCGGCTGCGCGCCCGGGCAAGACGCTCCACCACCGCGATGTCGTCGGCCTCGCCCTCACCCGCCTGCGCGATGACTTCAAACGGGCTCCGGAGGCGATTCTCCCCCCGGAACATTAAAAATTCGATTCCTTGACGCAATTCCACCGTTTCCCCCACTCTATATGTATGAAGCGGATCCCGCTCCTTATCTGCCTGCTCGCCTCCCTCGCCGCCGCACAGAACCCGCGGCAGGCCAACCCTCAAGGACCCATGTCCGACGCCGGGCCCGCCAACCTGCCCGGCCAGAAGATCGGGGCCAACGATCTGCTCGCCATCTCCGTCTACGATGCGCCTGAGCTGACCCGTACCGTGCGCGTTGCCGCCGAGGGATATATCCGCCTTCCCATGGTGGGCGAGAAGATCAAGGCCCAAGGTCTGCTCCCCTCTGAGTTGGAGTCGGCCATCTCGGAGATCCTCGTCAAAGAGGGCATCCTGGTCAAACCCGTGGTCATGGTGACGGTCGCGGAGTACTCTTCGCGCCCGGTCTCCGTAGTGGGCGCAGTCAAGCGGCCGCTCACCTTCCAGGCTGTCGGGCGCATCACGGTCCTTGACGCCCTGGCCCGCGCCGAAGGACTGTCTGATCTTGCCGGCCCGGAGATCCTGGTCACCTCTTACACCACCGAGGAGGGCGCCGAGAAGCGCCTCGTCCAGCGCTTCCTCGTCCGGGACCTGATCGACAATGCCAAGCCCGAGATGAACCTCCTGCTCCAGGGCGGGGAAGAGATTCGAGTGCCCGAGGCGCGCAAGATCTTCGTGGCCGGCAACGTCAAGAAGCCTGGCGCCTTCCCAGTCAAGGAAGACAGCCAGATGACCGTCCTCCGTGCGCTCGCATTGTCGGAAGGACTCTCGCCCTTCCCGCAGAAGTACGCCTACGTCTATCGCACGGCCGACAAGCAGGGCGGCAAAGCTGAGATCCAGGTGGAGCTCGCCAAGATCATGAAGCGCGAGGCTGTCGACTTTCGGCTCGAGCCGGAAGACACCCTGTACATCCCGGAGGACAGCGGCCGCAAGACCCTTGTCACCACGGCTGAGAAGGTGGTCGCCTTCGGCCTCGCCACCGCCTCCGGCGTCCTCATCTGGAAGCGCTGACCCTCGGTATTACCGCCGCGTCCAGGCCACCGCCAGCACCGCCGCCGCCGCCGCGCCCATCAACGCCAGTCCAACCGCCCCGACTGCCGCCGCCAGCGCGGCCTCAGAGCTCAACCAGGCCGCCCCCCACGCGCCAGCCAGTACCGCCGCCACTCCTGCCGCTTTCTCCGCTATCACCATGGGACGCTCGGCTCGCGCCACCGCTTCCCGTCTCATCCGCAACTGCGCCCTCCACCACACCAGCCCGGCTTCCGGCACCTGGACGTTGGACGGCCCGGCGGCAAGCTGCATGCACCCGGCCACCAGCGCCGTCTCGGCGCAGCTTTCGCACCCGGCGAAGTGAGCCCGCAACTCGTCCGGCCACTCTCCGTTGCTCACCGCTCGGACAATCTCCTGCTCGCGCCCGCATGTGTTCATCTCGTACTCCCCTCTCCGAAGCCCCGTTCCCGCAGCATCCCGGCCAGCTTCCGTCTTGCTCTATAGAGCAATGGGCGGATTGAGGCCTCCTTCCGGCCCGTCACCGCCGCAATCTCCCGGTGGCTCGCCCCTTCCACGTAGGCCAGCCACATCAGTTCCTGTTCGGCCGGCCGGATCTCACTCAGCACCTGCCGGACGTCCATCGCCAGATGGCCATCCGGGCGAGCGCTGGAGCGGGCGCTGTGCTCATCCAGCGCCGCCGGCTGCTGTTTCTGCGTCCGGAAGTGATCGCGAGCGAGGTTGGTCGCTGTCCGGTAGAGGTAGCTCTTCCTCTGTCCCTCCTCCATTGCCGGCAGAGCCGCCCGCAGCAGCCGGTAGTAAGACTCCTGCAGCAGGTCGTCCGCCAGCGACGGATTGCCTGTCAGCCGGGAGAGGTACGACTTCAGCGGCCGCGCCGTCGAATCATAGAACTCGCGAAACTCGGCTTCCGTCATGCTCGCCGGCTCACTCGCCGGGCTGTGTTTTGCCGTTGATCAATCCCAGCTTCCTGGACAGCATCCAGCTCGCCGCCCCGGCCATCAGCATGCCCAGGCCCAGCGACAGAACCAGCATGCCGATCACCATGGCCGGCAGCTTGCTTCGGTAATCGAGCTGGGTCCAGATGCCCAGGATGCCCAACCCGGCCACGGTCGCCACCACGCCGAATTGCACGGCGTTCAGGATGCGCGAATACGGCGCCGGGCGTTCCGCCGGCGTCGCCTTGAACAGGTTCTGCACGGAGCCGGTCTGCAGCCAGCCCAACACCTCCGGCCCCGAGCCGAGTTTGTCGAGCATCTTATTGTACAGCTCGCTCTGCAGTTGCTCCGACTTGGTGCGCCGTATGTGGTCAAACAACGTTCTCATGATCGCGACCACCGCGACCGCGAAGGTCCCGGCCACCATGATGACGGCCGCTACGTCTCCACCGTTCATGCTCGGTATCTCCTTTCCCGATCCTCAGCCATTCCAACGGACCGGGGACGGAAGATGTGAACAAGCCCGGGTCAAATGTCAGGCCTGGGGCTTGCCTTTGCGGAAGATGCGCGCCAGGCCCTTCAAGGCCCGGTCGACTTCTTTCTCGGTGATGATGTAGGCCGGCAGCATCCGGACCACCGTGTCGTGGGTGACGTTGAACAACAGGCCGGCCTCCATGCCCTGCTGGACGAAGTGGCGGCACGGGAACTCGATCTCCACGCCGATCATCAGGCCGAAGCCGCGCACCTCTTTGATGATGGAGTGCTTCTTCTGCAAGTCCTTCAGCCCATCCAGGAAATAGGCCCCCACACGCCGCATCTGCGGCAGCAGTTCTTCGAGGATGTCGTAGAACTCCAGCGCCACCCGGCAGGCCAGCGCGCCGCCGCCAAAGGTGGTGCCATGCATGCCGGGCGCGATGGCGGCGGCTGCCCGTTCGTTCGAGATGATGGCTCCCAGGGGCAGGCCGCAGGCCACCGGCTTGGCCATGGTGACCACGTCCGGCATGACGGCCGGCTCGTGTAGCTGGTAGGCGAAGTGCGTCCCGGGCCGGCCGATGCCGCACTGGATCTCGTCAAACACCAGCAGCGCATTGTGCCGGTCAGCCAGTTCCCGCGCCTTCCTGAGCCAGGAGGCGGGCATAGGCCGGATGCCGCCCTCGCCCTGGATGGTCTCAACGAAGATGGCTGCGGTGCGTTCGCTCGCCGCCGCCTCAAACGCCGCCTCGTCGCCCGCTTCGACGAACTTCACGCCCGGCATCAGCGGTTCGAAGTCCGAGCGGTACTTCGGCTGGCCGGTGATGGACAGCGCGCCGATGGAACGGCCGTGGAAGCTGTTCTCCAGCGAGATGATCTCGTACTTGTCCGGGCTGATCCTGCGGCCGTGGGAGTGAGCCATCTTGATGGCCCCTTCGATGGCCTCCGTTCCGGAGTTGCAGAAGAACGCCCGCTGGAGACCGCTGGTCTCGCAGAGCTTCTTGGCCAGCGGCCCCTGGTACTCGTGATAGTACAGGTTGGAGCTGTGGATGAGCAGCCCTGCCTGATCCTTCATAACCCGGGTGATGCGCGGGTGCGCATGGCCGAGCGAGTTCACCCCGATGCCCGTAATCAGGTCCAGGTAACGCCGGCCGTCGATGTCATACAGCCAGCAGCCCTTTCCCCGCTTCAGCACCAGCGGGTAACGCGCATAGTTCTGAAGGAGGTGCGCGCGCTCCAGATCCATCACCGCCTGTGCAGGCGAAACAGCAGTCTCCATCTCCCTATGGTAACTTCCCCCGGCGTTACTCGACGACGAATCCGTCCAGATCGATGTAGCAGCTCGAAATGGCCGTCTTGCTCCGGTCCTGGGGGAAGCGGAGTTGCAGCAGGTGCTCGCCGGGCGCGGCGGCGGCGAACCGGGGCGACAGAGCCTGCCAGCGCGTCTCCTGGGAGAACTGGCTGAACGGGAACTCCTCGCCTTCATCGATGGAGATCAGCGCCGTGCAGCGGTTGGCCGCGGCGGTGTACTTCAGCCGCACCGCCGTCCCATTGAAGCGGATCAGCAACCGGGAGCGGGAATCGTTGCCGTAGACCAGGGTGCCGCGATAGGCCTGATGGAATTGCAGATCTCGCGCCCAGTGGCCGGTGAAGTGAGTATAGGCGCTGATTTCGTCGTACTCGCCGGGGGGGGCGTGGGGTGGGGGGGGGCCGGTGATGCCGGGGTCGGGGGGGGACCAGCGGCGCAGTTCGAGGTCGGAGGAGGCGATGACGGGGCGGGTGAAGCGGTCGAGGAACTCGCGGGTGTAGACGTTGGTGAGGGCGCGCCAGCTCCCGGGGGCGGGGGCGATGAAGTAGCCGATCTTCAGGTCCTGGGCGAGCCAGCCGTGGCCTTCGGGGGCGGTGGACTCGCGGAGGCGGCGGTAGAACTGGTCGCTGTGCCAGGAGTTGGTGAAGGCGCGGCCATGGAAATCGGCGATGGCGTTGCCCTCCATCCAGGCGACGCGGGCGGCGGGGTCGTTGACGTTGAGCCAGTCCACCAGCTTACGCTCGGGGGCCGAGGCCGTCAGGTAATTGGCGACGGCCTTGGGGTTGAAGGCGCGGTTGAAGGTGAAGTTCTTGTGGTACCAGCCGGCGGCGGGGAGGAAGACGAGGTTCAGCAGGAAGGCCAGCGCGGCGGTCCCGGCCAAGGCCTGGCCCAGGCGCGGGCTGCGGAGGCGGAAGGAGGCGATGGTGACGCCGATCAACAGGGTGAAGAGGGGCAGCGCGGAGTAGAGGTAGCGCAGGTTGGACTGGCCCATGAAGCTGATGACGGATCCGGCCAGGCCGACCCAAAGGAGGACAAAACCGGTGCGGGGCCAGCGCCGGCGGAGGCCCACGAGGCAGATGGGGATCAGGATGAAGAAGAGGAAACCGAGGCTGCCGTCCTGGCCCTCGATGAAGCGGCTGGAGTGGAAGGTGATGTCGTACCAGGTGGTCCAGGCGATAGGGGTTTCAAAGCGGACGTCGCGGAAGTTAGTGAGCTTGTCGTAGAAGGGCGAGTTGAAATAGGAGTTGAAGAAGGGGAAGAGCGGATTGGCCGTGCGGAGAACGGCCTCAACGTACGGGATGGAGCCGACGGCGGCGGCCAGCGGGACGGCGATGGCGAGGTGGCGGATCTTGGCCTGCACGCAGGCGGCGAGCAGCAGCGGGACGACGAAGGCCAGCGCGCCGAACTTGGATGCGGCCGCCATGCCGCAAAAGAAGGCGAAGGCGTAGAGGAAGACGGCGCGGCGCTCCTTGACGTAGACGCGCAGGATGAGAGCAGCGCCGAGTATCCACAGCGCGACGACGTTCTCGACGAAGAGCGAGCCGGTGACGTGCTGGGTGAGCGGAGTGGAGAGGAAGGCGCCGGTCAGCGCGGCGGTCATCCAGTTGGGGACGCGGGCGTGGAGGCGTTCGAAGATGATCCAGGCGATGAGGCAGAGGACGGCGAAGTTGAGCAGACGGGCGGCGGCCTCGCCGCCCATGAGCCAGGCGATGGAGAAGGCCCAGTCGCCGCCCATGGGCATGACGGCCCAGGTGAACTCCTGGACGTCGAAGTTCCAGGCGTGGGCCCAGGCCATGCGGGCGGGGATGACCATGTGCATGGCGAGGCCGTCGGAGCTGACTTCGGGCTTGAGCGCGATGAGCCAGAGGCAGACGAGCGGGAAGAGGGCGACGGAGAGGGGGGCGAGATCGCCGGGCGTGCGGGGATAGTCGAACTTGAAGTCGGGAAGGTATTGGTGGCGCAGGGCGTAGACGATTGGGAAGGCGGGCAGCAACCAGTAGAGAGCGGCGTAGTGGATGGGCCAGCGCGCGGTGGCCAGGACGAAGAAGACGAAGGTCGCGAGGCCGGTGAGGATGGTGAGGTGCGGGGAGCGGCGG
>JACRKW010000082.1 GCA_016215215.1 Acidobacteriota bacterium
CGCCGGCAACATGCTGAAGCCGGCGCTGGCGCGCGGCGAGCTGCACTGCATCGGCGCCACCACGCTCGACGAGTACCGCAAGTACATCGAGAAGGACGCCGCGCTGGAGCGCCGCTTCCAGCCCGTCACCGTCGACCAGCCCTCGGTGGAGGACACCATCTCGATCTTGCGAGGGCTGAAGGAACGCTACGAAGTCCACCACGGCGTGCGCATCAAGGACACCGCGCTGGTCGCCGCGGCGGCGCTCTCCAATCGCTACATCACCGACCGGTTCCTTCCGGACAAGGCCATCGACCTGGTGGACGAGGCCGCCGCGCGGCTGCGCACCGAGATCGACTCCCTGCCCGGCGAGCTCGACGAGAAACTGCGCCGCAAGCTCCAGCTCGAAATCGAGCGTGAGGCGCTGAAGAAGGAAACCGACGAGTCTTCGCGCGAGCGTCTGGCCAAGCTCGACGAGGAGCTCTTCTCGCTCAACAAGGAGACCGACGATCTCAAGGGCCGATGGCAGGGCGAAAAGGACGCTGTCCAGAAGCTGCGCGACCTGCGCCAGAGCATTGAGGCCACAAAGCAGCAGATCGAGATCGCCGAGCGCGCCTACGATCTCAATAAGGTGGCCGAACTCAAGTTCGGTACCCTGATCGGCCTGGAGAAGTCGCTCTTTGACGAGGAGCGCACTCTGGCGGCGCAGGACTCGCGCAACCGCCTGCTGAAGGAAGTGGTCGACGAAGAGGACATCGCCGCCGTGGTCGCCCGCTGGACCGGTATTCCGGTCTCCAAGCTGCTGGAGGGCGAGCTGCACAAGCTGCTCCACCTTGCCGCGCAACTCCACCGCCGCGTCGTCGGTCAGGATGAAGCCGTGCAGGTGGTGGCCGAGGCGGTGCAACGCGCCCGCACTGGGCTGAACGACCCGCGCCGTCCCATCGGTACGTTCCTCTTCCTCGGCCCCACTGGGGTGGGCAAGACCGAACTGGCCCGTGCTCTTGCCGAGACGCTCTTTGACGACGAAAAGGCGCTCATCCGTCTCGACATGTCCGAGTACCAGGAAAAGCACAACGTCTCACGGCTCATCGGCGCGCCCCCTGGCTATGTGGGTTTTGAAGAGGGCGGCCAGCTCACGGAGGCTGTGCGCCGGCGGCCCTACGCCGTGATCCTTCTCGACGAGATCGAAAAGGCTCACTCCGACGTCTTCAACGTCCTGCTGCAAGTGATGGACGACGGCCGCCTCACCGACGGCCAGGGCCGCACGGTCGACTTCCGCCTCCGCCGCATCGTGTACATCCAGATCGAGCGCCTGCGCCCGCGTCTGGAGGCCCGTCACATCACGCTCGAACTTACCGACGGCGCGCGCGACCATCTGGTCACTGTGGGCTATGAGCCCGACTTCGGCGCGCGCCCGCTCAAGCGCGCCATCCAGCGCGAACTGGAAAACCGCATCGCCCGAGCCATCCTCGAAGGCAAGATCCGCGACGGCCAGCACCTGCTGGTCTCCGACAACCGCGGCGAACTCGCGCTGGAACAAAGGGAACCGGCGGCGGCTTCGCAGTAAGTTCCGTTTCTGCTATCACTGACCCAGGAGGAGCACATCCATGCCCGAGCAGCCCGACATCATTCAGCTTCCCGTCCTTCCTCTCAAGAACATCGTTCTCTTCCCGCGGCTGGCCCTGCCGCTGTCCATCGGCCGCGACGCCTCCCGCGCCGCCGTCGAGTCCGCCATCAAGGACCACGAGGGCGAGCTGATTCTGATCGGGCAGCGCGACCCCTCCGTCGAAACGCCCGGCCCGGCCGACCTCTACAACTTCGGCACGCGGGCCAAGATCCGCAAGGTGCTCCGGTCATCTCCAGCGCTGATCGAAATTGTCGCCGCCGGACTGGAACGCGTCGGCGTGGTCACTGTGGAACAGCTCGGCGGGTATCTCAGCGCCAAGGCCATCACCATGCCTCTGACCACCGAGCACAGCTCGGAGGAGAAGGCCCTGCAATCGGCTCTGTTCGAGCTGGCCGCCAAGGCGATTGAGCGCACCAATCCGCAGGCCGCCGAGCAGATCTCCTCCCTGTTGGCCTCCGCCGACGACCCGCAGAAACTCATGTGGCTGCTGGCCACGGCCTTCAACCTCGACATGGACAAGCTCCAGTCGCTGCTCGCCGCGGTGACGTTCAAAGAGGCCCTCGAACTCGCCGTCAAGTACCTCACCGACGAACTCCGCATTCAGGAGGTCCGCCAGAAGATCGTCTCCGAGGCCCAGGAGGAGATGTCAAAGGAGCAGCGCGAATACGTCCTCCGCCGCCAGATGAAGGCCATCCAGCAGGAGCTGGGCGAGGACGATCCGGCCAAGGCCGAGACCGAGGAGCTGCGCAAACGCCTGGACGAAGCCGTGCTCCCGGCCGAGGCCCGCAAGGAGGCCGAGCGCGAGTACAAACGCTTCGACCGGCTGCCCGACCAGTCGCCCGAGCGCCACGTTCTGCGCACCTGGCTAGAACTCGTCCTGGAACTCCCCTGGACCGCCACCACCGAAGACAACCTCGACATCGCCCGCGCCCGCGGCATCCTCAACGACGACCACTACGGTCTGGAGGACGTCAAGGAGCGCATCCTCGAGCACCTCGGCGTGCTCCAGCGCAACCCCGGCGCCAAGGCCCCCATCCTCTGCTTCGTCGGACCTCCCGGCGTCGGCAAGACTTCGCTGGGCCAGTCCATCGCCCGCGCCCTCGGCCGCAAGTTCGAGCGCATGTCCCTCGGCGGCCTGCACGACGAAAGCGAGTTGCGCGGGCATCGCCGGACCTACATCGGCGCCATGGCCGGCCGGCTGATTCAGGCCATGCGCCGCGCCGCCTCCTCCAACCCGGTGATCATGCTCGATGAGGTCGACAAGCTCGGCCGCGACTTCCGTGGCGACCCCGCCGCCGCCCTGCTCGAAGTCCTCGACCCGGCGCAAAACTCTACCTTCCGCGACAACTACCTCGATCTGCCCTTCGATCTTTCGAAGGTCATGTTCATCACCACCGCCAACTCGCTGGATACCTTGCCCCAGCCTCTGCTGGACCGTATGGAAGTCATCCGACTGGCCGGCTACAGCGAAGAGGAAAAGGTCGCCATTGCCAACAAGTACCTGGTCCCGCGCCAGCTCACCGAGACCGGATTGAACGGCGAACTCGTCCAATTCCCCGAAGACGGCCTGCTCAAGATCATCGAGTGCTACACGCGAGAGGCCGGCTTGCGCAACCTGGAACGCTCCGTCGGCAGCCTCTGTCGTAAGGCCGCGCTCAAGTTCGCCGAAGGGCGCCAGGACGCCATGCCCATGGCCCCTGCCATGATCGTCGAACTGCTCGGTCCGGAGACCTTCCTCCCCGAACCGGCGCGGGAGAATCTGCCGCCCGGAGTCTCCACTGGCCTGGCATGGACCCCGTCAGGCGGCGACGTTCTCTACATCGAAGCCACGCTGCTTCCCAAGGGGAAGGGCATGATCCTGACCGGACAGCTTGGCGACGTCATGCAGGAATCCGCCAAGGCGGCACAGAGCTTCCTGTGGGCCCACGCGGCCGACTTCGGTATTAATCCGGACTCGTTCTCCGAGTCCGGCGTCCACATCCACGTACCCTCCGGCGCCATCCCGAAGGACGGCCCCTCGGCCGGCATCACGCTGGCTGTCGCGCTGGCCTCGCTCTACGCCAGGAAGGTGGCGCGTTCCGATACCGCCATGACCGGCGAAATCACTCTCACCGGCCGCGTGCTTCCCATCGGCGGCGTCAAGGAGAAGGTGCTTGCCGCTCGCCGCGCCGGTATCCGCCGCATCGTCATGCCCGCGGCCAATCGCAAGGACCTCCGCGACCTGCCCGAGCACGTCCGCAAGGAGATGGAGTTCTTCTTCGCCGAACGCATCGACGAGGTCTTCGCCCAGACCGTGCCGGGATTGCTTACTTCAGTACCAGCAGCGGAGCCAGCACCAGCAGCAACAGACCGCCCATGATCAGCCAACTGAGCCGGTGGCCGAAGTTCAGCGTAAAGCCCGGACCCGATCGCTTCTCCACCATCAGCGCCGGATCCGCAGGGTTGTAGTAGATCGAGCCGAGCTTCCAACACTGCTCCGGAGTGCCGTCGCTGCCGCCGGTAGTCTCTGTGCTCAGCTTGAACATCCGCAGCGCCAGCACCACAATCGCCAGCGGCGGCCCGGCCAGGAAGGCGAACATCCGCCAGCCGTCCAACTGGAGCACGGGTAGCAGCACCACCATCGTGAACACCGCTCCCAGCGCCCACATTGTCGTGGCCAACAGGTTTACGTTCATCCGCCTGTGGCGCGTGCCGAAATCGCGCACCTCGCCGCCCGCACCACGCCGCGCCGCCCTCAGGATCAGCAGCAGGTTCACCAGGATCAATGTCAGTACGCCGACACCGATGAGCGCCGGCGCCAGGACTGCCGTCCAGTCCTTGCTCGCCCAGCGGTCTGGCTGGCCGGAGATTCCCCAGTGCACCGGATACCGCTGCGGCAGTTCGTCAAAGTGCAGCGCCATGTAGGCCGCTGCACACACCACCGCGCCGTACGGAACCAGCGCCGTCAGCCATCCGCCCGGCACTTGCTCTTCGCCTTCGCCGATCAGCGGCGCCGAGCGCACCGGCTCGGCCTGCGCCGCGTGCGACCTCGTCCTGGCCCACGCCATCACCCACGCTCCAAATGCCACCGCTACCACCAGTAGCATCGATAGTCCCGCTACCACCGGCCAGCCTTGCCCGGCAGCCACGGCAGAGAGGATCAAAGCCAGCGCCGCTCCGCACCACACCATGCTCAGGTAGAGCCGCGCGATCTCCCGGCCCTCGTCACTTTCACGGAACTCAGGCGTCACCGTGACGCCAAAATAGAGGCTACGCTTCCGAAGTTTCGGTAGCAGGCTGAAGATCCCGGCGCTCAGCGCTACCGCAAACGCCGGGGCCGCGAAATACTCCCACTTCATGGCTCGTCTCCTTCGAAGAGTTCACGGAACTGCTCACGAGTCAGACCGGCCGAACGCGCCTCGGCCAGCAGGTTGCGCAGCCGCGCCTGGTATTGCGCTACCTTCTCCGGTTCCGCCGGGGGTACCTGCCTCGCCACCACCCGTGCCACGCGCCCGTGGCTCACATCGATGTGCCCTTCCTCGGCCAGTTGCCGGTAGGCCTCGGCCACCGTGTTGAAGTGCACGCCCAAGTCGATCGCCAACCTTCGCACCGCCGGTAGCGTCGCGCCGGGCGCCAGTGCTCCCTCCACGATCAAA
Source organism: Acidobacteriota bacterium (assembly GCA_016215215.1). Lineage (GTDB taxonomy): Bacteria > Acidobacteriota > Terriglobia > Bryobacterales > Bryobacteraceae > Paludibaculum. The sequence continues at coordinate 5,242 of JACRKW010000082.1, forward strand.
GCCCGGACCTGGCCCGCGATCTGCCGGTAAGCCGGCTCCGGGCTGCTCAGATCGATCCGTACTTGCGCTTCACCGTTCATAGTACAGTGTACATGTACACTATACAGCTTGCCGGGGAAGAATGCAAGATCCCATCGGGAACTTTCCCCATCGAGCGGGGTCTACATTTTCAGCTTGCCACTCCTAAAATAGTAGGTTGACAAGCTAAAGTTATTAAACTATTCTCCTAGTAGTTTAGGTATGACACAGCGACGCGGAGACCAACAGTTCACCCCTCTGGAGCTGGAGCTCATGAAGGCCCTTTGGGAGCTAGGGCCGGCCACGGTCCAGGAAGTCCATCAGCGGATACAAGCATCCCGCCCCCTGGCCTACAACACCGTTCAGACCGTCCTCAACATCCTCCACCGCAAGGGGAAGGTACGGCGCGCCACGCAAGGCAGAGCTTACCTTTACGAGCCGCTGGTGACGCAGGAGCGTGCCGCCGGTCACGCCGTCGGCGACCTGATCGACCGGCTGTTCGCGGGCAAGGCGGATGCTCTGGTGCTCAGCATGGTGAAGAGCCGCCGCCTGAAGGCCGGGGAACTGGCCGCGCTACGAGCCATCATCGACGAAGCTGAATCCGGAGGGGAGTCATGACGCCCTTCGAGTGGAGCGCGAGCAATTATCTGTTGAATGCCGCGTGGCTGGCGGTCGTGGTGGTCGTCGCCGCTATCGTTTCGGAGTGCTTGCTGCGGCGGGCACCGGCCGGCTACCTGCACCGGGTCTGGGTCGGGGCTGCCGTGGCTGTGGTCCTCGTGCCGATCTGGTCGCTCAGGCCTGAACCGACGCCAGTGCCGCCGCCCGCCTCGCGCATCGTCCTGCCGGAGGTCCAACCGCTGATCGCTCTCCCGGCGGCGCCAGAGCCGGCGCGCCGCAGCCTGGGGATGGGCCGGGGCTCCGCACGCGCACTGTTGGCTCTTTGCGGCGCGGCCGTGCTTTGGCGGCTTCTGGTTCTGCTTGCCGGACTGCGCCGGGTAGGCCTGCTGCGCGGTACCGCCCGCGCCGATGCCCCCGATTCGGCGCGCCTGGCGGCCAGGCGGCTTGAGCAGCGATTCGGCCTGGATCGCGTGGAAGTGCGCACGGCGCCCGGCCTGTGCGGGCCGGCGACCATCGGCGCGCTCCGCCCTTTGATCGTGCTGGGGGAGGGTTTCACTCAAGCTTGCTCGGAGGACGAACTCAACGCCGTCCTGGGCCACGAAATGGCCCACATTGCTCGGCGCGACTACGCCGCCAACCTCACACTGGAGTTGTTGCTTCTGACTGTGGCCTGGCACCCTGCCGTCTGGCTCTTGCGTCAGCGTCTGATGCAGACGCGCGAGATGGCCTGCGACGAACTGGCCGCTTCGTGCCTGTTGAGCGGCGGATGCTCTGGTGCTCAGCATGGTGAAGAGCCGCCGCCTGAAGGCCGGGGAACTGGCCGCCTCGCGCCTGTTGAGCCGGCCCCGCTACGCCCACTCGCTTCTGGCCGTGGCCGTCTCCGCCGCCGAATCGGCGCCCGTGCTCGGCGTCTCCGACGGACACAACTTGAAAGAGCGCCTGTCCCATCTGCTCGCGCCGGTACGCGCGCCGTCGCGCCCCCGGCTGGCGGCCTGCGCCATGATTCTTGTGCTAGCTAGTGCAGCGGCTTCAGCATTTGTATTGGAAGCAGGCCGCGTCCTCTTCCGGCCAACACCGGCCTCGGTCGCCGGCTTGTGGAAAGGCGAGGATCGGCTCAGTGCCTTTGCGCTGGAATTGAGACCCTTTGACAGCCGCCTAACAGGCTCCCTCACACTCGCCCCGCCGATTCTGGCCGCTCAAGCGCTCCAACCGATACCGCCGCCTCCTCCGCCGCGCGGCGCGAGGCCCACCGGCGGAGAACTGCATTCTGCCTCATTCGAAGGCGGCGTCGCACGCTTTCAGGCCGGCACGTCAACCTATGTCCTGAGGTTTGACGGCCGCCGGACCGCAAACTTGTTTTATGCCGGACCCGCAAAGCGGGCCTGGTCTGCCGCCGTTCAGCTCCGCCGCGCCGATTGACGCGGAGGTGCGAGCGGCTCCACTCACCGTTCGGAAAGGAGCACGAAAATGAAGCGCCTGAGGTGCTGGATACCTGTTGTGTGCCTGTTGGCGTTCGCTGGCCCAGGGATGGCCCAGATGACGCTGGAGCAGGCGCAGAAGATGGCCGCGGCACAGCCCGGCAGCGCGAACGGCTGGTACGCCGTCGGCGCGCTACGCTGGGCGGAAGCCTACCGGCCCGTGATGGAGGTGAAGAAGAGCGGCGATGCCGCCTCCCTCGCTGCCCTGAAGCAGAAGCTCGCGCCTGGCTTGGCCGACGGCCACAAAGCGCTCGCCAGGGCGATCCGCATCGATCCCAACTTCGCTGACGCCATGCTATACGACAACCTGCTCTTCCGGCTCGATGCGGAGTTCGCCCCTGGTGACGCGGAGAGGAAGTCCCTGTTCGCTCAGGCCGACAAGCTACTGCAAAAGGCAATCGAGTTGAACAAGGCGGGCAAGGCGACGGTTCGCGACCCGAGCCTGCCGCCTCCTCCACCGCCTCCACCGCCGAAGAAGTAACTCAGCCCAGCTCCACCGACACCCGGGCTACCGAGGCGGGCGGCATCTCCAGTCGCAGCTTGTCGCCCGAGACTTCCACCTTCAGCGCCCGCGGCTTGACGTTTTCCGGCCTGTCGAACGTGTTGTGAGCCTTCGGGCTGTCGGCAGCCAGTACCAGAGCGGATGCGCTCCGGGCCGTTCCTCCGGTGAGCGTGATCTCCACGGGCAGCGGCCCGCTCAACTCCGTGTGGGCGCAGGTCAGGACGAGTTTATTGCCCTGCACGGAGACCGAGCCGTCGAAGACGCCCAGCTTCCCGCGGCGCGGCGCGGCGAAGACGCTTCGCACGGCCTTGCCGTTGTGGTGGTCCTTGTACATGTCGAAGACATGGTAGTTGGGCGTCACCAGGAACTTGTCCTCGTGGGCGATGAACAGGCTGTGGATGCAGTTGATGAGCTGCGCCACATTGGCCATGGCTACCTTGTCGGCGTGGCGGTGGAAGATGTCCAGCGTGAGAGCGGCGATCAGCGCGTCGCGCATGGTGCCGATCTGGCCGAAGAGGTGATGCGGCGCCACCTCGCTGCCCGCCCTGTGCCAGGCGCCCCACTCGTCGATGGCGAACTTGACGCGGTGCTCGCGGTCGTACTCGCCCATGACGGTCCAGTGGCTGGTGATCAGGTCCTCCATTCGCACGGCGCGCGTGAGCAATTCGTAATACTCGTCGTTGCTGAACTCCACCGGACCGCCGGCGGTCCCGCAGTAGTAGTGCAGCGCCCATCCCCACACGCGGTTCAGCAGCCCGGGGCTCTTTCTCACCAGCGCCTGGAAGAAGCCGCGCGACCAGTTCAGATCCGGCCCATTCGGGCCTGCGGGGATGAACTTCAAGGGCACATTGAAGCGCGGTACCCAGGAGGTGAACCGCCGGAACTCCACCGAGTATTCCTCGGGCGTGAAATCGCCTCCGCAGCCCCAACTCTCGTTGCCGATGCCCCAGAACTCCACGTTGAAAGGCGCCGTGCCGCGCTGCGTGCCCAGGGTCGTCGCGCCAGAGGGCGCGTTGCAGTAGTCCACCCAGTCGTTGAAGTCCCGCGCCGTGCCCGACCGCAGGTTGGCCGCGATGTACGGCTTGCCGCCTGCCTCCTGGCAGAAGCGCATGAACTCGTTGGTGCCGAACTCGTTCGGGTCGTACTTCGCCTTGCCGCCCTCCATCTTGGCCAGCGCGCCGGAGCGCTCCCAGAAGTTCACCCGCTTGGGGCGCTTCTCGCGCGGCCCGATGCCGTCGCGCCAATCGTAGCTGTCGGCGAAACAGCCGCCCGGCCAGCGGAACAGCGGCGCCTGGATCTTCCTTAGTGCATCCACCAGCGACTTCCGGATGCCGGCGATGTTGGGGATCTTCGAGCCTTCGCCCACCCAGATGCCGTCGTAGACCACGCCGCCGAGGTGCTCGACGAAATGACCGTGGACAAGCGGCGAGATGGTGCCGATCTGCTCGTTCAGCAGTACGGTGACTGAGCCGTTGGCGGCTTGAATCGCGCGGGGCGCTACCAGCGCGCCGGCGGATGCGGCAAGGAAGTTGCGTCGTTGCATGTTACATACTATATAAGCGCTTTGCGCGAAATGAAAGCGATTGCAATGAAGAAACTTACGGCACACGTCAAAGCCGCCGGTTGAGCGTCCAAGCTCAGTCCAAAGGTTTTGGACCAGGTGCTGCCGGGCATCCCCCGGCTGAAAGACCCGAACGTGATGGTGGGCTTTGAGACGTCGGACGACGCCGGCGTCTACAGGCTGAGCCCGGAGTGCGCCCTGGTGCAGACGGTGGACTTCTTCACGCCCATCGTCGACGACCCCTACACCTTCGGCGCCATCGCTGCCGCAAACGCCCTCAGCGACGTCTACGCCATGGGCGGGCGGCCTCTCACCTCGCTCTCCATCCTTTGCTACCCCGGCACCGGGGATCTCGAGGACCTGGAGCAGATCCTTAAGGGCGGCGCGGAGAAGATGATCGAGGCCGGCTGCGTCGTCCTGGGCGGCCACAGCGTCAACGACGACGAGATCAAGTTCGGCTACGCGGTGACCGGCGTGGTCCATCCTGAGCGGATGTGGACCAACGCCGGCGCGCGTCCCGGCGACGTCCTGGTTTTGACAAAGCCGATCGGGACCGGGGTGATCGGTACGGCGCTAAAACGCGGCATTGCACGCGATGCAGATGTAAATTCTGTAATAAGTTCGATGCTCCAATTGAACCGCACTGAAGCGGTGGCCAACGGCTGCACCGACATCACCGGGTTCGGTCTTCTTGGACACGCGCGGGAGATGGCTCTGGCCAGCGGCGTCACCTTGGAGATCGACTCATCAGCCGTCGAATTCCTGCCCGGCGCGCTCGATTACGCCGCTCAGGGCGCGCAGCCCGGCGGGCTGAAGAACAATCGCGACTTCGCCTCCTGTGCCGTGCGATTCGAACGGGACCTGAGCCCCGAAGTGGAAGCTCTGCTTTACGATCCACAGACCTCCGGCGGGTTGCTGTTGTCGGTTGCGCCGGGACACGTAGCCGGCTGCGTCATCGGCCGAATGATCGGCCGTGTGACGGAGCGCGGAGAGTCGCCCATACGAGTTTTATGAACCAGAACCCCATCATCGTCGCTCTCGACGTGCCCTCGGCCGCAGAGGCGAGAAAGATCGTGAAAAGCCTGGGCCCGGCCATCGGATTCTACAAAATCGGCCTGGAGTTGTTCACCGCCGAAGGCCCTGATTTTGTTAGGGAATTGGCCGCGCAAGGCAAGAAGGTATTCGTGGACCTGAAGATGTTCGACATCCACGAAACCGTCAAGCGCGCCGCGTCCAGTGTTGCCGCCTTGGGGGCCAGTCTGCTGACCGTGCACGCCAGCGCCCAGGTGGTGCGGGCAGCCAAGGAGGGCGCGGCCGGCTCACGGCTGAAGATCCTGGCCGTGACCGTGCTCACTAGCTTCGATCAAGGTGACATGGAAGACCTGGGCATCTCCGGGCGAACAGTGGCCGAACAGGTGGAGTGGCTGGCCGGCAAGGCACTGGCAGCCGGCGCCGATGGCCTGGTCTGCTCGCCGCTGGAGGTGGAGCGACTGCGCGCCATCTGCGGCCCGGACAAGATTCTGGTGGTGCCCGGTGTGCGTTCCGCCGGGGCGGATCAAGGCGACCAGAAGCGCGTGGCCACTCCAGCCGAGGCTATGCGCCGCGGGGCCACTTATCTGGTGGTCGGCCGGGAGATCACCAGGGCTGCCGACCCGGCCGCCGAGGCGGCGCGGATACTCGCCGCAGCCAAACAAACCGATTGACACGCAGATTGAATGTCTGTTAAATAGTGCAACATAGCTTCCGGGGTAGAGTCAGGCTGTCTCGCGTTTCAAGGCTGGTTTGGTCTTGAGCGCTTTTGCCCCCGGAAGATGAATTCGGCGTAACGGGATCGGCCGTCCGCAGGTTGATCCAAGACTATCTGCCAGCCCGGCTGGATCTTAGGGAGTTCTGATGAAAAAACTGCTGCTTCTTGCTCTTCTGCTCAGCGCACTGCATCCCGCTTTGTGGGCGCAGGCGACGTCGCAGGTCAACGGCGTGGTAAGCGATGCCTCGGGCGCGGTCGTTCCGAACGCTACCGTCGATCTGGAGAACATTGAGACCAATGTGAAGCGAACCTCCACGACAGACGCCACGGGCGCCTACGCTTTCCTCCAAGTGATTCCGGGCACCTACCGGATCACCGTGAAGGCCAGCGGATTTCGCGCGATCGTGGTCAACGACGTCAAGTTGCTGGTGAACAACCCTTCCACGGTCAACGTGAAGTTGGAAGTGGGCCAGTTGACCGAAACCGTGGCTGTCACCGCTGAAGCAGCGCACCTCAACACGGTGGACGCCTCCATCGGCAACGCCATCGACAACAAGCCGATCCTGCAGATGCCCCTGAACGCCCGCAACATCGTGGGCTTGCTGGCCATGCAGCCGGGCGTGGTTTTCACCAGCGAAGGTGACACTGACTCCCGCAATGGCGCGGTGAACGGCGGTAAGAGCGATCAGGCCAACGTCACGCTGGACGGCGTGGACGTGAACGACCAGATGGACCGCAACGCATTCACCAGCGTGCTGCGCATGACGCCGGACTCCGTCCAGGAGTTCCGCGTCACCACCTTGAACGCCAACGCGGACAGCGGCCGCACATCGGGCGCCCAGGTTGTGATGGTGACCAAGGGCGGAACCAACGAGTTGCACGGGTCGCTTTACGAGTACCACAGGAACACGGCTACCACAGCCAACGACTTCTTCCTCAACAGTTCATTGAAGCCCGTCAACGGCAAGGCCCCACGGCCCAAACTGATCCGGAACATCTACGGCGCGTCGGCTGGCGGGCCGATCGTGAAGAACAGAATGTTCCTATTCGGCAACTGGGAAGGCCGCCGCGATGCCAAGGATGGGCAGGCAGTGAGAACCGTGCCGTCTATGGACATGCGCCAAGGCATTTTGCACTACCGCCGTAGCGACGGTTCGGTCGCCACAATCACTCCGGCGGACATCGCCAGCAAGCTGGATCCGCGCGGTGTCAACGCCGCAGCTCTGGCGGACATGCAGAAGTACCCCGTGCCGAACGACTCTTCGCAAGGTGACGGGCTCAACCTGGTGGGCTACCGCTTCACGGCGCCGACACCGCTGCGCTGGAACACCTACATCGGACGCATGGACTACATTCTGGACTCGCAAAGCAAGCATACGATGTTCGTCCGCGCGAATCTGCAGAACGATAACGAGCAGGGCATGCCGCAGTTCGCCGGCCAGCCGGCCAACTCGGTGGGCCTGACCAACAACAAGGGCATGGCCGTGGGGCTCACCAGCGTCCTAAAACCGACGTTGATCAGCAACTTCCGTTACGGCTTCACGCGTCAGGGCAGGGAATCGACAGGCATCGCCAACTTTTCGGCAGTCACGCTGCGCGGGCTGGACTCCTACGTCGGACTGTCGCGCGGATTCCGCGCCATCATCCCCGTCCACACGTTGAGCGAGGATTTGAACTTGATCAAGGGCTCGCACAACATCCAGTTCGGCTTCGTCGGACGATTCAGCCAGAACAGGCGTGACAGTTTGGCGAACTCGTTCTCCAATGCGTCGGGGAATGCCTCGTGGCTAGAAGACAGCGGTTCCGGATTGAGCGCCCCGTGGACGGACTTGCCCTCCAGCCAGTACACGCTCTTCCGTTACGCCATGAACGACGTGATGGGCCTGGTGACTCAGGGCAACGCCCAATACAACTACCTTGTGGACGGAACGGTGCTGCCCAACGGCGCGCCGGTGGCCCGCAACTTCAAGAATTCCGAGTACGAAATGTACGTGCAGGATACCTGGAAGGTGAGCCGCGGCCTCACCGTCATCGCCGGTCTGCGGTATTCACTGATGCCGCCCTATTACGAAGCCAACGGCCAGCAAGTCTCCCCGAACATCCGGATCGGCGACTGGTTCAATCAGCGCGGTGCACTGGCACAGCAGGGCAAGAGCCAATTGGAGGCCGGCAGGATTTCGTTCGTGCCCAAGAGCCAGGGCGGAAGAGACCTCTACGAATTCCACAAAAACAACTTCGCGCCTCGCCTGTCGCTGGCCTGGTCGCCCCAGACCAGCGGCGGATGGATCGGCAAACTTACCGGCGGTCCCGGCAAGACTTCGATCCGGGCCGGTTGGGGCATGTACTACGATCTTTTCGGCTCCGCGCTGATGAGATCCTATGACGCGACCGCGTTCGGCCTCTCTAACGCGCTGACCAATCCGGCCGCGGTTCAGACCATCGCTGGGGCTCCCCGCTACACCGGCATCGCCAACATCCCGGCTGGGCTGCTTCCCGCGCCGCCGCCAGCCAAGTTCCCGGCTCAATACCCGGATGCGTTCGCCATCACCAACGGTCTGGACGACACGCTGAAGGCGCCCTACAACATGAGCATGAACTTCAGCATCGGCCGCGAGTTCGAAGGCGGCTGGTTTGTGCAGGGCTCCTATGTCGGACGGCAGTCGCGGCGATCGCTTGTGCGGCGCGACGCGGCCATGCCCACCGATCTGAAGGATCCCAAATCGGGCATGACCTACTTCCAGGCCGCTTCGATTCTCGCGCGCCAGGTGAATGCCGGCGTGGCGACCGCCAACGTGCAGAAGGTCCCCTACTGGGAGAACCTCTATAGCAAGGCCGCAACCAGTTCGCTCTCGGCGACACAGGTGGTTTACAACCGCTTCAACGCCAACCAGTATGACTGGACCTACGCCCTCTACCAGCTCGACACGGGCGCCGGGCTCGCCAATTGCGCAGGCCGCAATCGGTGTTCAGACCTCGGGCCGTATGCCTTCTATAGCCCGCAGTACTCTTACCTGTCGGTGTTCAGCACCGTGGGCGGCGGCAACTACCACGGCGCTCAGCTCAACGTGCGGAAGCGCTTCTCGGGCGGCGACACGGTGGATGTGAACTACACCTTCTCCAAGTCCATCGATCTGCGGTCGAACACTGAGCGGGCCGCCAGCTCTTCCGGCGTCCTTTGGAACCCCTGGCAGCCGGGGCTGATGAAGGGCGTTTTCGACTACGACAATACCCACCTGTTCAACATGATGGGCGTGTACAGCCTGCCGGTGGGCAAGGGCAAGAAGTATGGCTCGGCCATGCCCGGATGGGCCAATGCCGTCGTGGGTGGCTGGCAGCTCTCAGGGGTTTGGCGCTGGTCCAGCGGATTCCCGATCAGCGTGTTCGAGACCGGCGTCTGGCCGACCAATTGGAACAACAATAACTGGGCCGTTTGGACGGGCAAGCCTGTTTCCACCAGCCACACCAACAACTCTCCGCTGGCCGGCGGCGGGCCGAGCCTGTTTGCCGATCCGAACGCGGCTATGTCGGCTTTCGACTACGAACTACCGGGCGGCATCGGCACCCGCAACGGGCTGCGCGGCGACGGCGTGTTCAACATCGACCTGAATGTCGCCAAGCGGTTCACCATGCCGTACAGCGAAAAGCACTCGCTGCAGTTCCGGTGGGAGACCTTCAATCTCACCAACACCGCCAGGTTCGACGTCAACAGCCTGTCGCTCGACATCTCGGTCGGCGGCACCTTCGGCAAGTACGGCAATGTGCTGGGCGCCGCCCGCGTGATGCAGTTTGGCCTGCGCTACGAGTTCTAGCTCGGCGCGGCATTCACATGAAGGAAGGGCGGGGCCCAACGGTCCCGCCCTTCGCTTCTCGGATAAGTGAAAATCCACTCATGACGTCCAGTTGTAGCGCGATAGAGTGGAAAGCCGCAGGAGTCTATGCCGACGTCGCACATGCGACTACGATGGCGAGAGTGGCGTGGTTGCTGCAAGAGAGGCTTCGCGGCGCCGGGGTGCTTGTGGGGGCGGGCTGTCCGCTTGCCGTGCCCGGTGGCGAACCGATAGTGGTTGATCTCGCCCTGTTCCAACAGCATTCGAATGACGATGCGCTGATTCGCCTGCCGCCGGCTGCAGTGATCGAGGTGCTTACCAGTGAAGACCGCGCTCAGGCGCTCTTCGCCAAGCTGAAGAGACTGCGCATGTGGGGTGTTCCTCACCTCTTCCTGATCGATCCATCGAAGCAACTGATCGTGACCGGCGGAGACCCAATGCTGAAGCCGCTGCCATCCATCGAGGTTCCTGGATTCGGCTTGAGTCTGCTGCATTCGGAAGTGTTTGGAGAGCCCTGCCAGCACGTGGAAGAGAGAGGCCCTGTGTCACAATGAATGTGTGACCGGCCACGAAATCCGACAGAAATTTCTCGACTTCTTCGCCGCCCGCGGCCACCGCGTGGTGCGCTCCTCCTCGCTTGTTCCCGGCGACGATCCTACCCTGCTGTTCACCAACGCGGGGATGAACCAGTTCAAGGACGTCTTCCTCGGCATGGAGAAGCGCGACTACACGCGCGCCACCACCGCCCAGAAGTGCGTGCGCACCGGCGGCAAGCACAACGACCTGGAGAACGTCGGCTACACGCGCCGCCATCACACCTTCTTCGAGATGATGGGCAACTTCAGCTTCGGCGACTATTTCAAGGCCGAGGCGATCGACTACGCCTGGGACCTGGTCACCAACGGCTACGGGCTCGCCAAAGACCGTCTGTACGTCACTGTCTTCCGTGAGGACGACGAAGCCGAAGAGCTATGGCAGAAGGTCGCCGGAGTGCCCAAGGACCGCATCTTCCGCCTGGACGAGAAGGACAACTTCTGGCAGATGGGCGAGACCGGCCCCTGCGGCCCCTGCTCGGAAATCCACTACGACCTGGGCCCCGGCACTGCCGAACCCGGACGCGAGCACGAGCAGTTTCCGCTGGACGGCGGCGGGCGCTTTGTCGAGATCTGGAACCTTGTCTTCATGCAGTACGACCGCGATCTCAACGGCCGCCTGTCGAGCCTACCCAAGCCCTCCATCGATACCGGTATGGGGCTGGAACGCGTCGCCGCCATCATGCAGGGCAAGCTCTCCAACTTCGAGTGCGACCTGCTGTCGCCCATCGTGGATGAGGCTGCGCGTCTGCTGGGCAAGACGCCCGGCGCCGATTCGCGCACTGATACCGTGTTGAGAATCTGCGCCGACCACGCCCGCGCCACCGCGTTCCTGATCAACGACGGCGTGCTGCCCTCCAACGAAGGCCGCGGCTATGTGCTGCGCAAGATCATGCGGCGCGCCATGCGCAACGCGCGCATGGTGGGCGCGGGCGATCCGTTCCTCTATCAGCTCACCGGCTTTGTCGCCGGCTGGATGAAGGGCCCCTACCCGGAGATGATGGAAAGCGTGCAGCGCGTGGCGCGCGTCGTCAAGGACGAGGAGCACCGCTACGCCACCACGTTTCAGGTGGCCGAAAAGGTCTTCCACGACGAGGCCCGTTCCGCGGCCGGCGGCCTGCTGCCCGGCTCGGCGGCATTCAAACTCTACGACACTTACGGCATGGCTCTGGACGAGCAGGAGGAGATGGCCCGCGAGATGGGCCTTGCCATCGACGCGGCGGGCTTTGACGAAGCCATGACCCGCCAGCGTGAGCGCGCCCGCGCCAGTTGGAAGGGCGCTGAGAAGGCCCAGGTCGCGCCGGTCTACCAGGAGATCCTCGGCGGCGGCCGCACGCAGTTCCTTGGCTACGAGACCCTGATCTGCCACACCTCGCAGGTGCTGGCTATTCTGGTCGATCAGCAGCGCGTGACGGCCGTTGAAGC
>JACRKW010000083.1 GCA_016215215.1 Acidobacteriota bacterium
AGCGCCCTCCGTGAGCTGGTACCTCGACTTGAAGCTCCTTCTCGACTACTACGAAAGCGCCCACCGTTACCACCACACCGCCCCCATCTCCATGTTCTATGCGCTTCGCGAATCCCTCGCCATCATCGCCGACGAGGGCCTCGATAATCGCTGGGCCCGCCACCGCCGCAACCATGAACTCCTCGTCGCCGGCCTCAAGGACCTCGGCATGGACATGCTGGTCGCCGGCGGAGAGCGCCTCTGGACCCTCAATACACCCCTCGTTCCGGCAGGCGTTGAAGAACTCCAGATCCGCAAACGCCTCATGGCCAACCATGGCATTGAAATCGCCGGCGGCCTCGGCCCCCTGGCCGGCAAGGTCTTCCGCATCGGCACCATGGGCTACGGTTCGTCTGCGGAAAATGTCCACACCCTCCTCTCGGCCCTCGGAGAAGCGCTGGGTAGTTAGCTTTTTACGGGATAATCGGAGTTCTAACTCCTGATTAGGCTTGCATCCGGTCATCCACCGTGCTATCACCGTCCTGTGGTGAATTCCATCGCCCCTACCCGGGCCCTGGATGGCATTGTGTTCTCAACCCGGCCCGCTGCCTACCCTGCCGGACCGGCAAGGAGTTCCTTCCATGGCTAATGAAACCTTAACCATTACTGATAATCGCACCAGACTTACCTATACCCTCCCCATCACCGACGGCAACATCCGCTCCATGGATCTTCGCCAGATCAAGAAGGACGCCTCCGACTTCGGCGTCATGGGCTACGATCCGGCCTTCATGAACACCGCCTCATGCCGTAGCGCCATCACCTTCATCGACGGCGACAAAGGCATCCTGCGCTACCGCGGCTACCCCATCGAGGAACTTGCCGAAAGCTGCACTTTCCTCCAGGTGGCCTACCTCCTCCTCAACGGAGAGCTTCCCACCGACAACCAGCTCCATGATTGGGAGGACAGTGTCCGCCACCACACGATGCTGCACGAGACCAGCAAGCAGTTCCTGGAGGGTTTCCACCACGACGCTCATCCGATGTCCATGTTCATCAGCACCGTGGCCGCTCTGGCTACTGTCTATCCGGACTCCCGCAACATCCACGATGCCGCCGCCCGCCGGCTGAACATGACCCGCCTGATCGCCAAGGTTCCCACCATCGCCGCCTATTGCTACAGGCACAGCCTCGGCTACCCGTATGTCTACCCGGACAACGAGCTCAGCTATGCCGAGAACTTCATGAACATGCTTTGGCGCATGGTCGAACCCAAGTTCCGCGCCAATCCCGTCATGGCCCGGGCCCTCGACATTCTCTTCATCCTGCATGCCGACCATGAGCAGAATTGCTCGGCCAACGTCATGCGCAGTGTCGGCAGCTCTCAGGCCGATCCCTATAGCTCCACTGCGGCTGCTGCCGCAGCGCTCTCCGGCCCGCTCCATGGCGGCGCCAATGAAGAAGTCCTGAAGATGCTCGACGAGATTGGCTCAAAGGACAACGTTCCGGCCTACGTCAAGAAGGTCAAGGACGGCGAGGTGAAGCTCATGGGCTTCGGCCACCGCATCTACAAGAACTACGATCCGCGCGCCCGCATCATCAAGTGGACCGCCGATCAGGTGTTCGCCGTCACCGGACGCAACCCCAAGCTCGACATCGCCCTGGAACTGGAGAAGATCGCACTTGAGGACGAGTACTTCGTCAAGCGCAAGCTCTATCCCAACGTCGATTTCTACTCCGGGATCATCTACCAGGCCATGGGCTTCAAGCCCGACGTCTTCACGGTGCTGTTCGCCATTCCCCGCACCGTGGGCTGGCTGGCTCAGTGGGAGGAGATGCTCACCGATCCCGAACAGAAGATCGCCCGTCCCCGCCAGGTCTACACGGGCTACGCCGAACGCCACCTGACCACGGAGCAGAAGTCCACCCCGCAATCCGCCACCGCCAACCGCTGAACCGGGAATGCTGATCCGCGCGCGGGTGTCCACGGATACCCGTGCGCGGCGCTGCCGCGACCGCGCGCGGTCGTATTCGAACGCGGCATCTCGATGCGATTCAGCCGCCCGGACCGTGGATTGGGTATCGGCGCATCAGTATTCCAGCCTAAGGCTGAACTGCCCCACACGATTCCCGCTCTTCGAGGAGATTTTCCCGAAGAACTGAGATTCGATGACGTTGTTTGGATCGCCCATAATCGGGTGGTTGAGCAAATTCATCCAGACGGATTCAAACTTCATGGTCACGCGCTCGGTGATGCGGAAATCTTTGCCAAAGCTGGTGTTGAAGGCCCAACCCGCCGGTCCTGTAAGGGAGCCGACCCTCGCATTGCCGAAGCGCCCGGGCTGTATGCTGCCGCAGGTCCACTGGTTGGCTCCGCCTGTCGCCCCGGCGCAGGCGAATGCGCTTCGATTCCACCAGTTGTCCATGCTGGCGCCTACCTGGCCACTACTTAGGGCGTCCGGACGTTGCGCCGTGCGGCCGCCGCCATTAGTTCCCGAAGGATCGCCGCTCGACTGAACGGGAGTCAGGAACCGGCCGGATTGCGCGCTATAAATGTTGCCGATGCGCCACCCGCCCAGAATGTAATCTGTCGCCCGGTTGGCGTTGGACAAGTACCTTCTACCCTTTCCGGCGGGCACGCTGAAGACCATGCTCCCAACGAAGCGGTGGCGGGGAGTCTCCACTACATTGCCCCAATCTGAATGCCGGTCGAAGGCGTCAAGCGCCCGCGCTCCATTCTCGTTGGTAAAACTGCCCGGCGCCGAACCCATATAGTCCGCCTTGCTGTTTGCCAGCGTGTAGGCCGCGTTGAAGGTCAAGGTGCTGGAGAAGCGCCTGTTCACCTCGGTCTGCAGGGAGTGGTACATCGCCGTTCCGCCATTCTCCCGGCTCCAAATGCGGGAGAAGTTCGGAAACGGCCGGTCGGTCGCCGGCCGCGACGAATAGGGTGCCGTGGAGGCAGTCAACTGGTTCAGGTCCGGCGAGTACGACATCTTGAGCGAGTGCATCCCGATGTAGGAAACCCGCAAGCCCGTGCCCCAGCCCAATTCCCGCTCGCCGGTCATGCTCCACTGAACCCCATAGGGATCGCGGAAGTGTGGGTTGACCATCGTGCTCAAACCAAAGGTCCCCACTACTCCAGCGCCCATCGTCCCGGATCCCGAACGGATCTGCGGCCACTGGTAGAGCGGCCGGCCGTTTAAGATCGCATTGGTGTATTCGGTGTTGTTCCCGTCGCTGTGGATGTTGGTCAATGAGTGAGAAAACGTTGCCATCAAAGGCAGCGTGAACATGCCGAAGCTTCCCCTGAACACCGTTTTGTTGTTCGCCGTGGGACGGTAGGCGAACCCCAGGCGTGGATTGAAGTTATTCCTGTCCGGGAAGATCAGCGTCTCAGGCCACCCTGCTTCCTTGGCAGTCAGGAACGGCGTGCACGGGACGCCAAGCACCGGGCCCCGCGGACAGGCGTTGATGGCCTGCAGGAAGCTGGGGGCCGTCAGCGCGGCAGCCTCCGGCGATGACGGGTAGATGATGCGGCCCGCTCGGGCCAGCGTACGGTCAAAGTTCGAAGCGTCGCCGGTCCCAAACTGCATGCGGCCGTTGATGTCCCAGCGAATCCCGAGTTCCATGGTCAGCTTGGGACTCATCCTGAAGGAATCCTGGACAAAGTAGTGCTGCTCAAGCGACCTGGAAACAACGCTCGCCGCGAGCCAACTGATCGTCGTTCGATTCGGAATCCCCAGCAGGAAGTCAGCAAAGTCGTTCCCCGAAAAACTACCCGTGAAGGCAAAGTTGCCGTAGCTACCGACTCCCGGTTCAATCTGGTCGGAGTACGTGCGGCGGAACCCGACTCCAAACTTCAGCGTGTGCCGGCCTTTGATCCAGGTGAGGTTGTCGTTCACCTGCAGCGTTCCATTGCCGAAGTAACGGGGAACTGAAACGCTCAGTCCCGTCACTGAGCTAAGGCCGATTTGGGGCAGGCCGCCCGTCGGCATGGAGGCATCATAGCCCGTGAGACCCACCTCACCGGCGAACTTCTTTCCGTCCACGTCTACCTCACGTCTTTGGCCGCGGTGTACGTAATTGAGACCGCCGCGAAATTCATTCAGGAGGGTGGGCCGGATGGCGTAGTTGTATGAGCCCGCCAGCGACCGCTCTTCATCGTAGTTCTCAGCCCCCGGCGCCAATAATACGCCGCTCGCCAACTGTGAGAAATTGCGGTTGGTCCAGCGCGCGAACACCGACTGCTTCTCGGTGAACACATGGTCCAACCGCACATCGTACTGCATGGAGTCGGCCGGTGAGTTTCGCAGCACCCGGTAGTTATTCGGCGTAAGGACCGTCGTGTTGCCGAAGTTCGCCGAAGGGTACATGCGGCTCAAAATGGCGGCCGAGGGGGCGCTGATGCGATTGCTGGGGATCCTGTTGCCGGTGAACTGGAGGCCCGTGAGCGGGTCCCTGATCACGTTCGGCTCCTGGCTGAAATCGCCGCCTCTCATGGCCGCCGTGGGAACCGTGTTCAAGATCGAAACGCTCGACGGATACCTTACTCCCTCAAACGAACCCAGGAAGAAGGTGCGGTTGCGAATGAGCGGACCGCCGAGGCTGGCGCCGAACGTGTTGATGATTTTCTTCGGCTTGGCCGATGCCCCCCACTGCGTGGCGTCCAGGGCGCGATTTTGATGGTACTCGAACACGCTCCCATGAAACTGGTTGGTGCCGCCTTTGGTGAAGATCGACAATTCGCCCGGCAACATGAACTCTGCGCTGTTCCCCACGCCCTGCACCCTCAGCTCCGCGATCCCTTCCGTCGATGGAACGTTGTTTCCGGCGGGCCGGTGCAGGCGGATGTCCATAATCGAGATGCCGTCCACCGTGGCGTCGGAGAAGTCAGGCAGGGCGCCTTGAACCGAAAGGCTGTACCCCAGGCTCCCCTCGCTGCCGTTCCCCGCCTGTACACCAGGAAGGACTGCAAACAACCCAAAGGGAGTTGTTGTGCCGCCTCCGCGGAACCCCAACGGAAGAGCTTTGATCTCCGAACCGTCGAACCTCGAGGAGATGGTCGCCGTGTCCGTTGTGATCACCGCCGCAGCTGCCGACACGGTGATTTCCTGCTCCACTTCACCCACGCTCAGCGGGACGTCCACTCGCACCACAGCTCGCGATTCCAGTACGACGCTTGCCAGTTTGTACTGCCGGAAGCCCTTGGCTCTCGCCACCACGGAGTACCGCCCAGCCTTCAGATTCAGTACTTCATAGTTTCCCAGTTGATCAGACGACACCTGCCGGAATACGTTCTCATCGAGGTTTGTGACCGTCACCTCCGCGCCGGCCATTACCAAGCCGGAGGGGTCGGTCACCTTTCCCAGGATAGTTCCGAACGTGGATTGGGCTTTGATGCTGGCTCCTAGCAGGAGCACGGCGCCAACAATGTAGACGATGCGTCGAGCTGTCACAACGAACCTCCCATACTAAGTCAACAGATGACTGATGACTAACAATAGCCGCAGTCAACCTCCGCTGTCAAGCTTTTCTTTTGCCCCTCCTACCCTAACCAGTTCGCCGCATCGCCTGTATTAACATAAGGCTAAGAAACGGTCTGACGTTCAGGACCTATTACAGAGGCTTGACAACGGCGTTCGGATCGCGTGTAATGTTAGTCGTCTTATGATATGGAAATTGGATCGTCCATCGCCAGCCGCCGAGACCCCTCGATTGGCTCCGGTTGCCGGTCCGTTCCTCCTCTGGGGATTGGGAGTGGGCTACGTCATTTCCGGAGACTTCTACGGCTGGAACGCCGGCCTGGGGGCCACCGGGTACCTCGGATACTTGGTCGCGCTCGGGTTTGCCGCCGTCCTCTATGCTGCTCTGGTCTTGGCCATTGCCGAACTCTCAGCAGCCCTACCTCATGCTGGAGGGCCGTATGCGTTTTGCCGTCTGGCGATGGGCAGGCTATGCGGGTATCTGTGCGGGGTGGCGGTTCTGCTTGAATACGTGGTAGCGCCGGCCGCCATCGCCACCGCCATCGGAGCGTATGTGAACGTCCTTGTCCCATCCGTGCCGGTCCTGGTTTCGGCGGCCGCGGTGTACGTGGTGTGCATCGCTGTCCACCTGATGGGCGCCGAGCTTTCACTCTCGCTGGAACTGGGCCTCACGACTTTGGCCTTGCTCATGCTCACTGCGTTTGTCGTCGTGGCGTTTCCGTCAATCACCACGGAACGGCTGTTGCAGGTCGGCAGCGGCGAGGTCTTCCCGAAAGGTGCCGGCGGACTCTGGGCCGCCCTGCCCTCAGCCGCATGGTTCTTCCTCGCCATCGAAGGTCTCCCGATGGCGGCGGAGGAAGCTCGCAACGCAAGACGCGACTTGCCGGTCGCCCTGATGGCGTCTTTCGCCACACTCGCTGTCGCGGCCATCTGCGTATTGACCGTGAGCGCTGGACTCGGCGGCGCGGCCGCGGTTGGCAGTGCCGATGCCCCTTTGCCCACCGCGGTGCGAATCGGACTGGGGCAGAACCACTGGCTGCTCGGTCCGTTGTCGCTCGTCGGCTTGGCCGGGTTGCTCGCCTCCTTCCAAGGCATCATCCTCTCCTACTCCAGGCTGACGTTTGCGCTGTCGCGCGCCGGGTACATTCCTGGCTTTCTTTCCAAACTGAACGGCCGGAAGGCGCCCGTCTGGGCCATTGTGGTTCCAGGCATCGCCAGTTTCTCATTGGCTTCACTCTGCGCTGCCCTGCCGGGTCAAGCCATTCCGACGCTGGTCAGCCTGAGCGTGTTCGGCGCGGCCGTTTCGTACATCCTGACGATGGCGGCCGCGATCCTGCTGCGGCGCCGGCGTGATCTTCATCGGCCGTTCCGGGCGCCCGGAGGGAGCGCCGCCGCTTGGATCGCGCTGGCGCTGTCGGTCGTGCTGCTTCCGGCCGGACTCCGCGAGCATCCGGTCGCGCTGGTGCTGGGGGCACTGGTGTTCGGCCTGTTCCTATTGCTCTACTTCACCTACGGCCGTGCTCGAACCGCGGGTGTATTCGCGGAAGAGGAATTAGGTTCAGCCGGAAGGAACGAGGCATAACACGATGGCTTGCGCGATCGGCTGCGACGTGGGGTCCCAAAGCTTGAAGGGAGTGTTGATCGCATCGGACGGCAAACAGCTTGCCCAAGCGTCGAGGTCCTA
This sequence comes from Acidobacteriota bacterium, assembly GCA_016215215.1. Classification (GTDB taxonomy): domain Bacteria; phylum Acidobacteriota; class Terriglobia; order Bryobacterales; family Bryobacteraceae; genus Paludibaculum. The sequence continues at coordinate 7,147 of JACRKW010000083.1, forward strand.
CTCCATGCACTTCCCCCGACCGGGCTGGGCCGAGCAGGATCCCGAGGCTTGGTTCAGTGCACTGCGCGTGGTGATCCCGGAACTGCTCGAGAAAGCAGGAGTGCGCGCGGGCGAAGTCGGAACCCTGGGATTGGCCAGTCAGGTGGACGGCGTGGTAGCCGTGGATGCGGAAGGATGCGCGCTTCACCCGGCCATCACCTGGATGGACCGCAGGGCGGAAGAGCAGTGTTCCGCCCTGGAACGACGCATCGAGCGCCGCGCCGTGCTCGACCTCACCGGGCTTAACCTGGACTCCTCTCACGCCGCGGCGAAGATGCTCTGGCTGCGCGACGAGGCGCCTGGAGTCTTCACAAGAACTAAAGCGCTGCTCCTGCCCGGTAGCTACCTGGTTCGCAGGCTCACGGGCGAGTGCATCGTCGACCATTCGAACGCCTCTTCGACGATGCTGTACGACGTTCGCCAGCGGTGTTGGTCTCCTACAATGATCAACGCAAGCGGCCTCGACCCGTGTCTCTTGGGCCGTATCGCGGCGGCCGGCGACCTCGCCGGGCAACTTCTTCCGTCCGCCGCCGAGGAACTAGGCCTGGCGCCCGGTGCCGGCGTGATTGTCGGATGCGGCGACGAACATGCCGCATGCCTCGGTGCCGGAGTTCTGGCGCCAGGCCGGATCTGCGACATCGCCGGGACGGCCGAACCGGTTGCCACCCTTGCCGCGACACCTCGTATCGACGAAACCGGCCTGGTCGAAACGCACGGGCACGCCGACCCGCGCTGGTGGTTGATCGAAAACCCGGGCTTCGTTTCCGGCGGCAGCCTCACATGGCTCGCAGGCATGTTGGGGTGGACCAGCTTCGATCCTGCATTCGCGGCCGCTTCGCAGGCTCCGCCGGCCTCCGAAGGGCTGATCTTTCTCCCCTGCCTGAGCGGCGCTATGACTCCTACCTGGAACGGCAAAGCCCGAGGCGTGTTCTTCGGGCTGTCGATGAAGCACGCCTCGGGACATCTGGCGCGCGCCGTGATTGAAAGTAGCGCCTACGCGTTACGCGATATCCTTGACCGCTTCGTCGCTCTCGGCCTGGGCGGCGATGAGGTCTACGTGACCGGAGGAGGGTCAAAGAGTGAGCTCTGGTGC
>JACRKW010000113.1 GCA_016215215.1 Acidobacteriota bacterium
GCGCGACGGCCTGATAGCCTGGCGCGAGGCCGGGCAAGAGGCCCATGTCCATGGCGCCGCGCGAGTTGGAGTAGTCCACCAGGCAGAGGTACTTGACAGGGATGCCGAGCGAGTCGCCGAAGGCCACCAAACGGCGGACAGCCTCGTCTTTGATCGAGGCGCCAAAGACGATCACGAGGTCCTGGTGCTTGGCAAGTTCGTCGCGCAGACTTTCAATGGCGGGGAGTTCGCCGCCGGGAGCGGCCCGCAGGCTGCGGGCAGCGTATTGCTCTTCGCGGACGGGGCCTTGGGCGACGGTGTACGTAACGGATTGATGGTGGCGCCAGTTGGCCCGCACCTGGAAGGCGAGGAAGGGATGCTGCTGGGAGAGATCTGCGCCCGCGATCAGCACGGCTTTGGCCTTGTAGAGATCGGCGCTGGCGGCGAGTGCGTCCTGCCTTCCGCCGAGCGCATCGAGCAACGTGACGACATCGCCGGTACGGTGGTGGTCGATGTTGGAAGTTCCCAGGCCCTGGCGGGCGAACTTCTGAAGGAAGTAGTTCTCCTCGTTGGTGGTACGGGAGGATCCGATGACGCCGAACTGCCCGCCTGCCGCCTTCACTTGCGTGAACTTCGCAGCGACTGCGGCCAGCGCCTCACTCCAGGAGACGGGCTGCAGGGCGCCGTCCTTGCGCATGAGGGGAGTTTGCAGACGCTCGGGGTGGTGGACGAAATCGAAGCCGAAGCGGCCCTTGATGCAGAGAAACTCGCCGTTGATGCCACTGCGATCGCGGTTGTTGGCGCGGATCACTTCGCCGTTCCGGACGCTAAGAGTGGTTTTGCAGCCGTCGGCGCAGTGGGTGCAGACGGTGCCGGAGTAGCTCAGTTCCCACGGGCGTGACTTATAGCGGTACGAGCCGGAGGTGAGCGCTCCAACCGGGCAGACGTCGATACACCATCCGCACTCGTCACACTCCAGGTGGTCGCCGTGGCTGGGCGTGATTTCGGCGGCCACGCCGCGGTTGGTGAGACCGAGAGCGCCAACGCCGAGGCCCTCATCGCACACGCGGATGCACCGATAGCAGAGGATGCAGCGGGCTGCGTCGTAGAAGACGGCGGGGCTCCACTGCCGCTCGTTGACGTGGTGCTTGATATCGACAAAGCGGCTCTGGCCCGCGCCGTAGCGGAAGACCATGTCCTGCAACTCGCACTCGCCGCCCTTGTCGCAGACCGGGCAATCGAGAGGATGGTTGGAGAGGAGATATTCGAGCGTGCCCTTGCGGGCTGAAACGACCTTGGGCGAGTTGGTGTGAACCACCATGCCTTCGGCGGCCGGCAGCGTACAGCCGGGCTGGAGCTTGGGCATCTTCTCCACTTCGACGAGGCACATGCGGCAGGCGGCCTGAAGGGAAAAGCCTTCGTAGTAGCAGAACGCAGGGATTTCGATGCCGGCCGTCCGGGCAGCTTCGATGACGAGCGTGCCGGCGGGTGTCTTGATCTGCCGTCCGTCGATTGTCAGCGTGATGGGATCCGCCATGATTTCTCCTACAGGACCACCAGGGGCTGAGTGTTCGGCGCGGGCAAGAATACCTGGGAGGAGGCGATTTTGGCCTCGAACTCGTCCCGGAACTTGCGCACGATGGCCGTGGCGGGCATGGCGGCGGCGTCCCCGAGAGGGCAGAATGTGCGCCCAAGCATGCCTTGAGCAAGCTGATCCACCATGTCGATGTCGTTAGTGGTTCCGACTCCGGCGTCGAGCCGCGCCATGATCGTCTTGAGCCAGGCCGTGCCTTCACGGCAGGGGATGCACCAGCCGCAGCTTTCGTGGGCGTAGAACTTCATGAGTCGCGAGAGGACCTTCACCATGTCGGTGGTCTCGTCGAGGACGACCGTGGCGCCGGAGCCAAGCATGGTGCCGGCCTTGGCGAAGCTGTCATAGTCGGCCGGAATATCGCACTCTTCGGCGCGCAACACAGGACTGGAGCTTCCGCCCGGGATGATGGCCTTGAGCTTGCGGCCCTTCCAGACGCCCCCGCCGATCTCGTTGACCATGGTCAGCAGATTCATGCCGAGCGGGACTTCGTAAACGCCGGGCCTGTTGAGGTGGCCGGAGAGGCAGACCAGGCGCGTGCCGCCGTTGCGGGGCGTGCCGAGTCCGGCGTACCACTCTCCGCCTTTCAGGATGATGTCGGGAACGGCGGCGTAGGTCTCGACGTTGTTGACGACCGTCGGGCACTGGAAAGCACCGGATACGGCGGGAAAAGGAGGCTTGAGGCGTGGATTGCCGCGCTTGCCTTCGAGCGATTCCAGCAAAGCGGTTTCTTCGCCGCACTCGTAGGAGCCGGCTCCAGAGTGCGTGGAGAGATGGAAGGCCCAGCCCGAGCCGAGAACATTGTCGCCGAGGTAGCCGCGAGCATAGGCGGCCTCGATGGCACGGTCCATGCATTCGATGTACTGGCGGTATTCGCCGCGAATGTAGATCCAGCCGCGGTTGGAGCCGATGGCGCGGCCGGCGATGAGGCAGCCCTCAATGAGCCGGTGGGGCTCATTCTCCATGATGACGCGGTCCTTGCACGTGCCGGGCTCGCCCTCGTCTGCGTTGACGACGATGTACTTGGGCTTGAGCGACTTGCGGTCCACGAAGCTCCACTTCATGCCGGTAGGAAATCCGGCGCCGCCGCGCCCGCGCAGAGAAGACTTCTTCACCTCGTCGATGATGGCGTCGGGCTCCATGGCCAACGCCTTGCGAAGCCCGTCATAACCTTCCTCCGCGACGTACTGGTCCAGGCCGATGGGCTCGGCCTGCGGATAGACATAGCGGCGGGTCAGAACTCTGACTTCCAGCGGATGGGGCTCGTTCAAAAGCATGCGCGTTTCCTGTGTGCGACGGTCACTGCATCTTCCTCAGGCTGTCGATCAGCCGGTCGAGCTTTTCGGGCGTAAGGTTGAAGTGAAAGTCATAGTTGACCAGCAGCGCAGGGGCCCAGGAGCAGGCGCCGAGGCATTCCACCTCTTCAAGCGAGAACTGGCCGTCAGCGGTCTTCTGCCGGTGGCCGATGCCGAGCTTCTTTGAGGCGTGCGCGAAGAGTTCCTCGCCGCCGGTCAACATGCAACTGATATTGGTGCAGATCTGGATGTGATGCTTACCGCGCGGCTCGCGGGTGAACATGGTGTAGAAGCCGAGCACCTCTTCCACCTCGACGGGTTTCACCTTGAGGCGGGAGGCGACTTCTTGTACCAGCTCCGGTGTGACGGAGCCGATCTCGTCCTGGGCGAACAGCAGCATGGGGATCAGCGCGCCCTTCTGCCGCCCGGGCGGATAGTTGGCGATCATTTTTTCGAACTTCGCTTCGAGCTCGGGTGAGAAGGTCATGGCAAATTCGTTTCCAATCCGGCGCGCATCCTACCTGTCGATGTCACCCAACACAAAGTCCATGCTGCCCAGCGCGGCGATATTATCGGCGATGAGCTTGCCGTCGAACAGCGCGGGCAGGCACTGCAGGTTGCCGAAGCTTGGCGTGCGCGTGAAAACGCGGTACGGCTTCGAGGTTCCGTCGCTCACGACATAGAATCCGATCTCCCCGCGGGGCGATTCCACCGGCACGTAGGCCTCGCCGGCCGGGACTCGGAAGCCCTCGGAAACGATCTTGAAGTGGTAGATCAGCGCCTCCATCTGCGTCTTCATCTTTTCGCGGTCGGGCAGGACAACCTGCGGGGCGTCGGCTTTCCATGCGCCTTCAGGCATGCCGTCCAGAGCCTGTTCGGCGATCCTCGCGCTTTGCCGCATCTCCTCAAGGCGGACTCGGAAACGGGCGAAGACGTCGCTTTCGGAGTACACGGGGATGTCGAAGTCGAACTTGTCGTAGCTCGAATAGGGTTCCGACTTTCGGATGTCCCACTTCAAGCCGGCAGCGCGGATCATGGGCCCGGTAACACCGAGATCGAGCAGGCGCTCGAGGCTGAGGTGGCCGACGCCCTTGGTGCGCTGCAGGAAGATCGGATTGGAGTTCAGCAGATTCTCGTACTCGTCAATCTTGGCGGGCAGGCCTTGCAGGAACTCGCGGACTGTCCTTTCCCAACCGCGCGGCGGCTCCAACGCCACTCCACCGATGCGGAAGTAGCTGGTCATCATGCGCTGGCCGCTGAACATCTCGCAGATGCGCAGGATGTCCTCGCGCTCGCGGAAGCAGTAGAAGTACACGGTCATGGCGCCGAGGTCCATGGCATGGGTACCCAACCAGACCGAGTGGCTGTTGATGCGCGAAAGTTCGGTGAGCATCACGCGCAGCCACTGCGCCTTGGGGGGAACCTCGATACCGAGGAGTTTCTCGACGGACAGCACGTAGGCAAGGTTGTTGGCCTGGGTGCTGAGGTAGTCCATGCGGTCCGTGAGCGTGACCACCTGCTGCCAGTTCAGGGTCTCAGCCTGTTTCTCGATACCAGTGTGAAGGAATCCGATGTCAGGTTCTGCGCGGGTGATGATCTCTCCGTCAAGCTCCAGCATGATGCGCAGCACGCCGTGGGTGGATGGGTGCTGCGGCCCCATGTTGAGGACCATGCGGCGGCGGCCGCCCGGAAGTTTTTCGTCCTGGGCCGGCTCGGAGGCCGCGAAGGTTGCTTTTGCTTCTGTCTCGCTCATGTCTGCCTTTTGCTGGCGGCTCCGGGTGGTCCTAATCGTTCCGATAGCTGTACTTGTGGCCGTGGACTGGGAAGTCCTTGCGCAACGGATGGCCTTCCCAATCGGCGGGTAACATCAGGCGCTTCAGGTCCGGGTGGCCCACAAACCGCACACCGAAGAGATCAAACGCCTCGCGCTCATACCAGTTGGCGCCCTTCCAAACCGCGGTGACGCTGTCGACTTCGGGCTGGGCGCCGTCAAGGGCGACCTTCAACTTCAGACGTTCGTTCCGCTCGATGGAATGGAGGAGATAGAGAACCTCAAATCGCGGCTCGGCCGGGTGCCTGTCAATGCAGGTCAAGCCGCTCAACCGCACGAATTGGAACTTCTCCTTCAGCAACCGGCAGACATCGACAATTCTCTCCCGGCGCACCCACAAGAGCGTCTCGCCGAAGTCGCAGGAGCCGCCGGTCAACGCCTCCGCATCCCAGAGTTCCAGGGCGGCGGGCACGGTCATCTCTTTCAGAATGTCGGGCAGCATCAATGGGCCCCCTAGCCCGCGTTTTCCTTGTCATTCTCTTCCGCCCAGTTCAGCACGCCCTTCTTCCAGATGTAGAAGAAGCCGGCGAGCACGAGGGCGATGAAGAGGAGCATCTCGAAGAAGGCGAACAGCTTCAACTCCCGATAGACGACGGCCCAGGGGTAGAGAAAGATCGCTTCTATGTCGAACAGGATGAAGAGCATCGCCACCAGATAGAACTTGACGCTGAGCCGGTCCTTGGCGCTGCCCACGGGGGTGATGCCGCACTCGTACGGCATCTCCTTGACCCTGTTCTTCACCCGCTTGCCCAACAGGAAACCGAGAGAGACCAGCAGGACTGCCAACCCCAAGCCCAGCAACGCCTGCACCAGGACGGGGAAGTAGATTTCTATGGATGTTGTGGGCATGTGTACGCGACCGGCCAGCCGGGGCTTGAACTCTTCACTATAATGAGCCTCAGAAGAGCGTGTCAAACCAACCAGCCGATCCGCATATCTCAATCAACGTCAACGGGGAGACGAGGGTAGTCCCGCCGGGACTCAGCGTCAAAGGGCTCCTGGTCCACGCCGGCCTCGACCCGGCGCGGGTCGCCGTGGAGCTGAACCGGCTGATCGTCCGCCGGGAGCATTGGGAGACGACCGAGGTGCAGGACGGCGCGTCATTGGAGATTGTGACGTTCGTGGGTGGCGGCTAAACGCTCCGTTTTTGCACCCCATTCCATTGGGCTTCCGTTCGCTTAGCCCCAAGATCTAGTGAATTGACTTCCCCTCGCCCTCGGATAGACTCGTACTTGAGTTTGTGCCCAAACAGAAAGAGTGGGAGATGTTCAAAACAAAACCACGACCGGCTGGACCTGAGAACGGAGAGAGGACGTTTTCCAGCGCAGACGTCGCCAGGTTGGCGGATGTGAGCCTGCGGCAACTGCAATGGTGGGACGAGCAGCGCGTGGTTTCGCCGCGACACCAGGGGCACAAGCGGCTCTACTTCACACCCGAGGTTGTGGAGGTGAGCGTGATAGCTGAATTGCGCCGTAAGGGCTTCAGTCTGCAGAAGATCCGCCGGACGCTGCGGTTCTTGCAGCGGGAGATGGGCAAGCGGCTGGCTGACATCATGAACGTCGAGAGCGAGATCCACCTGCTCACAGACGGCAAATCGATCTACCTGGAAGCCGATCAGGGACGGATCATCGATATCCTCAAGAACGCCAAGCAGCCCATGTTCCTGGTCTGCGTGACGGACCAGGTACGGCGGCTGACGGTGACGCCGCGAAAGCCCCCGCGCTCGGAGACCTCCGTGGTGCGCAAGGCCAAGGCAGTCTGACGCCCCGTGGGCAGTGCCAACACCGCACAATTGTCAAACTTCCTAGGGCGTCACACCGTCTAAGAGTTGTGAGGCGTTGAGATATACTTGAGGCAGGTCTGGGGAGGCCGGTTCATGCGCCAATTCCGCGCTTTCGTCTTTTCTTTGCTGTTGATCGGCCTTTGCGCCCTATTGGCTGGCAACTTCGGCCCGGGGTCCGCCGCAAGGGCTGCAGGTCCAGCGACGGCAATCGCCGGCGCCGATGACGACCTGGTCTCCGGCCTGAAGACCTTCACGTCCATCTACCGGCTAGTGGAGGAGAACGCCGCCGAGAAGGTGAACGCCGACAAGGCGATCTTCAAGGGCGCCGTTCCCGGCATGCTGCGGACGCTCGATCCTCATTCGAGCTTCTTTGACCCGCGCGACTTTCAGCAACTACGGGAAGACCAGCGCGGCTCCTATTACGGCGTCGGCATGACGATCCAGCCCAAGGACAATCGCATTGTGGTGGTTGCTCCCTTCACCGGGACCCCGTCGTACAAAGCGGGAATCCGGCCGGGCGACGTGATCCTTGAAGTGAACGACAAGCGTACAGACGGAATGACCACGGCCGAGGTAGCCGACCTGTTGAAGGGTCCCAAGGGCACGCCGGTGCAGGTGGTGATCGCGCGCGAAGGTGTGAAGGAGCCGATCGTTTTCAACCTGGTTCGCGGCGAGATTCCCCGGTTCAGTGTGCAAAACGCCTTCTGGCTAAAGCCCGGCATCGCCTACGTGGACATCGAGAGTTTCAACGAGAACACCTCTCGCGAACTGGAAGAGGCCGTCAAGAAGTTGGGTGAATCGAGCATGAAGGGCCTGGTCCTGGACCTGCGGAACAACCCCGGCGGCTTGTTAAACGAAGGCGTCGCCGTGGCCGGCCGGTTCCTGAAGAAGGGCCAGACGGTGGTCAGCCACCGCGGCCGCACCTCGCCTGAAAAGCCGTACCTGGCCTCCAACGGCGCCGCCACGAGGGACTACGCAATTGTGGTTCTGGTGAACCGCTACTCGGCGTCGGCTGCCGAGATTGTGGCGGGCGCGCTGCAGGATCACGACCGGGCGCTTGTATTCGGGGACAACACCTTCGGCAAAGGCCTTGTTCAGACTGTGTTCCCGCTGTCGGAGAACACGGGTCTGGCGCTGACCACGGCCAAGTACTATACACCCTCCGGCCGGTTGATCCAGCGCGACTACGGAAGCGGCTCCTTCTACGAGTACTATTTCAACCGCAAGGACGGCGCCCAGAAGGACTCCACCGACGTCAAGATGACGGACTCAGGCCGCGCGGTGTACGGCGGCAACGGCATTCAACCGGACGAGAAGTTTGACCTGAAGTACAACCGGTTCCAGATCGAGCTGCTGCGCCGGTTTGCGTTCCGCGACTATCTGCCCAAGTTCTTTTCCACGCACGACACCAAACTAGCGAAGGATTGGATGCCCGATAACACGGTGATGAACGACTTCCACCAGTACCTGCTGAAGAACAACGCGACATTCACCGAAGCCGAGTTCGCCGAGAACCAGGAGTGGGTGAAGCAGCAGATCAAGATCGAGGCGCTGATCACGGCGGCCTCCCTGGACGAGTCGCAACGCTACGCCATTGAGACCGATCCTATGGTGCTGAAGGCGATGGAACTGATGCCAAAGGCCAAGAGCCTGCTCGACAGCCAGAAGAAGCAGATGGTTCAATTGGACAAGAGGTCCAACCGCGATTGAACCAGGCTGCCCCGACCGAACCAAGACCACAGGTTGTCGTTCTCGATACCGGCGGGCAATACTGCCACCTGATCACGCGTAAGATTCGCGAGCTGGGAGTGTACTCCGAGATCAGGCCGTCGGAAACGCCGGCCAGCGAACTGTCCGGGCTGAAGGCCCTTGTCATCTCGGGCGGCCCGGCCAGCGTCTACGAAGTGGGCTCGCCTCAGGTGGATCCGGCGATCTTCCGGTTGCCCTGCGCCGTGCTGGGAATCTGCTACGGCCAGCAGTTGATGGCCCATCACTTGGGCGGGCTGGTGCAAAAGGGCGACAAGGGCGAATACGGCATGGCCTACCTGGAGACCGGCGCAGGGTCCGCACTGTTCCGGGAGGCTGAGGGCCGGCAGAGAATCTGGATGAGCCACCGCGATACGGTGACGCGCGTTCCAGCGGGCTTTGAGGTGCTGGGTACCACCGAAACCTGCGCGATCGCCTCCATGGGTGACGCGGCGCAAGGGCTCTATGGAGTGCAATTCCACCCCGAGGTGGTCCATACGGAGCGCGGCCGGCAGGTGCTTTCCAATTTCCTGTTCGACATCGCCGGCTGCGAGCGGGATTGGAGCCCGCGCGAGCAGGCGCTGCGCATCGAGGACGAGATTCGCCGGGTGGTGGGCGACCGTAACGTCTTCTTCTTCGTCTCGGGCGGCGTGGATTCAACGGTTGCCTTCACGCTCTGCCTGAGGGCGTTAGGGGAAGCGCGCGTCCGTGCTTCGTACGTCGACACGGGCCTGATGCGAGACGGGGAGACGGACTTCGTCAAGGGCGTCTTTGAGTCCCTGGGGCGCGGCATCTTTAGCGTGGAACACGCCCAGGAGCGGTTCCTCAGCGCACTGACGGGTGTGCGTGATCCGGAGAAGAAGCGCCATATCATCGGCGAAATGTTCGTCGAGGTGCAGGAACAGATTCTCGCCTCAGGCCACTATCTTGAGGGCAACTGGATCCTGGGCCAGGGCACGATCTATCCGGACACGATTGAGAGCGGCGGCACGGCCAAGGCGGACTTGATCAAGACGCACCACAACCGTGTGTCGGGCATCCAGAAGCTCATCGCGGAGAACCGGCTGGTGGAACCGCTTCATCTTCTCTACAAGGACGAGGTTCGTGAGGTGGGGCGCGAACTCCTCCTGCCGGAGGAACTGCTTTCGCGGCACCCGTTCCCAGGCCCCGGCCTGGCTATCCGCTGTCTGTGCGAGGACGCCGCTCAGCCGGTGCGGAAGCTGGACGGCGGCTGGCTGGCGCCGCTGCATTCGGTGGGTGTACAGGGCGATTCACGCAGCTACCGCCCGGTACTGCTACTGGAAGAGCCACCCGACGACGAGGGCATCCACCTGCGCGCTACTGAGGCCATCAATCGGAACCCGGCCATCAACCGGGTGGTATCACTGGCAGGCGCGCATGTGCCGGTGGCGGAACTGCGCACCAGCGAGGCGTTCATCACGGCGCGGCGGCTGGAGCGATTGCGCGCGGCGGATTCGCTCGTGCGACGGCTATGCCACGAATCCGGCTTCGAAAACAGTGTCTGGCAGTTCCCGGTGATCATCGTGCCGTTGGGCGTCCCCGGCAGGCCGGACTCGATTGTGCTGCGGCCCATCGATTCAGTGGACGGGATGACGGCGCAATCGGTAGTGATGCCGCCGGCGCTGCTGGAAGAGATGACGCGCAGCCTGCTGGCGTTGGAGGGCGTCTGCGCGGTGCTCTACGATCTGACGCACAAGCCTCCGGGCACTATCGAGTGGGAGTAGGGCCTGCGTTCAGATGCGGTGGAAGCTGCGCAGGATCTCGCGCGTGGTGTAGCGTAGCGCCACTGGCCGGCCGTGCGGGCAGCTCATGGGGCAACGCGTGCGGGAGAGTTCTCGCAGCAGGTAGTCCATCTTGGCCTGGTCTAGGCGGGTGTTGATCTTGATGGCCGCGCGGCAGGCGAGCGAAGCTGCGATGCCGCGGCGGAAGTCCTCCACCTGGGTCTTGCGCATCTCGCCCTCAGCGATCTCCAGAATCTCGTAGATGGCCCGCTCCAGGTCACCCGGAGCGAGGTCGGATGGCGCGGCCTTGATGGCGATGGTGCGGTTGCCGAACGGTTCGGTTTCAAAACCCGCCCGTTCGAGCTCCTCGGCGATGCGGTCGTACTCCACCTGTTGCGCCGGCGTCAGCGGCAGCACCATAGGCATGAGCAGGCGTTGCTGCTCGACTCGCCCTGCGGCCTGCTGGGCGAGCACTTTCTCAAAGAGGATTCGTTCGTGAGCAACGTGCTGGTCGATGATCCAGAGCCCGTCACGCCCGGCGGCGATGATGAAGCTGTCGTGGATCTGACCCAGGACGCGCAGATCGTCGAGCGACACCATACCCTGCGGGGCGTTCAAGTCGACGCCTTCTGGAAATCCTCCATGCGTATCGGGAATCTTCAGGCGTAGCGGTTCGGCCGCGGATGGTTGCGTTTCAAGCTCGATGGGCGGAGCGGCGCCGAAATCGAACCGTGCCGGCGGCGGCTGAGCGGGGCGCAGCGTGTATTCGGGAAGCGGCGCGCTGCCCTCCAGCGGAACGGGGATGACCGGCCGCGCCTCGTCGAAGCGGAAGTTCTCAATGGCCTGTGAGAACTCGGAGTACGGCAGGTGGGCACCGGGCTGCGCCAGAGGGGTGCCAGGCGGCGGCGCGCTGGGGACGGGGCGCTGCTCGATGATGGTGTCGCGGATTGCGTCGCGCACGAAGTCATGGACGAAGCTGCCGTTGCGGAAGCGCACCTCGGTTTTGGACGGGTGTACGTTGACGTCCACTTCGGCCGGATCGCAATCGATGAAGAGCAGCGCGAAAGGATAACAGGCCGGCGGGATCAGGTTGTGATAGGCGGCGGAGATGGCGTGCAGCAGCAGGCGGTCGCGGATGAGGCGGCGGTTGACGAACAGGAAGATGGAGTTGCGGTTGGACTTCTGCACCTGCGGCCGGGAGACGAATCCGGAGAGGCGGAAGCGGCCGTTCTGCACCGATCTTGTGCCGATTTCAACGAGGTCTTCCAGGACGCTGGCGCCGAAGACCTGAAAGACGCGATCACGGTCAGTGGTGACTGGAGTGACGCGCAGCAGTTCTTTCTTCGAGTGCGTCAGTTCAAAGGACTTATCCGGATGCGCGAGCGAGTAATGGGTTACCAGCGAGGCGATATGGGCGAGTTCGGTCTGTTCGCTGCGCAGGAACTTCTTTCTGGCTGGGACGTTGTAGAACAGGTCGCTGACGCTGATGGTGGTGCCGGGGGCAAGGGGGATCTCCTCGCAGGCAAGGAGCTTGCCACCGGCGATGGCGACGCGGGCGCCGGTGGTTTCAGTGGCACTGCGGGTTTCGAGTTGGAGGCGCGAGACGGAGGCGATGGAGGGCAACGCCTCGCCACGGAACCCGAGAGTGGCGATTGCTTCCAGTTGATCGACGCTGGAGAGCTTGGAGGTGGCATGCCGCTCAAAGGCGAGCATGGCGTCGTCGCGCATCATGCCGCAGCCGTTGTCGGCGATGCGGATCAGCCGCCGGCCGCCGCCATCGGTCTCCACGCTGATGAGGGTGGCTCCGGCGTCGAGGGAGTTTTCGAGCAGTTCCTTGACCACCGAGGCGGGGCGCTCCACCACTTCGCCGGCGGCGATCTTGTTGGCGACGATATCGGAAAGGATGCGGATACGGCCCATGAAAAGAAGAGGGCGGGCCGCCGGGGTTTGCCCTGACGAGCCGCCCTATTCCCATGATAGGCGGTTGCGGGCTACTGAATGATGAGGCCGCGATCCTGGAGTAGCGTTCCGAGGCGCTGCTGCATGGTGAGGACGTTCCGCTTGTAGAGGACGTTCTGATTCACCAGGTTGGACTCGGCGGTGGTCAGGTCGTTCTGCGAGGAGAGCAGGAAGAAGATGTTGATCACGCCAAGGTCGTAGCGCTTCTGGTCGGCGTCGGCACGCTTACGGGCGTAGTCGACGGCGATCTGCGCCAGCTTGACAGCCTCGCGGCTGCTCTCCACGTTGGTGATGGCGTTGAGCACTTCCTGGCGGATCTGCTGCTGGAGAGCGCGTTCGCGCAGAGCGGTGAGTCTCTTGTTGACGGCGGCGTCGGCCAGGTTGGCCGCAGCGGTGCTGTCGCGGAGGGGCAGGTTCAGAGTGAGACCAAAGGCGAACGTGTTGTAGTTGAAGCCGAACAACATGTCCCAGGCGTCACCAGGCCCGCCGGGTACAAACGCCGGCGGGATGGAACGGGTGTAACCCGGGCCGCCCCGGCCGTAAGATTGATAGCTGCCGGTGAGGTTGAAGATCGGCCGCAGGCCATTCAAGGCATTCTTAATCGACAGGTCGTTGATGTCGAGCCCAAGTCTCTGAACCTTCAAGTCCGGGCGAGCAGACAAGGCGGTTTCGAGCAGCTTCGCTTTGTCGTAGGCTACCTGGTCGGGGGTTTTGGTAACGTCTTCGGTGAGGACGACTGGCAGCGTGCGGACGTCGGGGTCGAGATCGGCTCCGATCTGGCGGCGCAGGGCATCTTCGAATTGCTGCAACTGGAACTGGGTACGGCTGACGTTGATGCGCGCCGTGGCGGCGTTCTGCTCAGGCTGGAAGCGCTCCAGTTCGCTGGTGGCGCCGAGTTCGATTTCGCGGTTTGTACGTTCCAGCGCAGCGACGGCAAGCTTCAGGGCCTCATTGTTCACTTTGAGGTTTTCCCGTGAGCTGATCACATCCCAGTAGGCATTTTCGGCGGTCACCAGCAGACGCAGAATCTGGTCCTCGATGGTGAAGCCCTGCTGATGGCGGGTTGCGCGGGCGATGGTGATTGGCAGCTTGGTCACATAGGAGCCGCGGCCGCGCAACAGCGGCTGGGTGAAGCCCATCTGCCAGGTATTGGTGTAAGAGGGGTTGAATAGAGCGTAGGTATCGTTGGTGGAGAGCTTGGTCCAACTCACCTGGCTGGAGACCTGCGTCGAGGTAGGCAGCGTCTGCTGGTAGCGCAGTGTGAAGGGTTGTGTCAGGTTGCTGACCACTGCCGCGCCTTGCAGGGCGTTGGTGGCGGGGGTCGAGGCGCGGGTGGCGTTGAAGGTGGAAATCAGGGTGGGATCGAAGACGGCGAAGGCCCGCTGGATGGCGTTCTTCTGTACTTCAATAGACAGCCGCTGCACGGCGATATCGGTGTTGTTGGCGATGACGAGGTCGAGGTAGTTCTTGAGCGACAACGTAAGCTTGCCGTCAATGACGTAATCCTTCAACCGGACAGGACCCTCAACGGTGACGCGCGTGTCGGCGGCCTTGAAGACGCGCCGCATCCAGGCGCCCGATCCGGCCCAGGGCGCCGAGCCGTCAGAGATGGACAGATCCATCTTGGTAACGGCTCCGGAACTTGCAGGCGGCTGCGCCGACGAGGGGGAGGCTGGGACGCCCGGCTGCTGCTGGGCGGGCACAATCAGAGCGGAGCTGAGCAGAATGGCGAGAAGACGCATGGATTGAACCTGAATGTAGGGCTGGAAACTACTCATAACGAATGGCCTCGATCGGGTCGAGTTTGGCTGCCTGCACGGCCGGGTAGATGCCGAACAGCAACCCGATGCCGACCGAGACGCCGAACGCCACGGCGATGGAAGTGAAAGTGACCACCGTGGACCAGCCAGCGGCGGCGGCGATGACCTGGGCGAGCGTCACGCCGAAGAGAATACCGAGGAAGCCGCCGATAATCGAGATCATCACGGCCTCGGTCAGGAACTGGCGGACGATGTCGGACTGCCTGGCGCCGATGGCGCGGCGAATACCGATTTCACGGGTGCGTTCGAGCACCGTGGCAAGCATGATGTTCATAATGCCGATGCCGCCCACCAGCAGGCTGATGCCGGCGATGCAGATCATGACGATTTTGAAAATGTCGCTGGTGCGTTTCTTCTGTTCGAGCAACCCGGCGGGCACCGTCACCGTGTAATCCCCGGCGTCTTTGTGGACCGCGGCGAGGATGGCGTTGATGACGGCGGCCGTGTCGACTGAATCGGTGCCGGGCTTGACGCGAATGTAAATGCCGTCGATTTCATCCTTCAGATAGCTGTTGTTGTCCTCGAAGCGGAACATCACGGTACGCAGGGGACTCACCACCAGGTTGTTGCGGGAGAGGATCTCGACGCCTTCGACATCGGTATCGCCGCCCGCCTGCTGGGCCATGACCCCGATAACCTGCAGCCAGGTGTCGTTGATCTTGACGTACTTGCCGACAGCGGGCTCGTAGCCGAGCAGGTTCACCTTGGAAGATTCGCCCAGCACGCAGACGGGCGCGGCGGTGCTGTTCTCCTCGTCGGTGAAGAAGCGCCCCTCCACCAGCTTCAGGCTCTGGATGTCCTTGTAGCTGGGTTCGACACCGATGAGCATAGGCGGCTCGGCCGTCGTCTTGGGCAGGACTTTGAGAGGCTTGAAGCGTTTTCGCGGCGTGGCCTTCTCGATGCCCTGCGTGTTTTCCATGATGGCACGGTAATCGCGGAAGGTCATGCCGGGGCTGATGGCGCGGCGCGCAGTCAACTCGTTGCGGTCCACGGCCTCTTTGGCCTCGATGATGATGTTGTTGACGCCGAGCAGATCGATGTAGGACAGCATCTCCTTTTCGACGCCCGCGGTGATGGCCAGCATGGCCACCACGGCCCCGACGCCAGGAGGCTCGAAAGCCCCATGTAGATTTCAGGAATGTATGCCTGGAGGATCGCGGACATGACTTACTGGCCCCCCTTCGAGCCGCCGACGGGCAAGGCGCCCGCGGCTCCGCCGGAGGACTTCTTCTCATCGGACTTCTTCTTGTCGCCGGGCTTGGAGGTTGGATCCTGCAAGGCGATGGTATCTCCGGCGTTGAGGCCAGATTCAATGACCGAGACCGACTCTGAGCGTCTGCCGAGCTTCACCTGGCGCGCTTCGAAGGCGGCGCCCTTCTTTACGTAGACGACCGGCTTGCCGTCTTTCTCGAAGATGCTCTGATTGGGCGCAAAAATGGCGTTAGGGACCTTCTCGACGATGATCTCCACGTCGGCCAGGAGTCCGGGGCGCAACAGCACCTCCATGTTGTCGCCTTCTTCAGGAGGCGGAGGGAGAGTGGCGCTTTCCAGATCTTTGGCGCTGAACTGCGCATTGCCGCCGCCCATTCCACCCATTCCGCCGGGGCCTTGTGGCCCGAAGGCCATCATTCGTCCCTCGCCGCCGGAGCGTCCCTGGCCTCCGCCGGGTCCCCCGGCGCCAGCCGCATCCGTCTGGCGGGCGCCGCCTTCGGCGCGCGCACCGCCCTCCGCTCCTCCGCGATTGCCGCGCTGCGGCATCTCGATGCCGGCTTTCTTGGCTTCCTCACGAATCTTGGCGAAGACCGCCTGGCGGTCTTCCTGCGACATCTCCATCATGTTCTTGCCGGCGGTGGCCTTCTGAAAGATCTCGGCCATCTTCTTCTGCTGCTCTGGCGTCATGCTGGAGTT
The DNA here is from genome assembly GCA_016215215.1 of Acidobacteriota bacterium. Classification (GTDB taxonomy): domain Bacteria; phylum Acidobacteriota; class Terriglobia; order Bryobacterales; family Bryobacteraceae; genus Paludibaculum. The sequence goes on from JACRKW010000113.1 coordinate 15,655, forward strand.
GGCGCCTCCGCCCATCATGAACTGGGCGCGCCGATCACTACCGCCTCCGCCGCCCTGAGCGCCGCCTGGAGCGCCGGGCGCGCCGCCTGGCATTCCACCCGGACCGCCCTGGACGATCATCATCTGCTGGCCGCCGGCGTTCATCCCTCCCGGAATGCCGCCGGTCATCGCGGCCATGTTGGGAAGTCCGCCGGCAAACATGGAGGCCGTCGTCACCGTGATGGGTTTCTTGCGATTCTCCTCGGCCTGCGCCATGATGCGCGCCACCTGATCGGGCTTGGCGCCCAGCGCGGCTAGCAACTGATGCATGTCGATGGAGAACACGACGTCGAATTTCTTGCCCGGGTCCGAGCTGAACACGTTGGCGCTGGCTGTGCCGCTCATACTCTTGATCTTGCCGTTGAAGACCTTGTCGGCCAGCGCGTCCAACCTCAACAGGACATCCTGCCCTTCGCGAAGGTTGGCTCGGTCGATTTCGCCGACACGAGCGATCACTTCAAGCTCCGACAGGTCCAGGACGTCGGCCACGGGCATGCCGGGCTGCACCTGGTCGCCCTCGCGGATGTCGGGCATCTGGGCGCCCATCATTCCGAAGCCGCTGCGGTTCTGTTTGATGGCAACCAGCCCACTGATGGGGGAAAGCAGCTTCACCTGCGCCAGCCGCTGCTTGTCACGGTTGATGTCCAGCACGTTGCGGTTGCGCCGTTCGCGCAGCACGTTCAACTCGGCCAGGGCCTGGTCCTGTTTGGACTTGATGTCACTTTCCAGCTGCTTGAGCCGCCTGCGGGATTCCTCAAGGTTGAGCAGATTCTTCTTCTGATCGATCACGGGCATGAGCTCGTTCTTCTTGACTTCGAGCTCGGCCCGGCGGACCGAGTAGCGCGCCTTCAGCAGGTCCACCTGGTCCTGGTTGTTGCGAATGGCGAGATCGGCCTGCGCCTTCTTGATCTGCTCATCCACCTGCTCCAGGCCAAGCTGGCTGGATTCGAGCCGGGAGATGACCTCGGAGTCGTCGAATTCCACGATCAGGTTCTTTTCGCGGGCGAAAGCGCCCAGCGGGGCGAGGCGCGTCACCTGGACCGTTCCGAAGAGGTTCGGAGCAGCCAGCGTCGCGGTTCTCACCGCTCGCAACTCACCTCGAGTGAAGCTACGCACGACCACGTCGCCGCGGCGGACCCGCGTGGTGGGGGTCACCTGCTGGCGGCCTGGCAGGCCCTGGAAGAACCTATACACTCCATAACCGGCGCCCACCACAACGGCGAGCAGGATCAGACGAATCACGACTTTCTTCATTGATTGGCTCTCACTGCCACTGCCGCCGGGGCAGGTGCTCCCGGCTGCCGGCGCTTATAGTTTCTTGGCTCGCTTGGCCGCTTCGACCGGATTCTCCAGCGCGATGCGTTCGTTTTCCTTCAGGCCCTTCAGGACGATGATGTCGGCTTCGTTCCGTTTGCCGACCTCGATCGCGCGGGACTCAAATCCCTGGCCCTTTTGAACCCACACGTGCGGTTTGCCGGCTTGAAGGAAGCTGGCCTTGTTGGGGATCAGCAGCGCATCCGGCTGGCGCTCGATGAGCACGATTCCGGTGGCGCTCATCCCCGGACGCAGGCGCGGATCCACTGACTTGAGCGTGGCGCGCGCCGGGAAGGTCTTTTCATTTGCGCTCCCGCCTCCACGGAAGACCAGCGCCGCGATCGGGCTGATCCAGTCCAGCGTGGCGTCGAATTCCTTGTCCTGGATGGCGTCTATTTTCACTTTGACCGTTTGGCCCAACTGGATCTTGCCGCGATCCACCTCCTCGAGTTTCAGCTCCAGGCGCATCTCGGAAAGATCGGGGATTTCGGCGATGGCGGCGCCGGTCCAGGCGTTGTCGCCTTCCTTGAAGGGCGGCGGCGTCTGTCCCCAACTGCCCTGTGAGCGGAAGTTCGGCAGGATGTTCACTATACCGTCGCTTGGCGCTCGAATGGTCATCTGCGACAGGTAGCTCTTCACCCGGTCCATGTCGCGCAGGGTCTTGTTCTTGCGCGTGTCGAGCCGGTCCAGATCAGCCTGCTGGGTGACATCGTGAGCCTTCACCGTGGCCTGCGTCTGGGCCAACGCACCCTTGCTGATGCCGACGTCGATGCGGTTCTTGGCGCCTTCGATCTCGGAGAGGATCTCGGCCTTGGAGGCCTCCAACTCGGCGCGCTGAACGTCATACTGGCCCGTCATCATGTTCATCGCGTCCTGCTCGTCGGTGATCTTGTGGCTGGCCTTGGTCTGGACGATTTCGCTCTCCACCGTGCGCGTGCTGGTGACGTAGTTCAGGTAGTAGTTCTCATACTGGGCTGTGTCAAAGTCGATGACCACTTCACCGGCTCTGATGGGCTTGCCCGATTCGGCCAGCTTGGTAATGCGCGGATTGGGCACCTGCGGCGCGGTCAGCACCACCGACCGGGTGGAACGGATCTCGCCTCGGGCGCGCACCGTGATAGTGAAATCCCCCTTGCGCACGCCGACAGTGGAGATCTCCACTGGCTTTGCGGCTGTGTAGCGATATGCCGCAAATCCGCCACCGGCAATCGCAAAGAATGCGATGGTCCAGGCAATGATACGGCCCTTGCCGTTGGTCTGCCCGAGCTTCTTGCTGGGCTTGAGGTCTTTAGACGACATGAATTGCTCCGATGAGGTGACGGCGGGGTAGGGCGGCGATCGATTCCGCAACGGCCGCATTCGAGGCTTCGGGTGGTGACTTTGCAACCGCGGCGGACTGCGTGCCTGTATCCGGCGCGACAGGTTGCTCCAGCGCGATGACTTCGCCGGCCTTCAGGCCGGATGTGACGGCTGTTGCGATGTTGTTGCTCAACCCGAGTTCGATTTCCCGTTTCTGGAACCCTTCGGCGGTTCTGACGAACACATAGGGCTTGGAGACCGGCGAATCACGGAAGACGGATTCCAGCGGCGCCAGCAGGAGGCCCTCGGCTGACTGGATCAGCACGTCCACGCTGACGCTCAGATCAGGGATGACCCGCGAGTCCATTTTGTCGATTTTCAGATAGACCGGGATCTCCTTGACGAACGCGGCGCGCTGCCCGCCGGGATTGGTGATGGCGCCCATGGAAACGACGTGCGCCGGCAGTTCCAGCCCGGGATAGGCGTCAAACCGCAGCATGGCCTTGGCGCCCACGCGGACAAACTCCACATCGGTCTGGTTCACCGTGGCCGAGACCATCATGGAACTCGGATCGACGATGCGCGCGAAGAGCTGGCCCGGCATCAACTGGTCGCCCTGCTGAATCTGCGAAAACTCGTTGCCGCGCCTCATGCTCTCCATGACCAGCATGCCGTCCATGGACGCGGTCATGGCCAGCAATTCCACGTTCCGCTCGGCGCGCTTCAGCTCCACCTTAGACTGGTCCACCGAAATCTCGGAGTCCTTGCGCTGGCTCTTCAGGCTGGCTTCCTGAAACGGCAACTGCGTTTGCAGTTGCTTCAGCTTGGCCTCGGCCTCTTCCAGCGCCAGTTTGAGTTGCTCGGCCTGGATCAACGAACGGACGGGAGTCGTCTTGATATCGAGCTTCGCCTTCTCGACGGCAGCCTTGGCCTGCTGAATACCCAGTTCAAAGGACTTGCGCTGAACATCCTGGTCCGCATCAATTGCCTTCAACGATCGTTCCGACTGCTGAACCGTGGCGCGATAGTCGTCCAAGCGAAGCTGCTGGAACTGCCGGTCGAACTCGGCAACGGTATCGCCTTTCTTCACCAGTGAGCCGGGTTTGGCCACCTTCTGCAAAACCTGCATGAAGTCGTTGGCCCCACCGCTCATCCCACCTTCTCCGCGATCGCCACCGCCGCCACCGCTGGACCGGCTTGTGGCGCTGGACGCGCGGGAAACGGCGGACGACTGTGTTCTTGTCGAAGTGGTGCTGTTGCCGAAGCGATTGGAGGCGCCGCGAAAACTGGTCATACCCCCTGCGCCGGATGCCGACCCGCCCGTTCCTGTGCCGGTCGCGCCGGCGCCGGACGAAGCAGACGTGGAACCGCCGGTCGAACTGGAAGAAGATGCCGATGAGGACCCCGCGGAGGACGACCCGCCTCCACCTTCCCGCCCGCCGCCCCCACCGCCGCTGTCGCGGCCGCCGCCTCCTCCGCCACCGCTCACCATGGTGACCGACATGCCGCCACCGCCTCGCCCGCCACCGCTGGCCACCACTACCGTCATGCCTGCTCCCCCGCGGGAGCCGCGCAGTTGTGGCGCTGTCAATGAGGCGAACTTGTCGGCCGTGGTTGAGCCGGTCAGGCGGAGGGTCTTCTGCAGCCCTCCGGTCGCCACCACTGTCGTCCGGACGGCGGCGACTCCTCCCGGACCGCCAGACTTAGCCGCCGGCGAAAACTGCCGCCAGGCGAACCAACCGCCAGCGGCGGCGATCGCAACCAAAACGAGAAGCAGGCCGGCATGGGAGCGGGGACGGCGGTGACCCGGTGAGGGCGGCGCCAAACCCGGCACTCCCTGGGGGCCCGGAAGCGGAGTAGGGTTCATCTGCGGCTGCATATGGTCAAGTTCAGTCGTCCAACGGGGCTGGTCTAGCCCAACCCGGATGACAGGCCTTTCCAGTCAGTAATGACGGCGCCCCCCCCTAAAAGGTTATGCCAACTGGAGGGAAAGATGCCCGCCGTCCCGGATTTCGTACACTGGTGGTTCAGCGGACTTGTCGTACCCGTGGATCAGTCTACCCCAATCATGTACGTCAAGGGTGTCGGCCCCCGCCGCGCCGAGGACCTGGAAGCCAAAGGGATCGCCACCTCAGGGGACCTACTCAACTATGCTCCTTTCCGGTACGAAGACCGCTCCAATGTAAAAGCCATGAACCGCCTGGCCCCGGGCGAGATGGCCACGGTCCTGGCCGAGGTGAAAGCTCTGCATTCGCCCCGTTTCCGGCGAAGGCAACTCGGCATGGCCGAGGTGATTTTCGAGGATGGAGACGGTGGACGCTTGACGGCTAAGTGGTTCCATGCAGAGTACTTAAGAACAGTCCTGACGCCCGGCACGCGGGTGGCGCTCTTCGGCAAGGTCGACTTTGACACCTACCGGGGGGAACTCACCATGCTCCACCCGGAGTTCGAGGTCCTGCGCGAGGAGGAGGACGACGAACCCGGCCTCCACACGGGGCGGATTGTGCCCGTTTACGAGGCTGCCGGCAAGGTTTCGGCCCGAGTTTTGCGCAGCATCCTGAAGCGTCTGGTGGACCACCTGCCCCAGCTTGAGGATGCCCTGCCGAGCGGCATACGCCACCGGCTGGGAATCCCTACCCTGGCTCAGGCATTGAAGGAGCTTCATTTCCCCCCACCCCAGACTGATATCCGGGTCCTGAATGCATTCCGCTCCCCCGCACAGTACCGCATGATTCTGGAGGAGTTTTTCTGGCTGGAAACCGGCCTGGCCTTGAAACGCGGCCAAGCACGCTCGGAGACCGGCATCCGGTTCGAACTGAACGACCGGGTCCGAGAACAGATTAAGAAAATGCTGCCCTTCAAGCCCACGGCAGCACAGAAGCGGGTACTCGGTGAAATCGCCCGCGACATGGCCTCACTGCAGCCGATGTCGCGCCTTTTGCAGGGCGATGTGGGCAGCGGCAAGACCATCGTGGCCGCTCAGGCGGCTGTCATCGCGGTGGAAAATGGCTACCAGGCCGCATTGTTGGCCCCGACAGAAATCCTGGCCACACAGCACTATCTCAACCTGAAGCAGATCTTCGCACCGCTGGGCTACCAGATCGTGCCGTTGACCGGCTCGATGTCGAAGAAAGAGAAAGACGTGGCGAAGCGGGCCTTGGCCGGAGGCTTTGGCCGCATCGCCGTGGGTACCCACGCCTTACTCGAGGAAGACGTCCAGTTCCACAAACTGGGGCTGGCCATCATCGATGAACAGCATCGATTCGGCGTGTTGCAGCGCAAGGCGCTGCAACAGAAGGGCGTGATGCCCGATGTGCTGGTTATGACGGCGACGCCCATCCCACGAACGCTGGCCCTGACTGTCTACGGCGACCTCGATGTGAGCGTCATCGACGAGTTGCCTCCAGGGCGGAAGCCGATCGAGACCGTGCACCGGACTACGGCGGAACTGGAGCGCGTGTACAGCTTCATCCTGCAGCAGGTGCGCGCCGGCAGACAGGCCTACATCGTCTACCCGGTGATTGAAGAGAACGAGTCGCTGGCGGTGAAGGCGGCCCAAGCGGCCCACGAAGATCTATCGAAGACCGTCTTTCCGCAACTCAAAGTGGGTCTGCTCCACGGCAGGTTGAAGGCGCAAGAAAAGGAAGCCGTGATGGACGCCTTCAAGCGCGGCGAGGTGCAGGTGCTGGTGTCGACGACGGTGATCGAGGTCGGCGTGGATGTACCGAATGCCAGCGTGATGGTGATTGAGAATGCCGAGAGGTTTGGGCTGGCACAGATCCATCAGTTGCGGGGGCGCGTCGGCAGGGGGGCGGCGCAAAGTTTCTGCGTGCTGGTGACGGACAAACTGGGAGATACCGGCAAGGAACGGATCCGGACGCTGGTGGACTCCACCGACGGCTTCTATATCGCGGAAATGGACCTGCGCCTGCGCGGACCGGGCGAGTTTCTGGGCACGAGGCAAAGCGGCCTGCCTGCCTTCCGGATTGGCAATCTGATCCGCGATCGGGAGATTCTAGAGATTGCGCGCAGCGAAGCCCAGGCGTTCGTGGAGAACCCGCCCTCGCCGGAGGAGCTGAAGGCCGCGATTCGATATGTACGCGAACACTGGCAGCGCCGGTACGGGCTGGCCCTAATCGGATAACCAAGGAGCATCGAACCGCTTCATGAGAGTCATTGGTGGAGAGTTTAGAAGCCGGCGGCTGAAGGCGCCCGCCGGAGACAACGTCAGGCCGACGCCGGACCGGTTGCGCGAGGCGCTGTTCAACATCCTTGCGCCGCGCATCGCGGACTGCATCTTCCTGGATGCCTATGCGGGCTGCGGCAGCGTGGGAATCGAGGCGCTGAGCCGCGGGGCGAGGCGGGCCATCTTCCTGGAGAAGAGCCGTCCGGCGCTGCGGGCGCTTCAGGAGAACATCGGGACGCTGGACATTGCGGCGCGGTGCGAGGTCCACGCCGGCGACGCCGCGCCGGGCATCTCCCGTTTCCCCGCCGATATCGTGTTCCTGGACCCACCCTACCCGCGCGAACGCGAGTACGGACTGTGCCTGGAGAAACTCGGCGAGTCACCGCGGCCGCTGGTCATCGTTCAGCATGCCTCGAAGTTCACACACCACCTGCTGGAGCAGTACGGAGCCCTCAAGCGCGTACGAATTCTGAGCCAGGGCGACAACTCCCTGAGTTTCTACGAACCCAGATAGGGCGCCAGCGTCAGAAGCTGGCCGTCGCCGGCCCCGACGAGCCTTGCGCGTTGGAGAGCGTCACAGTCGCCGAGACGATGGCCGCCGGATCGCTGACCGCGAAGGGCAGCACCAGACGGAACTGGCTGCCAAACGGGGCCGAGGCCGAATCCCCGTACCAGGCGGTGAAGACCTGAGAGACGGCGATAGGGTAGTCGGTCGCAGGCAGAGTCACTCCCGGCGCCGGCGCCAACTTCACAAGCGCTTGCGCCACCTGCCTGGAAGTGGCAAAACCGTAGACGACCAACTCAAAGCCGGACGTCGTCTTGTTCAGATCCAGCCGCGTGATGACGGGGGCAGCCGCATCGATGCGAATGGTCTGCACCGGCGCGGGCGATGGGGTGACATTGACGCCGTCCACGTTCAACGAGAGCGTGAGCGTGATGAGCCCGGCCACCGTGCCCGTTTGCAGGGCCACCTGGGGTACGCCAAAGCCGGCCACCGTGGAACCGGCGCCGATATTGAACGTCATCGATCGGCCGCCGCTGGCAAACTGCACGGCAGGATCGTCGAAGCCGGCATCCGGCTTGAAGGACAGCGTGACAACGCCCTGGATGTCCAACTGATAGGGCCGCGCGGCGGCCAGGCCGAAACTGAGTTGCGAGCCGGGCGCCGAAGATGGACCCAGGTTTGTGAAGGTGACCTGGGGAATCCCGCCAACGGTGACGTTGATGCTGAACGGGGTCGACGCTACCAGACCTTGGGCATCTTCCACGCGCAAAGTGAAGTCGAAACGGCCGGGAGCGTTGGGCGTCCCGCTGATCTGACCGCTGGAGGGACTCAGCCCGGTACCGGGTGGAATGGTGCCGGTGTAGGACCACCGGTAAGGCGGCCTGCCCCCCTGAACGGCAAACTGGGCCAAATAGGCGACGCCGACCTGGCCGGTGGGAGGAGCGCCCTGGATCCCGATACTGGGGCCACTGCCGATCACCACGGTGTAGTTCTTGGTGACGGCGCGCTTGCGCACATCAATGACCAGCACGCCGAACGTGAATGTTCCGGACTTGGTCGGTGCGCCGCGGAAACTGTAGTCCCGGAATGGGAGGCCCGCGGGCAGTGTGTCAGGCGCCAGGCTCAGAGCTGAAAACACATGGATGGCAAGCGACGCCATAGCCGTGCGCTGGTTGTTGTCGATGACTCGGACCAGGAAGCTGAAATCTCCGGCGCGCGTGGGAGTGCCGGTGATCTGGCCCGTCCGGCCGAGGGTCAGCCCGGGCGGCAGTGCGCCTTCGGCCACCTCATACAAGTACGGGGCAAGCCCACCCTGCGCATCCATCTGGGCGCTGTAGGACTCACCTTGCGTCCCGTCAGGCAGGCTCTTGGTGGCGATGCCCACGAGCGTGCGAACGTTGATCGTGTAGATGCGGGAGAGTTGTTTCTGGCCGGAGTCTGAGAGCTGAATCGTGAAAGTGTACGAGCCGGCCGTCGCTGCCACGCCGGCGATCGAGCCGGCGGGGTCTAATGTGAGGCCGGGCGGAAGAGCGCCGGACGCCAGCTTGAAACCGTATGGCGGCGTACCGCCGGCGGCCAGCAGTTTCTGCCCGTAGTTTTCGGTCAGATAGGCATCAGGAAGGCCGGCCGGCGTCAATTCGAGCGGCATTGAATCAACGACGAGGGTGATGAGTCTCTCAATCAACTGGTTGGCGGAAGTGAGGCGCACGACGAACTTGAAAGTCCCCGCCTGCGCCGGAGTACCCGCGACAACGCCCGAGGCACTCAGCATGACGCCAAATGGCAGCGCGCCCGACCTCAGAGTGAAGACATAGGTCCCATCGCCGCCCACCGGGCTGAAGGCCTGGCTGTAGGTGGAACCGACCACGCCAGAAGGCAGGATATCAGGCGCGAAATCGACCGCCGGGTAGTCGACGGTGATGGTCAGGCTCTTGGGTCCGGCGCTCTGGGCGGCGGTTGTCGCCTTGATCGCGAACGCGTAGGTTCCAACGGCCGTTGGTATTCCGGAGATCTTGCCGGTGGAAACGTTCAGCGTGAGTCCTGGTGGTAGCGCGCCGCCGGTGAGCGCCCATGTGGGGGTGGTGAGGAAGCCTGTAGCGATGAGCGTGCCCGTATAGGCCTGATTGATTACCGCACCGGGCAGCGACGCGGTGAAGTCCGCGCCGTCTTTCACGAGCAAGGGCAACACGCGTGTGGCCGTGCGGTTCTGGCCGTCAGTCACCTGGTACGTGGCTGTAAACGTACCCATTGACGTTGGAGATCCGCCAAAAACACCGCTGGGAGAGAGTGTCACACCTGGGGGAGCTCCGGCGATCATGGCGTATGTCGCACCACCGATTGCCCCGTAGGAGGCGAGATTCGGCGCCGAATACGGAATGCCCATGAATCCGGTAGGCAGACTCGTGGTCGTGATGCCGAAGATGTCGACAGTATATGTGCGCGTCGCGGAGCGGGCAGGTACATATGCCCCGGGGCACGCCCCTTCGTTCGCGTTGATCGAGAATGTATATGCTCCTGGCGCCGTTGGCACACCGGTGATGGTATCTGTGGCCAAGGACAGGCCTGGAGGCAGCGAACCGCTACCCACACTGTAGGTGAAGCACGAATTTGCGTTCGTGAATAGAGGGTCGGAATAGGCGGCTCCCACCTTTCCCAAAGACAGAGTCGCGGGTAGAACTACTACCGGAAGAACCTGGATGGAGTACGAAGCGGGCGGAGGGTCAGTGAATCCGCAAGCGGGATCCATCGCGGCCTGAATCGTAAACGTGGACGTTCCAACTGTACTTGGACGGCCGCTGACGGTGGCCTGGGGAAGGCCCATGGATGTGGAGACCGTCAGGCCGGGCGGCACATTCCCCGTCACGGTCCACGTGAAGGGCGCACAAGTCGGACCTGAGATAGTGATCATCTGCGAGTAGGGCTCGCCAAGGACGACAGAAGGCAGCGCCCCGGCCGCAGGAGTGAAGGACTGAGCCGCGGCTGGCGCTGCAGCCAGAATGCTGAGAAGCGCCACCGTGGAAGATGAAAGCCTTGAGCTGCGAATCATTGCCGCTGGTCCTCCTTCTCCTGCCTATCGCGGCGGCGTGATGACCGGCGCACCCGGCGTAATGGTCACGGGCGGGCGGCCGGGCTGTTGCGAACCACTGGAGGAGTTCATCCCCAAAGCGATGCCCGCCGCTGCTCCAGCACCGGCAAGCAGTACGATTGCCCAGACAGCTGTCGTACTCAAACCGGCGGCCACGCCGGCATTCACCATCCGGATTGTCTTGGTGGCAGTCAAGGTGCCTTTCAACGACGCCGTCACGCGCATCTGAAACTCGCCCTGGAGGCTATTGGCTTTCAGCCCGGAGGCCCTGGCTTGGCCATCGGCGCCGGTCACCGCTGTGAATGTGTTTGCTCCGTTGGCGAAGGTGCCGCCGGGTCCATTGCCGGGCAGGGCGAAGGTGACCAGAACGCCCGCGACGGGCTTGCGGTTCTCATCTTCCACCTGAATGATGGGCTCCCTGGCCACACGTTGTCTGACGTTGTTGATGGCACCGTCACCCTCGATAATGACGATGGTCAGTGACTTCGGCGCGGTTTGCTCCTGTGCGGTTGCCGGCACGGCCATCAGCGATGAGAGCAGAACAGCCAGAACCGGCCGGATCGGCGAAAACGCTCGTGTCATCATGCGACGCCCCGTGGATTAGACGTTTTTCATCGAAAGTAGGCCCAGTATACCGGATAAGCGGCCCGCCGTGAAGATACTTCACCGGCCCAGGTCCGGGGGCCATGGGACCTGACAGAATGTCTGGTATGCCAACCAGTCGATCTTTCCATCTCAGCAGGCGCGCCCTGCTCGCCGCGGCAGGCGCCGCGGCAGCCGCCGCCGAACCGGTCAGACTTCCTCACGAGGTACGAGTCGCCGTGTGGGGACTGGATGGACATGCCGGCGAGATCACCAAGCCGCTGGCCCTCTACCCGGACGTGGAGATCGCGGGCGTGCAGGACGCCAGCCTGAAGAAGGCGCAGTCCTATGGACGCGGGAAGGCCGCGGCCTACACGGATGCGGTCAAGATGCTGGACGAGCTGAAGCCGGACCTGGTGGCCGTCTGCAACAACGACGGCGAGCGCGCCGCCGCTATTCTGGAATGCGCTCGCCGGAAGCTGCCAGTCATCGCCGAAAAGCCGCTCTCAATCACTCGCGTGGACCTGGAGAAGATCAGGAAAGCCGTGGCGTCGAGCGGCATCAAGCTGGGCATGTTGCTCCCGATGCGCTTTGACCCGCAGTTCCTGGCACTCAAGGACATCGTTGCGTCGGGCGAAATCGGCGAAGTGATCCAGATCTCCTCGCAGAAGTCCTACAAGCTGGGCGAGCGGGCGGAATGGATGCGCAACCGGGCCACCTACGGGAGCACCATTCTCTGGATTGGCATCCACATGTTCGACCTCATGCGCTGGACCAGCGGCCGCGAGATGAAGGCCGCCAGTTCCTTCATGGGCGTTGCCGGAGATCTGCGCGCCGGAGAGATGGAGACGACCACCGCCACCAGCTTCCGGCTCGACAATGGCGGCACGGCCTGCCTGCACATGGACTATTGCCGCCCGGCGGCCGCTCCGACCCACAACGACGACCGCCTGCGGCTGGCCGGCACCCGCGGTGTCGCCGAGTACATGGCCGCCACCGGTGTCACCCTGGTTACGACTGCGAAGAAGCCGCAAGTCATCGAGAAGCTGCCGGCAGGTCGCTCGATCTTCGCCGAGTTTCTCGACTACGTCTACCTCGGAAAGCCGACTTCCCTGCCCCATGCCGAGATCTTCAAGCTCTGCGAGATCACGCTGGCCGCGCACGAAGCGGCCATCAGCGGCAAGGTCGTCACGATATGACCGGGGACGGCGGCTGACCGCCTCTACCTGCCGGCTTCTACGCCGGACTCTGCCTTCGCACAGCGGAAGCCCGTGCCGGCGGCCATTCCCAGCGCTCCGTAGATGCTGACGTCGTTCGTCTTGGTGGCGCCCCGGGCGGCCTTGGCCAATTCCTGAGGCGACGGCAGACGCTTGCCCGCCCACGCGCAGAAGAGCTGTGCGTCGCCGGCAGATGCCGCCGCCACGGGTTGCGCGGTGCGGCCGTTCTCGCGCAGAAACGCGGCAAAAGCAGACTGAGCCACCGGCGATTTATCGATGTAGAACGACGCCAACGGCGGAGCAGCCTGGCCGGGCGGCACCTGGAACTCGCCCGCAGGCACGATCACCATGTCGCCTGAAGCCAGTTTCAGCACAGGCTTCCCGCTGCGCCGCACCGCAACCGACGTCCGGATCCTGTCGAGATGGAAGAGTGAGAGACCCGCGAACAAGGCAACGACGGCGACGGTGACGCCGAGCATGAGCATGGCGAGCCTGCGGCCGGAAATGACGGGGGCGGGCATCGTCTACTTCTTGAAGTGATAGAGCAGGATGCCGTACCCCACGCCCGCCTCGTCGCCGCTGCGGGCGAACTGGAAGGCCATCAGCCGGCCGTCGGTGGAGACCACGGGGTTCGACGCCTTGCCGCCCTCATAATCGTTGAAGTGCGTCAGCCGCTCGAAGCTCTTGCCGGTACCGTCCAGCCGCAGCTTCCAGATGTCGATGTCGCGGAAGAGCTTCGTGGCGCCCATGCGCACACCTTGCTGATCGGACTCCACGCAGGTATACATCCCGTCGGGAAAGATCCCTTCCACCTCGTTGTAGCTGCCGATGTTCCGGCTCTGATTGGTGGTCTGCTTTGTCTGCAGGTCGATGGTCCATACCGATGCGAGGCCCTTGGGCTCGTAGCAGGTGTAGGTCATCTTGCGGTCGTTGTCGAAAAAGTCCTGCGCTTCCAGGGTGCAGGAGTTGTCCGGGCTGGAGAGAACGGCGTGCTTGTTCTTGAGGGCCGGCGCGGCGCCGGAAAGGTCGATTTCAGCGACCAGCAGATTGGAGGCGCCGCGAGGCAGTTCGGGATTCTGTCCGCTGGTCTCTGAGAACGCGATGAGCATCGACTTCTTCGAGATCGCCGCGCCTTCGCTCATCTTCTGCCCGAGCTTGACGGGTTTCGAGCCGGGCCTCTTCGAGAGGAACCACAGTTCGTTGTCGCGCCCGCGGCTGGTGCGGATGTCGCTGAACTTCTCCGGGCCGATCAGGATGTAGTCGCCGGTGGAGAGATGCATCACGCGCAGGAACGCCGCCCCCGGAACCGAGCAGGTGAGGCAGCGGATCGCGCGCGTCTTCAAGTTGATCGCGAAGGCGTCGCCGAAGCTCTTGGCCATGAAGGCGACTTCGTCGTTGCCGGGAGAGAAGTCGGCCCGCTCACCGAAGTGAGTCAGCACCTCGATGTTCTTCGGCAGCGCATCCAGAGGATTGCCCTGCTTGCGCGGGGACTGCGCCCATGCCAAGGCGGCCAGGCTGAGTACGAATAGCAGTTTCACAAGCGAGGCTCTCCTTCAAAACCAACGTATTGGATCTCTTCTTCCAGGATCAGACCGTAACGCTCTCTCACGCGCCGCTTCAGTTCGCCGATGAGTTCGCGCAATTGTGCCGCCGTGCCGCCTCCGGCGTTGTAGAGCGTGTTGGCATGATAATCGGTCACGCGGATACCGCCAATGGCCAGCCCCTTGGCGCCCACTTGCTCCAGGAACCATGCGGCGGGAACTTTGCCGCCCTTCACCAGGCTGGTGCTCAGATCGGCACGAGCCGATTCCGGCACCGCCGCCAGCAGCAGGTTCTTGAAGATGCTGCCGGCGCACTTCATCTCGGGCGGATACTTGCGGTTGCGAATCTCCAGTATGCCGGCGGCCTTGGCCTGCAAAGCTTCAGCGTCGCCCGGTTGGAACCGGAACTCGGCCGAAAGAATCAGCCAGTGGCGGCCTTCCAGGTGGCTTCGTTTGAAGACGCTGTCCCGATAGCGGAAGCCGCAGCCGGCGTTGTCGGCCTCCCGGATCGCATCGCCGTCGAAGTACCGTACGAACCCCACCACGTCCGAAATCGAAGTTCCGTACGCGCCTGCATTGCCGTAGACCGCGGCGCCCACGTTGCCTGGAATCCCGGTCATCGACTCCAGTCCCTGGAGCCCTTCGCCGGCGCTGAAGTCCACCAGGTCCTGCAACGCGGTCCCTGCCTGGGCCCGCACCACTAGTCCGGACGCTTCCATGGCGGCGCCGTCGTACCTGATCACGATGCCGCCATAGCCCGCATCGGCCGCAACGAGGTTCGTCCCGAGCCCGATCACCATCCACGGCAGGCCCGACTCGCGCGCCGCCCTCGCCGCGGCGACGAAGGCCTCTTCCTTTCCCGTCCGGGCGAAGATGGAGGCAGGCCCGCCGAGTCCGAAGCGCGTGTGCCGCGCCAGCGGTTCGTTGCGGGTAACCTGAAGAGACGCGATGGCCGCCAGCCGAGTGTGGGCCTGGTCAATGGACATCATCGCTCTCAATTGTAGGGGAGGTTCGAGATGAGCGCCAGCTTTCAGGGATTCTCCAAGGACGCGTTGAAGTTCCTGCGCGATCTCGAGAAGCACAACAACCGGGACTGGTTCGAAGAGCACAAGCCGGTCTATGTCTCCAAAGTGAAGGAGCCGATGGAGACACTCACCGCCGCAGTGGGCGCCGCCATGACCGCTTACGCCCCCGAGTTTGTCACCGAGCCGAAAAAGGCCATCTATCGCATCTATCGCGACACGCGCTTCAGCAAGGACAAGACTCCCTATAAGACCCACGTCGGGGCATCGTTCTGGCGCAACGATCTGGGAAAGCACACCTCCGCCGGTTTCTACTTCGAGGTGTCGCACCAGCATGTCGGCGTCGCCGGGGGCGTCTATATGCCCGACCCGGAAAACTTGCGGCTGTTGCGTGTTCACATCATGGAGAACCACCAGCGCTGGACGCGGTTAGTGAGCGACAAGAAACTGCTCGCCGGCGCCGGAGAGATCCGAGGGGAGCGTTTGAGCCGGCCTCCGAAGGGCTTTCCCTGCGAGCACCCGGCGATGGAGTCCATCCGGCTGAAACAGATGTACTTCTGGCAGGAACTTCCCGCGGCGCTGGCATTGACGCCCGGCGTCCTGAAAGAACTCACGGCCCGCTTCCGCCTGATGGCGCCAGTGCTTCGGTTCATGAACGAACCGCTGGAGGCGATGAAGAAGAAGCGCGCGCCGCTGGAGACGGGGTGGATCTGAGTGGGCCGGTCAACGAGGATGCGCGTACTCGTTGACGCGAGGGATGAACTCCCTGTACATCCACTCCGGAATCGCTGAGTGCCAGTGGCCGCTCGCTTGCGCGTACCCGACGACGCCCAGGAAGACCACTGCCACGCCGGCAGCCATGATCCATGCATGCACCGGCTTGCGGGCCGGCACGAACGTCATGTGGAGGGTGTCCTCCACCGGGCAGACAGCAACGCACTCCAGGCAACCCAGGCACTCGGCCGAGCGAATCTGGACCAGTTGATCGACGGGCAGGCGTGACGGGCAAGCCTTGGCGCACTTGGCGCAGTCAATGCACGTCTCCACCTTGCGCCGGATGCGCAAAGGGCTCAGCAGCGCCGCCAACCCCATCAGCGCGCCGTAAGGGCAGAGGTAGCGGCACCAGAAGTTCTGCACGAAGATCGATGCGATCACCAGCACAGCCAGCGTGACCGCCGCCGCGGTTCCCATGTAACGGAAGAAGTTCAGCATCTTCACATCCGCCACCACGCCGTACGGCGAACCGAGGAACTCGGCGATGGCCTGGGCGGGCATCGACACCACGGCATAGGCGAACAGACCAAACAGGACGTACTTCAGGCTGCGCAGGCCGATGTCCAACCATTTGGGCAGCCGGAAGTTTCGCTTGAAGGTGTCGCGGCCGAGCTTCCACAGGTATTCCGAGAGCGTCCCAACCGGGCACAGCCAACTGCAGAACGCTTTTCGGAAGAGAATCGAGGCCGCCAGGAAGGCAATCAACAGGAACATCGCCGCCGGGTGGATGGCAGGCACGTTGCCCGTCAGGAAGAGGTAGCGCGTATTCATCAGGCCGGCGATGGGCAGCCACCCCTCGACGCCGGGCGGCCGCGTGATCACCGCCGTGCTGCCGGCCTCATACTGCCGCACGAAGTGGTAGAACTGGACGCCGATCCATAAATTCAGCGCGATGAAGGAGAACTGGACAAAGCTCCTGATAGCCTGTGAGCGGTCCGCGCCGGAGCGGCGGCGATAGGGCCTCTCCGCCTGGCCGGAGCCGGCAGCGGGGGCCTCGATTTCGGCCGGCGCGCTGTGCATGACTGTATTCTCCCGTGTCCGGGCGCCGGCCCGCTGTGACCGAGGTCACGCGCCGCCGTGATCTGGGGCAAACTGGAAGAGACATGAGCACGCGAGGAGATTTCATTTCGAAGATCGAAAGCCTGCCGGCCCGCCTGGAGGCGGCCGTCACCGGAGCCACTGAAGCCCAACTCGCCCGGCCTTACAAGCCCGGCGGCTGGAACGCGCGCCAGGTGATCCACCATCTGGCCGACTCGCACATGAACGCCTTCATCCGCTGCCGGTTGATCACCACCGAAGAGAATCCCGGGCTGAAGCCGTACGACCAGGATGCCTGGGCGCGACTCCCCGACTCCGCCACCGGCCCCCTGGAGCCGTCACTCGCCATCCTGCGCGGCCTGCATGCCCGCTGGGCGGCGTTTTTCCGCGCGCTGCCTGAAGAAGCATGGAGCCGCCAGGGGATGCATCCCGATGACGGTCCCAGAACGATCGCCGCCCTGCTCGAAAGCTACTGCGCCCACGGCGAGCGCCATTTGGGCCACATTCAGGCCGGCATCGCCGGCTAACGCCGGGCCATGCCCACCACGGCGTTGAGGAAGATGGCGCCTAAACCGGTGGGGATCATCACCTTCCAGCCGATGTTCATCAACTGGTCGTAACGGTAGCGCGGGAAAGTCCCGCGCATCCAGATGAAGAGATACAGCACCAGGAAGAGTTTCAACGCCCACCAGAAGACGGGGGAAGACGGACCGTTCACCGCCGGGATCATGAAGAGGCCCGCGACACCAAGGAACACGGCGCCAAGCGCCGCGATGCCGACGGCATAGCCTCGGATCGGCTGGCGCCGCGAAAAGTACAGGCACGCCAGCCCCGTGCCGCCGAATACCACCAAAGGCATGCCGTAGTTGAGCGGCACAGCCAGCCACGCAACGCTTGGGAACGGCCGTAGCCAGCCGCCCCAGAACAGCGTCACCAGCACGCTGCCCACGGCGAACATGTTCACGTACTCAGACAGCATGTAGACGCCCCAGCGGAATCCACTGAATTCAGTGTGGAAGCCCGCCACCAGTTCGGACTCGGCCTCCGGCAGGTCAAACGGCGCGCGGTTGGTCTCGGCCACGCTGCTGATCAGGTAAACCATCATTGGGATCAGCATTAGCCCGTAGTTGTCGAAGGCGAACCAAATCCCGCGCTCGGCCTGGGCACGCACCATAGCTGTCATCGACAACGTCCCGGCGCACATCACGCCGGAGATCAGGGCCAACCCCAGCGCCACCTCGTAGCTGATCAACTGCGCCGCCGATCGAAGGCCGCCCAGCAGCGAGTAGTGTGAGTTGGACGACCAGCCGCCCAGGATGATACCCAGAATGCCCACGGCCGACATCGCCGAAATCACAAGCAATCCGACATTCACGTCCGTCACCTTGATGGTGCTGGAAAACGGCACAACGGTCAGGCACGTGCAGGCCGTGAAGAAAGAGACTACGGGCGCCATGCGGAACAGCCAGCCGTTGGAATCCGTGGGAATGATGTCTTCCTTCAGCAGGAGTTTCACTGCGTCGGCGAGGGTCTGCAACAGGCCCTGCGGCCCCACCCTCATCGGGCCCAGGCGCGCCTGCATGTCGGCCAGCACTTTGCGCTCCAGCAGCACGGTGAAGGCCACGGCCAGCGGGGTCACAGCGATGATCAGCAGGCCGGTCACCAGCGGAATGAACCAGGGTTGGGAGAGGATGTTTTCCATCGCCATTCTTTCCTCTTAGCGGGAGATGCTCATCTGCGCCAGACGCAGGAAGGGCTCGGGGTACACCCCGATCAGCAGCGTCAGCACGCCGGTGACGCCCAGCGCCAGCCGTATGCCGAGACTGGTGGCCAACGGCGGAGTATCCTGCTCCTCCTTGTGGATGAAGATGGCCTTGATCAGGCGGAAGTAGTAGTAGACCGATACGGCCACAAACAGCGCCGCGATAATCGCCAACGTGGTGTGCCCGGTCTCCAGCAGCGCAAGGAAGATGAAGTACTTGCCGAAGAAGCCGCCGGTTGGGGGGATGCCGGCCAGCGATACCAGGAAGATCAGCATCCAGATGGCGTAACCGGGCGCGCGTTGCATCAGGCCGTTCAGGTCGTTGATGTCTTCCCCGGCCAGGCCCTTCCGCGTGAGTACGGTCAACACAAGGAACGCCCCCAGGTTCATGAAGGTGTAGATGAGCAGGTACACCAGCATGCCTTTGAGTCCGGTGGGATTGCCCGCGATCAGCCCCAGCAGGATGTAACCCGCATGGTTGACTCCGCTGTAGGCCAGCAGGCGCTTCGTGTTGGTCTGCGTTACCGCGGCGAAGTTACCGATGATCATCGACAGGATAGAGGCGGCGATCATGAGCGGCGCCCAGGACTCCCGCGCAGAACCCAGCGGCCCGAAGAACAGCCGCATCAGCAGGGCAAACGACGCTGCCTTGGATCCCACTGCCAGAAACGCGGTGATGGAGGTCGGCGCCCCCTCGTAGGCGTCCGGCGCCCACATGTGGAACGGCGCGGCGGAGATCTTGAACAGCAGCCCCACCGCCGTGGTGGCGATGGCCAGAAGAAGAATCGGATCCCAGGCGTTGCGGGCCGACACAGCCTCCGCGATCACCCTCAACTTCGTTGATCCGGCGATGCCGTAAAGCACCGAGAAGCCGTAGGCGAGGAAGCCCGAAGAGAGCCCGCCCAGCAGCAGATACTTCATCGCCGCCTCGTTGCTGCGCTTGTCCGCGCGCAGGAAGCCCACCAGGATGTAAAACGTAACGGCCATGGTTTCCAGGCCCACGAAGATCGTCACCAGTTCGGTGCCGCAGGCCAGAAAGAACATGCCGCACTGGGCCAGCATCAGCAGGCCGTAGTACTCGCCGTGGTGCTCCTCGCGCACCTCCAGATACTTGTATGAGATCAGCCCCACGATCAAAGTTGTTGCAAGGAAGATCCACTGGAAGAAGAGCCCGAACTGATCCACCGTCAGTGCGCCGTTGAAGGCAGTCAACTCCCCGCCGTAGGCGTTCAGGAACTCCTGCTGCCGCCAGAATCTGATTCCGGCGCAGGCTTCGCCGAGCACCAGGCAGATCAGCAGCCAGCGGCGCTGCCGCGGATCCGGGAAGACCAGGAAATCGAACAGCAGTGTCGCGCATCCGAACAGCGCCAGGAGGATGGCGGGCAGCAACACGAAATGGTCGGTGGAGGTGTAGTAAAGGTTCATCGGGTGACAGCCTCCGCGTTCACCGGCACGGCGGCCACGGCGCTGGGAGTTTGGTGGACGCGGCGCACGATCTGCGCCACCGGCTTTTCAAGAATGTCAAAGTAGGGCTTCGGGTAGACGCCGATCGAAACCGCCCACAGGATCAGCGGCACGAAGACCGTCCACTCCCGCCAGTTCAGGTCCGGCAATCCTTTGTTTTTCTCGTTCGTCACTTCGCCCAGCATTGTGCGCTGGTAGAGCCAGAGCAGGTACGCCGCGCCGAAGATCACGCCTAGCACCGAAAAGGCGGCCCAGGTCTTGTTGGCGTCGAAGGCGCCTTGCAGAATGGTGAACTCGCCGACAAAGCCGTTCAGCAGCGGCAGACCGGCACTGGAGAGCATGGCGATGGCGAAGACAATGGCGTAGTTGGGCATGACGTGCGCCAACCCGCCATACTCCTTGATCTCTCGCGTATGCCTCCGCTCGTAGATGACGCCCACCACAAGGAAGAGCATGCCGGTGCTGATGCCGTGGTTGATCTGCTGGATCACCGACCCGGTGATGCCGGCCTGGTTCAGCGCGAAGATCCCCAGCGTGCAGAAGCCCAGGTGGCTCACCGAGGAGTAGGCCACAAGCTTCTTCCAGTCCTGCTGCATCAGGCTCACCAGCGCCCCGTACAGGATGCCGATGATCGACAGCGTGGCAAGCACCGTCACGATGGTCTTGTCCGCGCTGGCGCTGGGCAGCAGCGGTAGCGAGAAGCGGATGAATCCGTAGGTTCCCATCTTCAGCAGCACCGCCGCCAGGATCACCGAGCCCGCCGTGGGCGCCTCCGTGTGGGCATCCGGGAGCCAGGTGTGGAACGGGAACATCGGCACCTTGATCGCGAATCCCAGGAAGAACGACGAGAACACCCACTGCTGCAGGCCCAGCGGCAGGTTCAGCTTCATCAGTTCCGTGATCTCGAACGTGTAGCGCCCGAACTGCGAGGCGTGCTGGAAGTACAGCGTCAGTATGCCCAGCAGCATCATCGGCACCAGCACCATCTCCCAGAAGATGTAGAACAGCAGGAAGTCCAGCGAGATGAAGACGCCGATCATGCCCGTCTGCTGCAGCAGGAACATGGCGTAGTATTCTTTCTCGCGCTCCTTCACCGAATCCCACGACGAGAAGATCGCCAGGAAGCCCATGATGGTAGTCAGCATCACCATCAGCGCGCTGATGCCGTCCACGCCCACCAGGTACTGCACTCCGAGCGACGGGATCCAGTCCATCCGCTCCATGAACTGGTAGCCCTCGGCGTTGCGATTGAACTGCACGATCATCGGAATCGACACGAGCAGGCCGGCTGCCGCCGAAATGTTGGCCCACAGCCGCACCAGCGTCTTTTGCCTGCTTGGGATGAACATCAGCACCAGCAGGCCGGCCAGCGGGGTGAAGAGGATGACTGAGAGCAGATTGTTGTTCATTTGCGCGTTCTCCCGCTAGCGGACCCACCAGTAGTAGCCGAAGATGGCGAACACGCCGGCAAGAAAGACCAGTGCGTAGGACTGGACAAAGCCGGTCTGCAGGAACCTGACCGGATAGGAGAGCGCTCTGACCGTGAACGCGCTCAGGTTCACCAGCCCGTCGACGATCCAGGTGTCGTACCAGATCGAGATGGTGGAGACCAGCCGCGTCAGCCACGCTGTGCCGTTCACGCCGCCGTCCACCACCTTCTGATCGAACCGCGCCATCATCGAGCCGCCGCCCAGCGAAAAACCGTTGACGAACAGGAAGTCGTACAACTCGTCCACGTACCACTTGTTGTAGAGCACCGGGTGCATGGCGCCGCCGGTGGGGCGCTCAGATTCCTTCATGCGCAGGTAGATGTGCCGCGCCAGGAAGATGCCGGACAGCGCCGCGCCGATCGACAGGCCCATCAGCACCCACTCCATCGTCGTGTCATGCTGCGCCGCGCCGTGCCCGGCGGCCGCGTGCGCAACCTCCTTGCCTGTTTCAAACACCGGCGCCAGCCAGTGCTCGATGGCCTGCATGAATCCGTTCTCGCCGAATACCTTCGGCATGCCGATCCATCCGGCGCACACGCTGCCTGCCGCCAGCACCATGAGCGGCACGGTCATCGACTTGGGCGACTCATGAATGTGGTGCTTTGTGTGCTCGTCCATTCGGCCCTCGCCGTAGAAGGTCATGAACATCAGCCGCCACATGTAAAAGGCTGTCATCGCCGCGGTGCAGAAACCCACGGCCCAAAGCATCTTGCCGCCCAGCGGCGACGACCACGATTGCCACAGGATCTCGTCCTTTGAGAAGAAGCCGGCCAGCCCCGGGATCCCCGCGATCGCCAGCGAGGCGATGAACATGGTCGCAAATGTGATCGGAATCTTGTCCTTCAATCCGCCCATCTTCCGCATGTCCTGCTCCCCGCTCATCGCGTGGATCACCGACCCCGCGCCGAGGAAGAGCAGCGCCTTGAAGAAGGCGTGCGTGTACAGGTGGAAGACTCCCACCCAGTAGGCGCCGACGCCCACAGCCAGGAACATGTAGCCGAGCTGCGACACCGTGGAATACGCCAGCACGCGCTTGATGTCGTTCTGGACCAGTCCGATGGAGGCCGCAAAGATGGCCGTAGCCGCGCCCACAGCCGCCACGATGTGCGACGTCTCCGGCGTCAACGCGAACAGCGCGTTCGACCTCGCGCACATGTAGACGCCGGCGGTCACCATCGTAGCCGCGTGGATCAGCGCGCTCACCGGCGTCGGGCCTTCCATCGCGTCTGGCAACCAGACGTACAACGGAATCTGCGCCGACTTTCCCGTCGCCCCGATGAACAGAAGTAGAGCAGTCAGGCTCAGGATGCCGAACACCCCGGCCTCCGGAGAGAACCTCGCCGACCGCAGGGCCTCATTCACTTCCGTGAAGCGTAGCGAGCCGGTCACCTGGAAGAGGAAAAACATCCCCAGGATGAACCCCGCGTCGCCGATGCGGTTGACGATGAATGCCTTCTTGCCCGCGTCGCCGGCGCTCTTCTTGTGGAAGTAGAAGCCAATCAGCAGGTAGGAGCACAGGCCCACGCCCTCCCAGCCCACAAACAGCAGCGCGTAATTGTTGGCCAGTACCAGCGTCAGCATGAAGAACACGAACAGATTCAGGTAGCCGAAGAATCGGTAGTAGCCGCCGTGATTCGGTCCGTGCTCGTGCGCCATATAGCCGGTGGCATAGACGTGGATCAGGAAACCGATGCCTGTCACCACCAGAATCATCACGCTCGACAGCGGGTCCAGCAGGTAACCCATGTCGACCCGCAACTGAGGCAGCCAGGGGAAAAGCACCACTTGGTGCAGTCTCTCGTGGAGCCCGGCAAGCTGGAACACCGCGCCCACTGACAGCAGAAATGAAATGAACACCGAGCCTGGGCTGATCACGCTGATCGCCGCCTTCGATAGACTCCTGCCGAAGAACAGCATCACCGCGGCGCCGCCCAGCGGGATGATCGGGATCAGCCAGATGAGGTCTAGAAAATTCATCACGCCGCCGTCTCCTACCACTTCAGCAGGTCGATTTCATCGACCAGCACCGTTTCCTTGTTCCTGAACAACGCAATCAGAATGCCGAGGCCCACCGCCGCCTCCGCTACCGCCACCGTGATAATGAAGATGGCGAAAATCTGTCCGGACGCATTCCCATGCTGCTTCCCGAACGCCACCAGGTTCAGGTTCACCGCGTTCAAAATCAGTTCCAGCGACATCAGGATCACCACGGCGTTGCGCCGCATGAGGATGCCCACCGTCCCTATCAGCAGCAAAGCCGCGCTCAGCACCAGGTAGTGTTCGGGTGTGATCGGGTGCAGCATCGTCAGATCCTCTTCTTCGCCATCACTACGCCGCCCACGATGGCGACCAGCAACAGCAGCGATGCCACTTCAAACGGCACCAGGAACTGCTGAAAGAGAGCCACGGCGATGGTCTCCACGTTGCCTGCCACCGGTTCGGCCTGCTCCACGGCAGCGGGCTTCACCAGCGTCTGCCCGCGCAGCAGGAATGCCGTGAACAGCGCGCCCGTGCCCGCCACGCAAACCGCGGCGGCCAGCCAGTGCCGGTGATATTGCCGCTCCTTCGCGGCCGCGTCCAGGTTCACCAGCATGATCACGAACAGGAACAGCACCATGATCCCGCCGATGTAGAGAACAATCTGCACGGCGAAGAGGAACTCCGCCTGCTGCAACAGATAGAGCCCGGCCACCCCTGCCAGCGAGCCGATCAGCGAGATCGCGCAGTGGATCGCGTTGCGAAGTGTCACCGTCAGAATGGCGCCGGCGATGGTCAGCACGGCGAATGCATAAAAGAGGGCTGTTTCTACCATGACCACGCTCCGGGTGCGCACACCCGCATCACTCGAGGCCGCTCGCCGCCACCGGCGGGAGCGGAATCAGAACACGTATTTCTTGGGCTGGATGCCTTCTTCCAGGATCTGCCTGTCAAAGATCGCCCCTTCCCGCGAGTAGCTCGCCAATTCAAAATCCTGCGTCAGTTCCAGGGCGTCCACCGGACAGGCGTCCTCGCACAGCCCGCAGAACATGCAGCGCGACGTGTCGTAAGTGAACGTCACCAGATCCTTGCGCTTGGTCTCCGGATTCCGCTCCCAACCCACCACGATCAGCGCCTCCGGACAGGCCAGCGCGCACAAGTCGCAGCAGATGCACAGCGTCTGCCCGTTCTCCGGGTTGATGTTCAGCCGAGGCGCGCCACGATACCGCTCGGCGACTTTCGGCCGCTCGAACGGATACTGCTCAGTCACGATGTTCTTCGGATGCTGCGTCCGGAAGGTGACCCACATCCCCTGCAGCAGGTCAACAAGGAATACCTTTCTCAGGATTGTGCGCATGTCGCTCGGCCCGCCCTCTTAGCGGTCCACCTCCCCCAGCACGATATCGATGGTTCCGATGATTGCCACAAGGTCCGCCACAAGCGAACCGCGCGACATCCGGTCCAGAGCCTGCAAGTTCACAAACGACGGCGGCCGCACCCGGCAGCGGTACGGCTGGGTTGTGCCGTCACTCACGATGTAGTAGCCCAACTCGCCTTTTGGAGCCTCGATCGAAACGTAGGCTTCGCCTACCGGCGGCTTAATCACCTTCGGCACCTTGGCCGTGATCGGCCCGGTTGGCAACCCCTCCACCGCCTGCCGGATGATGCGCACGCTCTGCCGCATCTCCTGCATCCGCACGATGTACCGGTCGTAGGTGTCGCCGTTCTCGCGCGTCGGAATCTCGAAGTCGTACTTCTCGTAGCCGCTGTATGGCAACGCCTTGCGGATGTCCCACTTGCATCCCGCCGCCCGCAGCATCGGCCCCGTTACCCCGAACGCCTTGCAGTCGGCTTCGTTCAGGATTCCGACGTTGATCAGCCGTTCTCGCCAGATGCGGTTCCCGGTGAGCAACTCCTCGTACTCGTCCACCTTCGGGAGGAAGAGGTCGCAGAAGTCCAGGCACTCCTTCTCGAACCCCTCGTAGGTCTCGTACTGCAGTCCGCCGATACGGAATGCGTGCGTTGTCAGCCGCGCCCCGCAGTACTTCTCGAAAATGTCCAGTGTGTACTCGCGTTCGCGCATGCAGTAGAACAGCGGCGTGATGGCGCCGATGTCCAGAGCGTGGGTCCCCAGCCACAGCAGGTGGCTGCCGATGCGGTTCAGCTCCGTCAGGATCACTCGCACCGCCTGCGCCCGCGCCGGCGCTTCCACGTTCAGCAGTTTTTCCACCGCCAGGCAGTAACCCAGTCCATTCGAGACGGCCGCGATGTAGTCGATCCGGTCCACGTACGGCGCGAACATCGTGTACGTGCGGTTCTCGGCGATCTTTTCCACACCGCGGTGCAGGTAACCGATCACGCATTCGGTCCCCAGCACCTTCTCGCCGTCCAGCTTCACAATCACCCGCAGCACGCCGTGCGTAGAGGGGTGTTGCGGCCCCATGTTCAGTACTAGTTCCGTCGAGTCGAGAAAAGTCTCCGCCATCGCTATTGTCCGCTTTCGATCCCCAGGTTCTCCTGAACCCAGCGCTGGTCCATCTTGAGGATGCTGTTCACTTTCCGCAGCGGGAAACCCTCCCACTCGTCCGGCAGCAGGATCCGCCGCATGTTCGGGTGCTCGTCGAACTCGATGCCGAACATGTCGTACACTTCGCGCTCCAGCCAGTCCGCCGTCGGGTGGACCATCGTCGCCGACAGCGGCTTGTAGCCTTCGGCGATCTTGATCTTGATCCGAATCCTCTCGTTGCGGCTGAAGCTGTACACGATGTAGATCACATCGAACGGCTCTGCCCGCTCCGGCCAGTGCACGGCCGTGATGTCCACCAGGTAGTCGAAGTCGTGGGCGTCCTGCAAATGCTGGATCAGCGGCACGATTGACTCCGGCTTCGCCACCAGGAACGGCTGCCCCAGGTAGGTCAGGCACTCCGGCGCATCGCCGCCGAACTCAGCCGACAGCGCCTCAGCCAGGTCGCTCTCCCAGGCCGTCGACGCCATCACCGCCGGAGCCTTCGGAGCCGCCGGCGCGGGCGGCTTGGCGGCTGCTGCTGCGGGAGGCTTCGCCGCCGCAACGGGCGCCGCAACGGGCGGCGTCACGGGCGCCTGCGCCGCCTCGGGTGAGGGCGCAGACTCAGGGCTGGGAGTGCCTTCTGGCTT
>JACRKW010000084.1 GCA_016215215.1 Acidobacteriota bacterium
GAATACCGTCTGAATCTGGGCACGCGCGAGGCGCAGGAGTTCATCCTGCAACAGATGGAGCAGTACTTCTTCGGCGAGGGCGCGCAACTTCCGCCGGACTACGTGGCGCCGAAGGCGAAGGGGTAGAGGGCCGGGGCAGGCAAGCCCCAAGCTGAAGCTTGGGGACAAATGACGGGGGCAAGCCCCAGGCTAGGGCTTGGGGACGAGGGGCGGGAAGACCGGGAGAGTGGCAGCGAATCGAAAATCGAGATGGGCGTGGGCGCGGCGGAGGGAGGCCTCCACCTCGGGGGTGTGCGCGCCGCGGGCGAAGATGAAGCCGAGGTAACTGCCGCCTTCAGGCAGACGCTTGTAGACCTGGCCGTGGCGGGCGGTGATCTCGATAGTCTCGATGCCTGGGGTGGCCCTTGCGGCGCCGGCTCCAAAGCAGTTCTCATAGATGCCATCGCAGGGGATGGGGATCATCATGACGCCCGCGGCGGATAGTTCCAGCGCCGGAGCTGCATCATCCGGCTGGAGGGCGTGCTTCAGGATGACTTCTTCCAGGGATGCGCCACCGTGGAAGCGCAGCACGCGGGCGCACAGGCCGCCGATGGGACGGGCCGCAACTTCGAGGACCCACGGCCCTTGTTCGTTCACTCGCAACTCGGCGTGGACGGGGCCATGCGTGAGACCCAGGGCGGTGACGGCGCGCTGGATCGCTTCGCTCATGGCAGCTTGGGCGGCAACGGGCTCGCGCGACGGGGTGAGGTAGATGGACTCCTCGAAAAACGGACCTTCGAGCGGATCGGGCTTGTCGAAGATGGCGAGGGTGCGCAGAATGCCGCCGGAGACGAGGCCTTCGAGCGCGAACTCGCGGCCAGGAACATAGTCCTCCACCTGGATGTATCCGAGCGACGGATCGCGGCCGCGGAGGATCTCGGGGGAATCGAGGAGGCGGCGGATGCGGCCGAAGGCTGCGAGGAATTCGGCGGGCGAGTTGGCGCGGATGACGCCGCGGCTGCCGGAAAGGCCGAGGGGTTTGAGCACGCAAGGAAACGACGCGCGGGAGCAAGCCCTGGCTGGTTCTGACAAGAGGGGGACGCGGAAGTAGGCAGGGACCGGCAGTCCGGCCTTACGGAAGGCCTGACGGGCCAGGTACTTGTTGCCCGCGGCCTCGACGGCTTTGGGCGGGTGAAAGGGGAGGCCGAGGCGGCGGGCGATGTGGGCGGCGGCGAGGGCGGGCTTGTCGCCGACGGCGGTGATGCCGGCGGCTTCGGGAACGAGGCGGGCGAGGCGGGCGGCCGACTCGGCGGGACGATGGAACTTCAGGGGGAAGGCGTGATCGCGCCAGGGATCATTCAGGCTGCCGCAGCGATCGGTGGCCAGGACGGGTTCCAGTCCCAGGCGGAGCGCGGCCTCGGCGAAGGCCTGTGTCTGGTAGCCAAGCTTGGAGGCGACGATGATGACCTTCATGTGGGCGCTAGTCCTTGTACTTGTCCCAGTAGAAGGTGGGCGGCACGTTGAGAGAGCGCGCCGGCGTACGGGCACTCGCAAGGAACGCCTCCATGCGGGCAAGGATCCGCGGCTCGCCGGCGGCGAGGTTTCTGCTCTCCTGGCGATCGGCGCGCAGATTGTAGAGTTCGAGCGGGGCGCCGGGCTTGGGGCGTACAGCTTTCCAGTCGCCATTGCGCGCGGCCTGCATGGGCACCTCGTCAGAGAAGCGCGACTCCCTGGCAACCCAGCGGGGCAATTCCCAATAGAGCCACTCAGGCGTCTTCCGCTGGCGGCGGCCGAACAGCGTGGGCGCCATGCTGATGCCGTCGATGCCTTTGGGCGCGGCGAGTCCGGCGGTCGCGGCCAGAGTCGGGAGCATATCGCAGAAGCTCCAGGGGACCGAACTGGTGGCGCCTCGGGGCACATGTCCGGGCCAGCGGGCGATCATGGGGGTCCGGATGCCGCCCTCGTAGAGGTTCTCCTTGTGACCCCGAAGGCCGGCGCTGGAGTTGAAGAAGCTCTCGCCGAGGATGCCGAGGGCGTCGCCGTTATCGCTGGTGAACACAAAGAGCGTGTTCTGCTCCTGGCCGAGCTTGCGGACTAGCTCGACGATGCGGCCCACCTCGCGGTCGAGCCTGGTCACCATGGCGGCGTAAGCGGCGCGCATTTCGGGCTGATCGGCGTAGCGGGTGCGGGGCATGGAGAAGCCCTTCTCCGTGAACTTGCCGCGGTACTCAGCGAAGGAGTCCTCGGGGACGAGCAGCTCCCAATGGGGCATGGTCGTGGGGAAGTAGCAGAAGAACGGCTGGCGGGCGTTTCGTTCGATAAACGACAGCGCCTTCTCGGTAATCACGTCCTGGGAGTAAGTTCCACGCTTGCCGCCGGCGTTGGCCGGAAGAGGGTGGAGGCCGCCGTTGTGGACCAGCACCGGCGTGTAGTAGTTGTGCGCGTGGGCCTGGTTCAGGTAGCCGAAGAACTCGTCGAAGCCCTTCCTGGAGGGAACTCCCGGCGTGTCGAGGTCGCCAAGACCCCACTTGCCGTAACCGCCGGTGGCGTAGCCGGCCTGCTTGAGGAGCATGGGCAGGGTGACGTCGTTTTCACGCAGCGACTGCCCGCCGGTGTTATTGCGCACCGAGGAGTGGCCCATGTGATATCCGGTCATCAGGACACTGCGCGAGGGAGCGCAGACGGTGCAGCCGGAATAGGCGTCGGTGAAGCGCAGACCCTCGGACGCCAAACGATCGATGTTGGGCGTGCGGATCAGCTTCTGCCCATAACATCCCAGGTCACCGGCGCCAAGGTCGTCGGCGACGATCAGCACGATGTTGGGGGTGCGGGTTGCCTTCACTCCTGAAAAGGAAGGAATAGCCGGAGATGCCGCCAGAGCTGCCGCGCTGTTGCAGAAGCCGCGCCGCGAGATGGAGGGCATATGAAAAGCGTATCATTTCGCGCACATTCAACCGGTGGTTCAGCGCAGCGCAAGTTGCTGAATCGGGACAGTCTAGTTCCGGACCGCGGAGCGGGGATTCCCACCGTCGGCGAGCGGAGTTAGGATGCGGACATGAAGTGCCTATGGTGCGTTCTCACGAGCCTGCTCGTCAGCGTGCCCGTCTTTGCGCAGCAGCCGTCGCGGCCGCTGCTGCCGCAATTGAAGGAGTACCTGCAACTGACGAACGGCCAGATCTACGCGGTGGCCGCAAACAACGACGACTACAACCGGAAGTCAGCGGAGCGCCAGCAGCGGATCCGGCAGGTACTGGCAGAGCTGACGGACGAGACGGCGAAGCAGGACCTGGACGCGAATGCGCTCGCCGCCCGGTACCTGGAGATCGAACTGATCTGCCGCGACTTGAAAGAGGCGGCGCAGGCGGTTCGGAAGCTGAACCTGAGCGTGCTGGACGAGATGCAGAAGTCGAAGCTGCAGGCGTTGGAGGAAGCGATGAAGCTTCTACCGGCGTTTGCCGACGCGCAGAGCGGGAACCTCTCGGGCAACTGGATGTCGCCGCCGGCTGGTTTCAGTAACATGTCGACGGCGAGCCCGGTGCAATTGCAGTTCCTCGGCGGGATGGGTCCGGTGATGGGATGCCTGGGCACCGGGAGCCTGACGGTGTTTGCGATGCAGTAGAGGCGGATCAGAGAAGAGCAACCTGCTCTTCGGTGGGTTCCGCTCAACAGTACCAGGGCTCGTCCAGGTAGGGGATAGCGGCGCGGGGGAGGATGTCCAGGTCTTCGGGTGGGGCGGCGCCATGGGCGGCCTGCCAGATGAGGCGGAAGGTGTCGCGGCGCGGCGCGCCGGCGCGTTGTGCGGCGGAGACGACCTCAAAGACGCAGGCGGCGAGGGCGTCGAGAGCGCGGGGCGTCGGGCAGATCGAGGATGCGGGAGCCGGAGGGAATGAGCAGCCGGAGAGCGAACTGAATGGGCGCAACGGCCTCGTCGAGGCCCTGCTCCAAGAGGATACGGAGCAGGCCGCGGTAGCCGGCGAGGGTGGTCCAGGGCGTGAAGGGGACGAATGTAGGGCTGAGGTGGAGACCGGCGGCACGGGCTAGGGCAAGGGCGGCCAGGAAGTCCGCGCGGGTGTGGCCCTTATCGAGCTTCTCGAGCACGGCATCCTCAGTGGTTTCCACGGCGGTGGTGATGAGAACGCAGCCGGTGCGGGCAAGGACGGGCAGCAGGTTCCTATGGCGCAGGAGGTGTTCCACCTTGATGGTGACGTCGTAGGAGAGGCCAGGGAAGCGCTGGTGGAGGGTCTCGACGATGCGCAGGGCATGGGCGGGGCCGTTGAGGAAGTCGGGATCGCCAAAGGTGATGTGATCTGCGCCGGAATCCACCTGGAGGCGGATGTCATCGAGGACGACCTCGGCGGGAACGATCCGGAAGGCGCCCTTGTAGACGGGGACGACGGGGCAGTGGCGGCATAGGTGCTTGCAGCCCCGGCTGGCCTCGGTGTAACCGGTGCGGCGGCGTTCGGCGCCGATGCAGAGGTGGGCGTAGCGGTCGAGGGGCGGCAGGGTGGAGCGGTCCGGGGTGAGGAACTGCAGGCGGTCGAGCGGGATGAGGGGCGAGGCGGGCGTGCCCTCGACAACGGACGTGAGGGCGGATTCGAACTCGCCGCCGATGATGGCGGAAAAGCCGAGCGAGTGGAGGTAGTCGTGGTTGATGGGGGCGTAGAGGCCGTAGGCGATGAGGCGCGCGGTGGGGTTCAGCTCCCGGACGCGGGCGACGACAGGCGCGGCGAGCCGGGTGGCGGTGTGCATGGGCAGGTGGAAGGCGACGCAATCGGCCTGGCGAACGGCCGGCGGCGAAAGCAGGCCGGCGGCGAGGTCGGCGGTGTGGACATGGTGGCCGCGGGCGCGTAGCCAGGCTGCGGGGGAGGCGAGACCGAAGGGCTGCCGGCCGAGTTCGTAAGTGGAGATCAGGACGACGCGCATCGGCCTGATTCCATTATGGGGGTTGGGGCTCAGGAGCGGGGAGAAGCAAGCAGCCATGCGGGTATGTCGATAACGCGCTTGAGATACAATGTATCTCAGAGAGGTCAAGCCGTGGCGACGACGATGGTGCATGTTCGAGTCGACGAAAGGACGAAGCAGCAGGCCGCCAAGGCGCTGACCGCCATGGGCATCTCGGTTTCCGATGCAGTGCGGATGTTGTTGCTGCGCGTGGCCGCGGAGAAGGCCCTCCCGTTTGACGTGAAGGTCCCCAATGCAGTGACGGTGAAGGCCATGCGCGCCGCCAGCCGGGGCAGGGGCAAGCGACTTGGTACGGGGGGCGCGTTATTCAAGGATCTTGGAATCTGACGCGATGCGAGAGGTGGTACGCGGAGCTCAGTTCCGGCGCGACGTGAAGCTCGCGCAATAGCGAGGCAAGGACATGGCCAAGCTGCGGGAGGCGATCATGTTGCTGATCGAAGGAGGTCCCCTGCCGCCACGGTTCAGGGACCATGCGCTCGGTGGCGAGTGGATCAGGTTTCGCGATTGCCGCGTCTAGCCGGATTGGCTACTGATCTACATGATCGACGGCGACGACCTGCACCTGGTCCGCACTGGGACTCATTCGGATCTGTTCTGAGTGGAGCGTGCCGGTGACTCAGGAGCGAGCGAAGTAGAGCTGGACGGCGCGCTCGAGGTCCGGCTTGGTGACCTGGATGACGCGGCTTTCGTACTGGCTGATGGCGCCGATGATGTTGACGATGTCGAGCGGGTAACAAGCGCGCAGTTCGGTGCGGCCGTTGGATAGGCAGAGCTTACGGAGGTATTCGGCGCTGTCATATTCGACCGGTACGTTGCGGGTGGAGACGA
>JACRKW010000138.1 GCA_016215215.1 Acidobacteriota bacterium
CTCCGGCTGCACCTCCGGCACCAAGCTTTGCAGCGAACGGCAGAACAACTCCTTCGAGAAGGAGCGCTCCAGTTCGGCCAGACACATCCTGAAATGCCGGCCGAGAAAGCGCCACAGCCCCGGGAAGGTCAGCGCGTCGTAAGCGTCGGCGGCATCGAACGACGTGCGCGTGTAGCCTTCGCGCTTCAGCGCCAGCACGGCATTGGGGCCGGCCTCGATGCCGCCGGCGATCATGCGCGTGAAGTGCACGCCAAGGAACGGGAAGCTCGGATCGGCCACGGGGTAGATCAGGTTGCGCACCAGGTGCTCGCGCTCCGGCCTCAGCTTGTAGTAGTCGCCGCGAAACGGCACGATCCTCGACTCGGGCGACTCGCCCGCCAGGCGAGCCACGCGGTCCGCCTGCAGTCCCGCACAAGTCACCAGAACCCCGCCGGCGTACTCCCCCTTCGGCGTCTCCGCCACCCACTCGCCGCCGCGATCCGCCAGCTTTGTCACCCGCGCCGCGCACACCACCTGGCCGCCGAGCGCGCCGATCTCACCGGCCAGCGTCTCGCACACTGCCGGGTAGTCCGTGATGCCCTCCTCGGGCACGTGCAAGCCGGCCACGCCGCCGGAATGCGGCTCTATCTCCTTCATCTCCTCTGGTGTCAATACTCTCAGCCCGCGCAGCCCGTTGGCCGTCCCGCGGTCGTAGAGAGCTTGAAGCCGCGGGATCTGGTCTTCGCGGCTGGCCACCACCAGTTTTCCGCACACGTCGTGGCGGATCTGTTTTTCGACGCAGAATTCGGTGAGTTGCCGGATCCCACGCACCGCCAACCGCGCCTTCTCGGTCCCCGGGCGATAGGCTAGCCCGCAGTGCATCACCCCCGAGTTGTTCCCCGTTTGATGGCGTCCCACCCCGGCTTCCTTCTCAAGCAGCGTCAGCGCCGAACCGGGAAAGCGTTGCAGAATGCGGTAGGCCGAAGCCAGGCCGACTGCGCCGCCGCCCACAACGAGGAAACTTCTGGAAGCCATGGATCCACTCCATGGTGCCGCCTGCGCCGCCTCCGAGGCAAACCCTCTGGAACAGGGCCGCCCCCGACTTCGTTCTCAGTGACATGGAGTTCTCGCGACGCCGGGCCGCCATCGGCATCAGCGCGGCAATCCTGTTTGCAGTGCCGCTGGTGCTGGTCTGCGGGGCGTTGCTCTGCGAAAACGCGCTCAGGGTACCGTTTTCCTTGAGGATCGGTCCCGATGACACCATCGCCTCGCGCGTGGCGGAGCAACACGGCGCGAAGTGGCGCTCCGTCGAGATCCAAGCAGCCGACAAAGTCAGGCTCACAGCCTGGCTCTTCCTCCCCCAACAAGGCAACGGAGGCGGGGTCATCGCCTTCCACGGCGTCTCAGACAGTCGTAGGGGTGTCATGGCTCATGTGGGCTACCTGCTGGACGGAGGCTACACGGTGCTCACCCCCGACAGCCGCGGCCACGGTTCGAGCGGGGGCGACTTGATGACCTTCGGCCTGCGCGAACGGGACGACGTCGCCCGCTGGGCTCGCTGGATGCGTCACGACGCCGGCGTCGCCCGGCTCTACGCGCTGGGAGAATCCATGGGCGCAGCCATCGCCCTCCAGTCGGCCGGAGAATTCGACGCTGTCGTGGCCGAGTCCAGCTTCTGCACCTTCCGGCAGATCGCCTGCTACAGGGTGGCGGCACGAACCGCCGGATTGCCCGGACTGCCGGAATTGCTCGTCGAGAGCGGC
This sequence comes from Acidobacteriota bacterium, assembly GCA_016215215.1. Classification (GTDB taxonomy): domain Bacteria; phylum Acidobacteriota; class Terriglobia; order Bryobacterales; family Bryobacteraceae; genus Paludibaculum. The sequence goes on from JACRKW010000138.1 coordinate 1,743, forward strand.
TTCTTCTACGCCCGCGCCCGCTACGGGATGGACCTCGGCCAAGCGTCTCCGCTGAACTACGTCAGCAAATCCCATGTTCCGCTGCTGTTGATCCATGGCACTGAAGACCGCAACGTCCCGGCGGGTCATGCCCGTCAACTCGCCGCTGCAAACCCCACAGCCTTTCTGTGGCTGATTCCGGGCGCTGGCCACACGGCGGCCCTGCAAGCCCGGCCGGCCGAGACGGAACATCGCATCTTGGACTGGTTCAACCACCACCCTTGAACCTCCGCCTTGCCATCGCCCCAAACTCGAGTTCATCTATGATGCAGATACCATGTACCGCATGAACCTAGGGCACGTTCTCGGACGTTGGCGCTGGGGGGCCGTGGCATTCGCCGCCGCTATCGGCGTCATCTTCGGATTGTCTTGGTTCTACCGCGATCGGACCCATGAGAAGACCTATCGAATTGGGTTCGAACATTCGCCTCCGGCCCAGGAGGTTGCGCCCGATGGCCGCCCTCAAGGCGTGATTATCGATACGATCCGCGAGGCGGCCCGCCGCCGTAACATCCGCCTCGAATGGCGGCATGCGCCAAAGGGCCCTGATGCGGCCCTCCGCAGTGGCGAGGTGGACCTGTGGCCGCTGATGGCCGACTTGCCGCAGCGGCGCCGTTTCGCCTATATCACCGAGCCTTACCTGAGGCTCACCTCCTGGCTGGTGGCGCGGGAAGCGGAAGCCGTCGAGCCGGGGCGCACAAAGGGGCGGCGAGTAGCGGTGGCCTCCTACGCGTTCGTCGCCCGTCTGGCGGGTTCCTTGTTGCCAGACGCAAAGATTTTGCCTATGAGCGACCAACAGTCGGCCATGCAGGCCCTCTGCCGGGGAGAAACCGATGTGGCCTTTGTCGTCGACGGAGTGGGCGACAACGTTCTTCAGCAGAGAGCCGGGGTCTGCAGAGGCCTTTCTCTGCGCGTCAAGCCGCTCGACAGGGGCACCGTTCTCTTTGGGTTGGGGGCGCCGAAGGATGACCGCGCTTCGGGTCAGGTAGCTGACGCGATCCGTGAAGAACTGGGGCGAATGAGCGCCGACGGCAGCTTCGCCACCATCTCGCTCAATTGGTCCATGCTCGCGCCGGGCCAAGGAAAATCCTTGTTCACGCTGGTGGAGTATCGCAACTTGATCACACTGCTCCGGTTTTCCCTGGGAGTACTGCTCTTCTTGATTGCGGGCCTGTTCTGGCAGGGTCGGCGGCTGAGGGCCGCAAAAATAGACGCTGATCGTGCCAATCGTGCAAAGTCCGTGTTCCTCGCCGGCATGACACACGAACTCCGCACGCCCCTGAACGCCATCTTGGGTTTCTCTCAACTCATGTCACGTGACCCCTCGCTGGCGCCCGAACACCAGGCGAACCTGGGCATCATCAACCGCAGCGGGGAGCATCTGTTGCGCATGATCAACACCGTGTTGGACCTTGCCAAGGTCGAATCCGGACGCGGCACTCTGAGAGAGGCGCCTTTCGACATACGCCGGACGCTGGATGAGCTTCGGGACCTGTTCATGCTGCGGGCACAGGAGAAGAACCTGGCGCTCAGGATCGAGACAACTCCCGATGTGCCGCCATGCATCCTGGGGGACGAGGACAAAGTACGGCAGATCCTGATCAACCTGCTGGGCAACGCGGTGAAATTCACCAGCAGGGGCGAAGTGGTCTTGAGAGTGAGCCGGGCGCCTGCCGGTGGCTGCGCGCTGGCGGCTGAGGTTTCAGATACCGGACCCGGCCTGACAAGCCAGGAGATCGCTTCGTTGTTTGAGCCATTCACTCAAACAGAAGCCAGCCAGACAGGACAATACGGCACCGGCCTCGGCTTGGCGCTTAGTCGCCAATTTGCCCGCCTGATGGGTGGCGATCTCACGGCTGCAAGCCGCGGCGCGGGCTGCGGAGCAATCTTCACGCTCACAATGCCGTTGCGCGAGGCGGAACCCGTCCAGCAGGTTCCTCCGCATGGCAAAGCCCTTGCCTTGGAACCCGGACAACCCGTGTGGCGTCTGCTGGTAGCCGAAGACCATGCCGAGAGCCGGTTGTTGTTGACCACACTGCTCTCGCGCCTCGGCTTCGCCGTACGCGAAGCCACCGACGGCGCCAGCGCAGTGGAGCTTTGGCGCGAGTGGCGGCCGCACTTGATCTGGATGGACCTCCAGATGCCTGTACTGGACGGCCGTGCGGCGGCACGCCAGATCAAGGAGGATCCGGGCGGCGCTGAGACAACCATCGTGGCAGTCACGGCCAATGCGTTCGATGAAGAACGCCATGCGATTCTGCAGGTTTGCGACGAGTTCCTGCTCAAGCCCTACCAGGAAAGTGAGATCGTAAACATTCTGGAAACGCGGCTCAAGGCACGCTTCATCCGCCAGCCTGTTGCCGCTGCGGCAGACCCCGCTCCCGTGGCGCGTGAGTTTGCCGCATTGCCGGATTCGATCCGTGAAGAATTGCGCCGTGCCATAGCCCAGACCGATGCGATGCGCATTGCGGAGTTGGCCGGACAACTCGAAGACGCCCTGCCGCTGGCCGCCGCGGCCTTGCAAAGAGCAGCCAGAGCGTTCGATTATGAGGCGGTCCGGCGAGCGATAGATGGTGTATCCTCGCCGTAGGCGCGATGCCCACAGACCAGGCCATCCCGGAGACCATCCTTGTCGTTGATGACGACCTGCAGAATCTGCATGTCCTCTCGCAAATCTTGTCGGACGCCGGGTACCGGGTTCGAGCAGCCACCAGTGCGGCCGCGGCCCTCAGTTCAGCGCAGGCCGGCGCACCGGACTTGGTACTCCTGGACATTAAGATGCCCGCGATGGATGGTTACGAAGTGTGCGCCCGCCTCAAGTCCGAGGCAAGCACCCGTGACGTCCCTGTGTTGTTTCTCAGCGTGCTGGATGATGCCGAAGCCAAGGTCAAAGGCTTTGAATCGGGCGCTTCAGACTACATCACCAAGCCTTTCCAGCAGGCAGAAGTGGTGGCCCGGGTACGGACGCACCTGCGGGTGCAGTCGCTGAGGCGCAGCCTGGAAGCGAGCCTCAGCGAACTTCGGCTGCGCGGCGCCGAATTGGAACGCACCCTGTCAGAAGTCAAGACGTTGCGCGGCCTGCTTCCGATTTGCGCAGAGTGCAAGAAAGTCCGCACCCCTGAGGGCGAATGGATCCGCGTGGAAGAGTACATCATGAAGCACTCAGAAGCTCTGTGCTCCCACGGTATCTGCCCCGACTGCATGGCGCCGATTCTCGGCCAGCTGCTGGAAAACAAGCAGGCCAACGAGCCCTAGGAGACGGGCAACCGTTGCGAGTGCGTGTTGCGCCCTGAACGGAATAGCACCGTGCGCGCCGCCCGCTTCACAGCCCGCGCCTCCGCCGATATCGAGCGCGGAGCGCTGCAGGTTGCCGTAACCTGCAACGCTCCACAGCGGATCAGCCAAGTTGCGTCAGAAGACGAACCGCGCTCCAAAGCGCAGAACGCGAACATCCTGATATGCGCCGAAGTTGGGATTGTAGACGCTCATGGCGCTGCTCTGGCTCGCGAAGGTCGTGGCCGAGCCGGACAGCGACGCAAGGCCGCCAACCGCAGCCGAAGCCGGCAATCCGTAGACGGGGTTCAAGGGCACGGTGCCCCGGAATGTGATGTAGTCCCGCGGATTGTAGCCCGCGAAGAACTTGGAAAGCGGCAAAGTGCGCGCATCCACGGCGCCGGCGCGGTTCAACTGGAAGCTGCGGGAAATGACGGCGGCCTGGTTAAACAGATTCCGCACATCCATTTCCAGGCGCACTGACGTCTTCTCCGAAGTCTTGATCGTGTGCGCCAGCAGCATGTCAGTCTGCGTGAAGATGGGGGTGCGCCCCAGGTCGCCGCGGCCGAATGGGAACGTGCTCGCGTTCTGGTAGATGAACTGAGTCGAATCCGGCGTGCCGCTGAGTGCAAGCTGCGTCAGCCCCAGGTTGGTGACCCCGAGCTTGTTCTTCAGCTCGTAGGATCCGAACACTTTGAAGGTGTGCGGCCGGTCCGTACCCAGGCGCCCCACTTGATTGCGCTGGCTGCCTGACGCGTCGAAGTATTCGTATGGTGAGTCGAAGGCGCGACTGCGGTTCGGATTGGAACGCCCGGCCTCATCTGAGTTCGACAAGCCTGCGTAGTTCCCCCACAAACGGCTCCAGGTATACGAGCCAAGTAATTGTACGTGGCGCAACTGCCCCTGGACTCGAAACTCGACGCCGTCGTATTGGCGGACAGCCTTCGGGAACAGGTACTCCTGCCCGTCCGGTGTCTTCCCGTCGAAGATGTGCAGCGGGTCAACGCGTGTCCGCCCGAAGCCGGGGTTGTCGCGGAAGAGTGTCTCGTTGCCCTGTGCGTCAAGCACGCTGATGTCCTCAAGTGCTTTGAGCAGGTCCTTGCGCGTGTATCGTACGCCGGCTACGATCTTCGCCGAGATCTGATGATCGAGGCTCAGGGTGAACTCGCGCGAGGCTGACGGCTTGACGTCCTTGTTGATGCCCGCCCACTTGCCGTCCGGCGTGATCAGAATCTTGCGGTTGTCATAACGGCCGATCTGAGCGCCCAACGCGCCCGGCGTCGTCTTGCTGAGCTTGGTGAAATCCGGGTCGTCCAGCTTGTAGGCCGTCACGAAGAAAATGTTCGCTCCGGATGCGCTCTGAGTCATCGACAGCTTGACGATGTCATAAAACAATCCGAAACTGCCGCTGAGCTTCCAGCGGCCGTTGCCGAACATGTCCCAGGCGCCGCCCAGACGGGGCGCGATCTTGTCGCCGAAGCCGAAGGTCACGAGCCTGTCCTCGAGCTTCACCCCCTCGTACTCCTTGCGGAACGCGGGAATCACCTCGTTTTCCAGCCGCACGCCCAGGTTCAGCGTCACGCGCGAGTGCGGCCGCCACGAATCCTGGAAGTAGAAGCCCTGGTTATATCCGCCCACCTTGCCGAACGCGCGCTGGTCGTTCCACAGGTAGTACCCATATCGGCCGCGATCCGGAGTGAACGGCTCGCGAGTGAACGTATCGCCCCAGTAGAACTGGAAGTAGCCGTTAGTGTAATCGACGTTCAAGTCTTCCGTGGCCCGACTGAGGTTGTATCCGCCCTTGAAGGTATGTTGCTGCCCGGCGATACGGGCGACATAGGTCGCATCAGCGTAGACGTTGTGCCGCGTAGTGAGGTCCCGGAAGGTGGAACTCGTACTGGTCACGTTGCTATATCCGCGGCCCTGCGCAAGTTGTGAGGGCAATCCGAGCCCGACAGCGGAGTTCACGTAGGAAACGTAAGGTACGCCCGGTTGGCCGTAGTTGTTGTCCTTGTTATTGACGTACTTGTACCCGTACCTGCCGGTGATCACCAAACGGTCCGTCGCGGCATAGGTCACGCCGCCTGTCAGCGCCTGCGCCGGCGTGAAGCCGCCTAGCAGCGCCTGGTTGTTTGCCGGAGCCGCCGCACGCCCGTCGCGTGAGGGGAGCCCACCATCGCGTTTGGAAGGCGACCATGTCCACGAGCTGTACAACTGAACCTTCGAGGCCGGGTTGTAGTCCAGCCGACTGAGGTTGTAGTGCCGCAGCTTGTCCTGCTCGAAAGTGCGGGCGCCGGCCGCGTAGTTCACTGTCCGGTTGGTGTGCTCGACCTCCGGCACGTAGCTTTCAAAGAAGAAGAGACGATCGCGAATCAAGCGTCCACCGATGGAAGCGCCGGGGTACTTCAGACTGTAGTCGTCCTGCTTCGGACGAAAGAACTCAGGCAGATTCGCATCGGCGAATGACTGCTGCCAGTAGCCGCGGTCGCTGGAATTCATCGCGCTGTTGGTGAATTCGTACTTCACAAGCCCGTGAAACTCATTCGACCCGCCGCGGGTGGCCACATTGACGACGCCGCCGGTCGCTCCGCCGTACTCGGCTTCAAAGCCGGCGCTCTTCACCTGCACTTCCTGCACGAACTCGACGGGCAGAGCGTTGTTCTGCAACAGGAAACCGTTGACGTTGTCGTTGACCTCTACGCCGTCCACAACGTAGATGTTTTCGATGCCGCTCGCGCCGTCGATCGAGACACCGCCGACTCCCGCGTTGCTCGACTTTGGCTCGAACCGCGCTCCAGGCGCCATTGTGAGCAGGGACTGGAACGTACGCCCCTTGGACAAATTCTCGAATTCATGCTGCGTAATGTTGGTCGAAGTCCGGCTGGAGGTTGCGTCTATCGATGTTGGGCTGTCCCTGACCTCGACGGACTCCGTGACGGCGCCGATTTGCAGGGCTGGGTTGAATGTGATCTTGGACCCGAGCAGAACCTGGATGCCTTCCTGTTTCAAGGTCGTGAAACCGTTACATGTGACGGTCAATGAGTAAGTCCCAATCGGAACGGCGGCGAACACATAGGCGCCGTCGGCGCCTGATGACGCTTTCAGACCCTGCGGCACGCGCGGTCCGGCTAGCACGAGTTGTGCGTTGGGTATCGCCGCTTTCGTCGGGTCGGTTACTACGCCGAGGACCTGTCCGAAACTCTCCTGCGAGAACGCCGGGGCCGACAAACTCAGGACCAGTAGGGCCAGCAGAATTTTTTGTCTCATTTTCTTCCTTGTCTGCAGAGAGGCCACACGAACACGTTTTTCAAATGTAAACAACTTCGACCTCTGCTCTGCGAGATTCGCCGTGAAGCCTATAGCCTCATGTTAAGACAGCCACGCGCCAATCCTCATTTATATGTGTGAATATCTAGCGCCAAAGTACGCCATTGATCGCCATCGTTGACTCCGCCTGCGGACGGGCCGCCGATTCTGCAAAGTCTATTGAGAGACGGGGCTTCCCAGTCCGATCAGGACACCGGGAGCTGCCGCTTCAGGTGCAGGACCGCATGGTGTTGTTGAGGGAGTCGGGGGCGGGGTTGCCCCCGTTTTTGGCGTAGAGCCGTAGAGCCAGCCGGGGATGGAAACCAGGTGGCTCTTGATCGAAAATGGGGGGCAAGCCGGATCTCAGGCTGGTAAAACCAGCTTGGGAGAAAGTCTTGACCAATGATGAGATCGTGATTGGCTTGCCCGGCTACCAGATTACCGGGATCGAACGGCAAGGCGGGGTGGTTC
>JACRKW010000139.1 GCA_016215215.1 Acidobacteriota bacterium
AGGCGCTCTCCCTGAGCCCCGCCGACCCCATAACGCCCGCCGGCGAACAGCGCGATCTTCCCGGTTTGCGCGCCGACGCTTCCACCGCGGTGGCCGAGGCGCTTTCAGACAACCGCGAGATCCGGAAACTGGAGGCCGATCTGGCCGCCAAGAACATGGAGGTGCGGGGCCACCGCGCCGCACGGCTTCCGAAGGTAGACCTGGTGGCACAGTATGGCCTGCTGGCCAAGTTCAACCATTACGAGGACTATTTCAACAGTTTCCAGCGTCACAACGGCCAGGTCGGGGTGTCCATCCAGGTGCCCGTTTTCGCGTCCTCCGCCGACGAAGCACGGGCCGCGCAGGCCGAGATCGAGAGCCGCCGCATTCGCTTCCAGATCAACGATCTGAGGAGCCGCATCGAGGCCAACACCAGGACCGCCTGGCAGAAGGTCAGCGACGCCGAGTCCGCACGAGAGGTGGCCCGCCTGGATTTGGACCTGGCCCGGGAGCAGGTATCGCTCGTGCTGGCGCAGATGGAAGAGGGCCGGGCCACGATGAAGCAAGTGGAGGAGGCCCGTTTCCAGGAGCAGGAGCGCTGGCTGGGGCTCTATGACGCCGGCTATCAGGCGGAGTTGGCGCGCTTTGAGGTGCTGCGCCACACAAACGCCCTGGTGGCCGCGCTGCGTTAGAGCGGAGCAAGGAAACTCTCAGCGGGGACGGGGGTTATATACTGTTAGGCTTGCATGGAGATGCCCAGGATCTTAGTGTTCGCGTTGGGGTTGGCCGCCACCCTGGCGCTATCTTCCGCTCAGACTCCCCGCCCGGGCGGTGACGCCACCTTCGGCACGGTGGTGGCCCCGACCTCGGTGGGCGGCGTCAACTACCTGGTTGGGGGCGCTTCCGACATCGTGCTGGACGAAGGCCGCGGCCGGCTCTACCTGGTCAATACCGGGCAGCGCCGTGTGGAGATCTACTCCATTCCGCAACGGCGCTTCCTGGCAGTGGCGCAGACCGACGCCACGCCGATCAGCGCGGCGCTCTCTCCCACGGCGGACTTTCTCTATGTGACCTGCTTTGACGGGTCGTCCCTGAACATCATCGATCTCAACCTGGCCGTCCCGGCCGTGGTCCGGCGAGTGAGCCTGCCCGCGCGGCCGGAAGGGATCGCGGTGGGAGTCGCCGACGACGGCCGCGAACAGATTCTGTTGACCACCATCGGGACGGGAACCAACAACACAGCCAACGTCCTGCTGGTATTCGATCCCAGCCCCGACGCGGCCACCGACCCAATCCAGAACGTCATCGTGACGCCGCCGCCGCCACCTTCACCGCTACTGCCGCCGCCGTCGGGCCGGGTGGCCTTCGCCGCCCGCACGAACCTGATCGCCACGCAGGACAGAAAGACCATCATCGGCTTCGCCGCGGGAGGGGCCAACGACCGCACCCTGTTCGTTTACAGCGTGAACTCGGGCAGCGTGCTGCGCTCGCGGCGCGTCAATGAGACCTCCACGGTTCTGTCTGTGGCTCCGAACGGCGACAAGTTCATGGCAGGGCTGCGGCTGTTCGATGCCGAAACCCTGCAAGTGATCGCTCAGCAGAGCGCCGCTAATCTCCCTTACACCCTGCCTGCCGGGGTCAACTTCAACATCCAGCAGAATCAAGGCGGCAGCGTCTTTGCTCCGGACGGCAGCTATCTTTTCACCGCCTTCAACTTCGCTCCGCTGCAGAATCCGCCCGCCAGCGCCAATGTCAGCCAGTTGCTCGTCAACGACCCCGACAACATGCTGACCTACCTGGGTCTCAAGATGCCTGAGAATCTCTCCGGCAACATGGTCATCTCCTCCGACGGCGGGACGATCTATGCCCTTTCAGAATCCGGTTTCATGATCCTGCCTGTCGCAAGGATACGCGACAACCCGATCGCGATGCCGGAGTCCACGTCGGTCCTGGTCGCCAACGATCAGTGCGCCTTCACGAAGGACATTTCTTCGGTTTCCGTGGTGGTGAACAATGCCGGGTCAGGCAGATTCGGCGCCACCCCCGAGCTGGTCCCCAACGTCGGTCCAGGGGCCGTGCTGCCTCCTGTTGCAGGCTCCGGCGGCACGAATATCCCCATCGCACTTCCTCCCGGGACGGTCGTCGACCCCACCCGGCCCACCGTCCCCTTGCCCGGCGGAGGCGGCGGCGCCAACCAGCAGCAGCAGATCATGGTGCAGACCGCTCCGCTGGCTACGACGCAGCAGTCCGGCAACGGCGCGACGGTGACTTTCGCCTTCAATACCGTCAACTCCCGCAGCCTCGGCACCACCGTACCGCACGACATCCAGTTGTATTCGCCCGAGGCGATCAATATCCCGCCGCAGATTCGCGTCTTCCAGAACATGCGCAACGCCGAGGCCACGGGGACGATTATGCCCGTGCCAACCAGTCCGGTGGGCGCTGAGGGATTGACCGACATGGTGGTCGATTCCGCCCGCCAGAGGCTGTTCATCGCCAACTCCGGCATGAACCGCTTGGAAGTCTTCGACATGCAGAGCCGCAGCTTCCAGGCGCCGATCAAAGTGGGCCAGTTGCCGCGCTCGTTGGCGCTCACGCCGGATGGCAATACTCTCTACGTCGCCAATGCGGGAGGCGAATCGATCTACGGCATCGATACGCAGTCGTTGCAGGTGGTCCAGAAGATCAAGTTCCCGCCGCTGCCGTTCAACTCCTTTGCCGGCATCGTCACTCCTTCGATCATCGCCGCCACCGAGCGCGGGCTTCAGATCATCATGAACAACGGCACGTTGTGGAGCGTGATTGATGACGACGCCATGCCGCGGCAGGGCAATTCCATTCTCAGCAACGCGGCCATCCCCTTTCCGCGCGCCATGGCCGCCACGCCCAACGGCGAATTCCTGATCCTTTTGGCCGGCAACGGCATCGTGTACCTTTACGACGCATTGACCGGCGACTACGTTCATAGCCGCCAGGTCCTCACCAATCCGATCCAGGGCTACTTCGGGCCCATAGCGGCAGGACCGCGGGGGCAGTACTTCATCGTGAACGGGTCGGTTCTGAACCAGGCATTGTCCACCATCAGCACGTCCGGCAGCGCGGCTTCGGGGAACTCGGCTGTCGCCGCCGTCGGGGCCACCTCATACGCGCGCTTCGTGCCGCCAGCGCGGGCCAACCCCAACGTGCTGCCCAGCGCTCCACCCATGCTGGAACTGGTCGATCCCACAAACGGGCAGGTCCGCGGGCAGTTCACCGCGCTGGAAGGCCCACTGGCCACCGTGGTCGGCACCGGGCGCGTCAATGTCGACGGCCGGCTGATGGCGGTGGATAGCCAAGCCGCCAACGCGTTTGTGCTCACCACCAGCGGGCTGAGCATCATCCCGCTTCAAGCGCCTTCGGCCGCCACACGGCCGGCCATCAACGCCAACGGTGTGGTCAACTTCGCCAGCCAGGCGCAGCCGTTGCCTCAGGGCGGCATCGTTTCGATTTACGGCCGCAATCTCGGCTCGCAGGCCACCTCCGGTTCCGGCCCGCTGCAGCCCAACATGGGCGGCGTGTGCGTCACCATCAACAACTCGATGCTGCCGCTGGCCCTCACATCGCCGGGCCAGATCAACGCCCAACTGCCCATGGAGCTTCCGCCCGGCCGCTATCCCATCGTCGTTCGCAATGTCGACCAGAAGGTCGCCTCCACCACCTTCAATATCACGGTCAGCAAGTACGCCCCCGCCGTCCTGATCGACGAGGCTACCAAGCTGCCGGCCATCTACCACGACGACGGCGCGCAGGTGACTCCCGACAATCCCGCTCGCCGCGACGACAGATTGTTCCTCTTCGCCCTGGGACTTGGGCCGGTGAAAGGACCCAGGCTCACGGCCGGGCAGCCGACGCCCGCCACTCCAGTGGGGCACACCGACCCCGTGCGCGTGTTCTTCGATAACCCGCTGATCAACGAGTCCGAGATGGACGTCGAAGACAGCATCATCATGCCGGGATTGGTGGGAGTCTACCGCATCCAGCTCTACGTCCCCTGGTACCGCCGCCGCGGAGACAAGCTTCTGGTCACCGTCCGCGTGGGCAATGTGGACAGCCCATCCCGGGGGCCCGCGGTTCCCTACATCAAGGTGGAGTAGCAGCTAAGCCCGGCGCCGGGCGCGGGCTGCGACCTCTTACGATCCACGCCCTCAAGGTGTGGCTATCGGGGCTCTCGCCGCCGGGAATTACTGTGCGCCCCAAGATGTTGATTTGGAGCTCCCAACTGGCGGTGTAGTCTTGCTTCAGAAGCTGCGGCGGCCCGTTCGCGGTGATTGTGCCAGTGAGACTACTCCTCCCCGACGCGAACCAGCAGCTTGCCGGTATTGCGGCCGTCGAAGAGCTTGAGGAGGGCGGCAGGGGCCTGTTCCAGGCCTTCGACTATGTCGAGCCGGTACTTCAGTTTTCCTTCCAGGTGCCAGGCGATCAACTGGCGCGCGGCTTCTCCGGCGCGGTGCAGGTAGTCCAGCACGATGAAGCCCTGCACGCGGCCGCGGCGGACGAGCAGGTTGGCGAACTGGTAGGGCCCCGGCACGGGCCGCGATGCGTTGTACTGCGAGATGAGCCCACAGAGCGCGATGCGAGCGCCGATGTTGATGCGCGCCAGGATCGCGTCCAGCATGGCTCCGCCGACGTTTTCGAAGTCCACGTCGATGCCGGCGGGGCACTCGCGGTCGAGTGCGGCGCCCACGTCTTCGTTCTTGTAGTCGATAGCCGCGTCAAGGCCCAGATCCTCGGTCAGCCAGCGGCACTTCTCGGCGCCGCCGGCGATTCCCACCACGCGGAGGCCCAGGATCTTGCCGATCTGCGCGGCCAGCGAGCCCACCGCGCCGGCCGCGGTGGTCACCACCATGGTTTCGCCGGCCTTTGCCTGGCCCACCTCCACCACGCCGAAATAGGCGGTCAGGCCGATATGGCCCAGCAGGCCGAAGTGAGCAGTGAGCGGCAGCGGAATCGGCGGCAGCTTTGTTAAGCCCTTGGCGCTGCCTGCGTAGTATTTCTGCCACCCCAGCATCCCCTGCACGATGTCACCGGCGGCAAATGCGGGGCTCCTGGACTCCTCCACCCGCCCGATGGCGATGCCACGCATCACTTCGCCCAGTTTCAGGCTTGGCAGGTAGCCGTCGACATCGTTCATCCAGGCGCGGTTGGTGGGGTCCAGCGAGAGCCAGAGGGTGCGCACCAGAACGTCGCCATCGCTCAACTCCGGCAGGGCCGTTTCAATCCACCTGAAGTTGGACTCTTCGGCCTGGCCCAGCGGGCGCGATGCGAGGGTCCAGGCCATATTGCTTTTCATGCTCGTCTCCTGATCTGATGATGGAACCATGATCGCAAGGCTTGTCGTGCTCGCGCTGGCGCTATCGGCGCCGATTTGGCCGGCGGTGGAGCTCAAGGACGTCGAGTTCGCCCGGCCAGCCGGAGTTTCCCTGACTTTGGACGCGTGGATCCCCGAGAGCGCAGCGACGCAGCCTGCCGTGATTCTGGTGCACGGCGGAGGCTGGAGCGCCGGCGACAAGCGCACCTACATCAAGCCCTGGTTTCCAGTTCTTTCCGATGCCGGAATCGCGTGGTTCACCATCAACTACCGTCTGGCTCCGCAGTGGAAACACCCGGCCGCGGTGGAGGACGTTGAAGCCGCGGTGGCCTGGGTGCGCGCGAACGCGGCGAAGTGGAACATCGACCCGGAACGCCTCGCGCTGATGGGTGAGTCTGCCGGGGGGCACCTGGTGGCGTTGGCGGGCGCGCGGGCGAAGGTGAAGGTTCGAGCGGTGGTCGACTTCTACGGAGCCAACGACCTGCCGCTGATCAACATCCAGCGCGGGCCGTCCAAGAACCTGGAGAACTACCTGCCCGACGGGACGCCGGAAACGGTGCGCGCCGCCTCCCCGGCGACCTACATCCATCGCGGCATGCCGCAGTTCCTCTTCATCCACGGCACGGGCGACAAGGCGGTGCCCTGGCAGCAGTCGCCCGCGATGTGCGACGCGATGAAGACCGCCGGCGCCCAGTGTGAAGTGTTCCTGATCGAAGGCGCTCCGCACGGCGTCTCGGGCTGGGAGGCGCAGCCGGAGTTCCAGGTTTGGAAACCGAAGGTGGTCTCTTGGCTGAGGGCGGCGCTGGGGACCAGCCAAGGACAGCCCTCCGCCGCCCTTGGCATGTTCGAAGGTCACGCCGATATCGGTTCAGTAACGCGTCCAGGGTCGGCTGCCTATGATGCCGGGGCGAGGTCCTACACAATCACGGGCAGCGGCGAAAACATGTGGGGCGCGGCGGACGCCTTCCACTTCGCCTGGAAGAAGGTCTCCGGGGACGTGGCGCTTTCAGCCGGCATCGCGTTTCCCAAGCCCGGCGGCAATGCGCACCGCAAGGCCGTGCTCATGATCCGCCAGAGCCTCGACGCTGACTCCGCCTACGCGGACGTTGCTCTGCACGGCGACGGACTCACCTCCATTCAATATAGGGATGCGCGTGGAGCAGCCACCCACGAGGTGCAAGCCAACGTCACCGCGCCAGGCCGACTGCGAATCGAGAAGCGCGGCGCATACTTCTACATGCTGCTCGGCGGGGAAGACCAGGAGCCCACACTCGCCGCCGGCACGGGCCGCATGGAGTTCCAGGAGCCGTTCTACGTCGGACTGGGGGTCTGTTCGCATGACAAGGACGCATCGGAGACGGCGGTCTTCAGCAACGTGGAGCTTTCACCCGCGCCGCCCTCCGCGGCTCAGCCCGTGCTTTACAGCGCGCTGGAGACCATCAGCGTGACATCCACGGACCGCCGCGTCGTGCGCATCTTCCCCGGCCGCATCGAAGCCCCCAACTGGACTCCGGATGGCGTGGACCTGCTCTACAACAGCGGCGGCGGCATCTACCGCATCCCCGCCTCGGGCGGCACGCCGGCGCTGATCGACACGGGATTTGCCACGCGCAACAACAACGACCACGGCATCTCGCCGGACGGCAAGTGGCTGGCCATCAGCGACCAGTCGCAGGAAAAGAGGCAGTCGCTCATCTACGTTGTTCCGCTGGCCGGCGGCACGCCGCGGCGGGTGACGGCGCTGGCGCCTTCCTACTGGCATGGGTGGTCCCCCGACGGGCAGACGCTGGTCTATTGCGCGCAGCGCGACGGCGAGTTCGACGTGTACTCCATTCCTACCGCCGGTGGCGAGGAAACGCGCCTCACGACGGCCAAGGGGCTGGATGACGGCCCCGAGTTTTCCCCCGACGGCATGTACATCTACTTCAACTCCGACCGCACGGGCCGCATGCAGATCTGGCGAATGAAGCCGGACGGCAGCGGGCAGGAGCAGGTCACCTCTGACGACTTCAACAATTGGTTCGCGCACCCCTCACCCGACGGCAAGCGCCTGGTTTTTCTCACCTTTGAAAAAGACGTTCAGGGACATCCTCCGAATAAGGACGTCTATCTCCGTATGATGAACTTGAGTGACGGCAAGATTACCGTCCTGGCGCGCCTCTTCGGGGGGCAGGGAACCATCAACACCCCCTCCTGGTCCCCGGACAGCCGCCGCGTCGCGTTTGTCAGCCACCACTTGTTCCGCTAGTCCAGCAGTTCCATGACACCATCACCCGATAGCCTCATTCGCGCAGGCGCAGTCTTCAATGCCGCCTTCTTCGTCTTTCACATCGCCTTCTGGCGGCTGTTCGATTGGAAGCGCCAGCTTCCGCTACTTACCCCCATCAACCGCGCGGTCATGCAGGTGCTCAACCTCTGCCTGATGTGCGCCTTCCTGGTCTTTGCCTGGGTCTCCTGGTTCCACACAGGCGAGATGCTGGCCACACCCCTTGGACACGCCCTGCTGGCCTGGATTGCCATCTTCTGGGCGATTCGCGCCGCCGAGCAGTTGGTCTTCTTTCAACGCACCGGCAGTTCCTGGGTGTTCTTTACGATCTTCGTGATTGGAACCTTGCTATACGCCTGGCCGCTGATGGCGGTGTGACGGGGCGGGCGGCGTCAGTAGCGGGACAGCAGGTAGCCGATTCCCACCATCATCACCCGCTCCCAGGCCGTCAGGACCTCGGGCGTGCACTCCGGGTCGGTTTCACGCACGGTTTGGAGCAGGCTGTCCAGCCAGAGGTCGTAATACTCCGCGCCGATGTTGAGACCTCGGCTGCCGTGCTGCTCCGCGTAGCCTTCCAGGTACTTGGCCGGTCCCGCGGCTTCGTCTTCGGCCGCCAGCGCCATGGCGTGCAGCGACATGCGCAGAGCCCGCTTCTGGTGTACGAAGTCGGTGTTTGAGAACTTGGCCTTCACTATTGGCGAGGAGGCCAGGAAGATCTCGTAGAACCGGTCCAGAAAGCTCTCCTGGGCCTGGCAGCGCACCAAGCTCTGGTCAAATACCTTCAACGTATCCGCGTCCATGATTGTCCTCTCGCCGGCGCGTCCGCAGTCCGGCAGGTCCCAGATATGGATGATGATACACCGGGCGGCAGGGCCGCGGTTTGGGGGCGGCGTATGACGTGTGGACGCGCGCCGGGTGAAGCGAGCGGAGCGGGCCATCTGGGCTGCGGTGTCCCTGGGGATCCTATTCCGGCGGCGGTGAATGGGGGATTGCCTGGTCGATTGCGGGCCGTTTGAGCGGCCCGAGAGCCCTGACGGCTGCGACGGTTTCGCTCACCACGCGCACGAACTTCTCGCCCTCCCCGGCGGAGACCGAATCGAACCGGCAGCGCGCCTCCTCGATACCGAACTGAGCCAGAAGCCGCAGCAGCATCCGATGGCGCTGGGCAGCGCGGAAGTTGCCCTCCTGGTAGTGGCAATCTCCGGCGTGGCAAGCCAGGATGAGCACGCCGTCGGCGCCGTCACGATAGGCCTGGAGGACGAAATGCGGGTCCACGCGGCCGCTGCACATCAAGCGGACGATTCGGACATGGGGGGGGTAACTCAATTGCGCGGCGCCGGCTTTGTCGGCGCCGGCGTAGGAGCACCAGTTGCACAGGAACCCGACGATTTTGGGTTCGAAGGTGTGGGGGACCGATAGCGAATCCGGGGATGTTTGAACCTCGATCATGCGAGCACCGCCTCGATTTCAGCCAGTATCTGTTCGCTGGTGAAGTGGCTTCCCTGAATGGCACCGGCGGGACAGCCCGCCGCGCAGGTTCCGCATCCATGACAGAGCAGGGCGTTGATGGAAGCCTGGCCTCGCTCAGGCTGAAAGCCGATGGCCTGATAGGGGCAGACAGCGCCGCAGACACGGCATCCGGAGCACCTGTTGTCATCCACCTGAGCCGTGATGGGCTCGATTTCGAGCTTCCGGCCGTCCGCCAATCCCGACAGGACGTATCCTGCGGCCGACATGCCCTGGACGACGGCGTTCTGGATGTCCATGGGCCTCTGGCACGAGCCGGCAAGGTAGATGCCCTTGACGCGGCTCTGCACCGGATCCATCCGGCCGTGCAGCTCCTGGAAGAAGCCGAAGCGGTCAGTTGGCGCGCCGAGGATCCGGGCCAGGCCGCCACCGTCTTCCGTCCTGGTGATGGCCGGGCACAAGACCACCATATCCACCACTTCACGGCCCCTGTTGCCTGCCGGATCCTCGTATTGGACCGCCGCGGCGCCGCCGGAGGCTGAAACAGCCAGCCGCCCGGGCGCATAGCGAATGAAGGAGGCGTGCGGATTCCGGCGGGCGCGCTGGTAGATGGAGAACTCCTCTTTTCCGGGGAAGACAAGCTCCTTGTAGAGGTGGAGGATTGTGGTGCCGGGCAGTTTCTTTTCGACCAGCTGATTGAACTTGAAGGCGTAGTCACAGCAGATGCCGGAGCAGTACGGCTGCCGGCGCTCATCGAGGCTGCCGGCGCAATGGATGATGGCGATGCTTCGCGGAGACGGGCCGCCGGGCCGTTTCAGTTCCCCGCCCGTGGGACCGTTGGAGGCGAGAATACGCTCGAACTCGAGGCTTGTGTAGACGCCGGGAACCGTCCCATATCCGAGCTCGGGCAGACCGCGGCAATCCATGAGGGCGGAGCCCGTGGCAACCACGACGGCGCCGGCCGTTCGCTCGATGAATCGCGCCGGTTCGTCGTAGCGGATCGCGCCGTCGACAGGGCAGGCGTCGCGGCACAGGCTGCACTCCGCGCCACTGCTCCTGAGACAGGCCCGCGCATCCAGAAACGGAACGTTGGGCAGCGCGCCGAGGAAGGGCAGGGCAATGGCTCTTCTTGCATCGAGGCCGAAGTTGTACTCGTTGGGTACCTGCACCGGACAGGGGGGAATGCAATCCACGCATCCAATGCATAGTTCACCGTCGACGTAGCGCGGGGCCTGCTGGACCGACACGTGGAAGTTTCCGTAATACCCTTTGAGGCCAGTCACCTCGGCCAGAGTCAGAACCTCGATATTGGCCGAATGAGGGCCGTGCAGCAGATCTCCCAACATGGGTTCCAGTATGCAGGGGCCGCACTCCAGGTTGGGGAAGATCTCTTCGTAGCGAACCGGCAGTCCCCCCAGAACTGGTGATCTCTCAACGAGAACGACCTTGCGGCCGGCTTCGGCCAGGGCCAGGGCGCACCTCAGGCCGGCCGGGCCGGCTCCGATCACCACCACGTCGCGGCAGACCTCCAGCTCTGTCTTTATGAGCGCCTGGTGGAGACTGACGCGAGCGGCGGCGGCGCGAATCTGCGCGCATGCTTTGGAGGTGGCCTGGCTGATGTCGGGAGTCACCCAGGCCACCTGTTCACGGATATTGACCATTTGCAGGAAGTACGGGTTCAGTCCGGCGCGCTCCAGTACCTGCATGAAGGCGCGCTCGTACTCCCGCGGGGAGCATGCCGCAATCACTACGCGGTCCGGGCGTTGCTGGCCCAGGTCGTTCTCAAGGAACTGCTTGCCCTCTTCGGCGCACAGATAGGCGACGGGTTTGACGTAGGCTACGTCCTCCAGCCGCGACAGCTCGCCTTGGAGCCGGTGGAAGTCGATCAATTCTGGGAGGCTGTCCCCACAACTGCAAAGATAGATGCCTGTTCTCATGGACTCGTCCTCGGCGGTTCGGCCAGTTCGCGCATCACTTCGCCCACCACGCGGCGCGATGCGAGCGCCACCTGCGGGGTCAGGCGCTGGCTGAAGGTCTCCACGTCGGCGGCTTCGATCGCCCAGATTCGAATGTCGGCCGGCAACCGCAGGCCGGCCGCGCGGCCCAGTTCGAGCGCCACGGGAAGACTGGAATCATGCGTGGAGTTGGTGGTGCGGGTTCGAGGCAGGTCCTCCGGGCCGAGCCGGTGGATAGCCCCCGCCGGGCCGCCGCCGACCATGGCGTCGATGACAATGGCCCGGTCGTGGCCGGCCATGGCTTCCATCAGCAGCAGGCCTCCGGAATAGAGTTCCAGCGTGGTGAAGCCATTCCGGCCGGCCAGGCGGCGGCGCAATTCGGCTGCGACGTGCAGCCCCACGCTGTCATCGGCCAGCACCGGGTTGCCCAAGCCCACAATCACCGTGCTCGGCACCGTTCAACCCTCCCGCCGCAGGACTTGTGTGATCGCGCCGGCGCTGTCCCGGATCCGCACCTCCAGCGGCATGCAGCCGGGTAGGGAATGGGTGGCGCAGGAGAGGCACGGGTCATACAGACGGATCGCCATCTCGATCCGGTTCAGCAAGCCCTCCTTGACGACCACCCCGGCGCGGATCAGGCGCTCGGCCGCCTTCCTGACCGACAGTGCGATGGAGGCATGGTTGTTGGTGGTGCCGACAATCAGATTCACCCGTTGGAGCAGGCCGTTGCCGTCGGACTCGTAATGGTGGATCAGGGTGCCGCGCGGCGCTTCCACCGACCCGACACCGGCTCCGGCGATGCCCCGCGGAATGGCGCGGACATCGGTGGAGGTGATCTCCGGGTCGGTTGCCAGTTCCATCATGCGTTCGGCGGCGTAGAGCAGTTCGATCAACCGCGCCCAGTGCGTGGCCAGCCGGTGATGGACGGGCTTCCGGCCTCCGAAGGCGGCGTAGAACTTTTCGAACTCTTCGTG
>JACRKW010000140.1 GCA_016215215.1 Acidobacteriota bacterium
CAGGATCGACTCCTGCAGTACGGCTACGTTCAGTACGCCCGCCGGCGTAGGGATGTCGGCGTGAAACTCGCCGGTGGGCATCGCCAGGCCGAAACGGATATGCCCCGGAGGCGATACGAGCGGATCAATACCCGCCCCCACGTTGGGAAGGCGTCCGAGAAATGCCGCCGGGTCGAAATCCTCCACTGAATGCACGATTCGGTGTGTGGCAAAGCAACGCAGGCCGGGGGACTGGAGACTGACGAAGGTCATCAAGGTGCGGGGTTGGCCCATGCGCAGGGCGGTCTCGTAGCGGTGGTGGCCGTCGGCGATGAGCAGTGGCCGGCCGGCCAGCAGGCTCTGCACGGAGGAGATCCAGAGCGGATCGACGACTCGCTAAAGCTGGTGCCGGGTGCGCTCGTGGTCGTTGTAGTCCAGGTCCGGCGTCGTCCCACAGACTGCTTCGAGCAGGACCTCGACCGAGCCATCTGAGTCCGGAAAGAGCATGAAGATGGAGTCAAACTGAACGCGGGTGGCTTGGAGGAGACTGAACCGGTCCTGCTTCGGCCCGCTCATTGTCCACTCGTGCCGGAAGACGTTCTTGCCGTAGTCCTCGGTGTCGCCGAGGCCGATGAAGCCGCGGCGCGTGAGAATCTCGCCGGAGCCCGGGGCGGGGAAGATCTGCTGGTAGACGAAAAACGCCTCCTCGCCATCACGGGCCAGTAGGCCCTCCTGCTTCCAGGCGTTCAGGCGCGCAGCCGCGCCGTCGTAGTCGCCTTTGGGGAGGATGAGGTGGGCGAAGTTGTACGGACTGCGCTGTTTGTACTCAGCTTCCAGCGCCGGTGGAATGACGTCGTAGGGCAGCGTGGCGAGCCCGGCGATGTCGCCCGCTTTGGCGGTATAGCGTAAAGCACGCAGGGGGTGGATTTGGGCCATGTGTTCTAGTCGCGGGAGGGAACTTCCACCATAGCAGAGCAGGGTTGGGGCGCCGGCGGCGGTGACAGTTCCACCAGGCCGGATTCCATGCGTTTGAGCTGCCCGCACGCCGCGAAAATGTCCAGGCCTCGCGGACGGCGGATGAAGGCCGGGAACGAATTACGAAGGATGGCCTGGAACGCCAGCACGCGCTGCGGTTCGGGCGTTTCGAATGGAATGCCCGGTCCCGGGTTGAGGGCGATCAGATTCACTTTGCAATTGATGCGGGCCAGCAACCGCACCACGCGGCGCGCGTCGGCGTCGCTGTCGTTGACTCCCCTGAGCAGCACGTATTCGAATGAGAGCTTCTCCCATGAGCGCAGGGGGTAGGCTCGGCAGGCTTCGAGCAGATCGGCCATGTGGTACTTGCGGGTGACCGGCATCAGCTCCCGGCGCTGTTCCTCGGTGGAGGCATTCAACGAGATTGCCAGGCGGGGCCTGACCTCGGCCGAGGCGAGTTCGGCGATCTTCGGGATGAGGCCGGAGGTGGAGATGGTGATGCGGCGCGGTGAAATGTTCAGGCCTTTCGGATCGCAGAGCAGACGCGTCGCCTTCAGTACTTGCTCCAGGTTGAGCAGCGGTTCGCCCTGACCCATCATGACGATGTTGATTCGCTTCTGATGCGCCCAAAGGCCATTGTCGGCGGCCAGGTGGAGGACCTGCCCGGTGATCTCTCCCGCGGTGAGATTGCGTTCCAGTCCCATCAGGGCGGTGAGGCAGAACTTGCAGTCCACCGGGCAGCCGACCTGTGTGGAGATGCAAAGGGTGTCGCGTGATTCCTCCGGCATGAAGACGGCCTCGACGCTCTTGGAATCGGCCAGGCCGAGGAGGTAGCGGCGCGTTCCGTCGGCGGACTGGTAGCGGGCGTCCTGCCGCAAGTGGCCTGGAATGCAGTGCGCCTCCAGGTGGTCCCTCAGCGGCCGGGGCAGGTTCGGGATCCCGGCCAGAGTTAGCGCGCGATGCGCGTAGAGTGCGTCATAGATCTGCCGTGCCCGGAACGCAGGCTCGCCGGGCGGCAGCAGCGCCCGGAGATCGGCCAGGTCCATTCCGATGAGGGATTGCATGGCTCTGAGCCCAGTATCTCAGCTACGGAGCCGGCGGGCCGCATGAGAGAATACGGGTGGACTGCCAATTTGATGATCAAAGCCACGCTTGAGCGCGATATCGCCGTTTCCACCCTCTCCAACGGGATCCGAGTCATCTCCGAGCCGATGCCCTCCGTGCGGAGTGTAGCCGCAGGCTTCTGGATCGGCACGGGCTCACGCTCTGAGGAGCCTTCCGAAAACGGCACTTCGCACTTCATCGAGCACATGCTGTTCAAAGGAACGCCGCGCCGTTCCGCCGAGGATATTGCGCGCGAGGTGGACGCCATTGGCGGGCACCTGGACGCCTTCACAGGGCGCGAACTGGTGGGCTACAACACGAAGGTCGTGGACGAGCACCTGCCAATTGCGTTCGAGATCCTGGCCGATATGATGCTGAACCCCAGGTTCGACGCCACCGACATCGAGAAGGAAAAGGGCGTTGTCCTGGAAGAGTTGAAGATGGAAACGGACAATCCGGAGAGTTTCGTGCACGAATTGTTCGTTCACAACTTCTGGCGCAAGCACCCGCTGGGCCGTCCGATTCTGGGGACAAAGAAGACCATCGCGAGCTTCACCGATGAAAGTCTGCGCAGCTATCACAATCGCTACTACAGACCGGAAAACCTGACTATCACGGCGGCCGGTAGCTTGAGGCACGAGGAACTGGTCCAACTGGCGGAGGAGCATTTCGGGCGGCTGCCGGTGGGCGGAGAAGTGCCGCAATTATGCGCGCCGGCTCCGGAAGCGCCGCTGGTGCTGAAGAACCGCCGCAGCCTCCAACAGGTGCACGTTTGTCTCGGCATGCCGTTGCACCCTGCGACGCACCCACTGCGGTTTGCCTGCTACACCCTCAACGTGATCCTCGGCGGCGGCATGAGCTCGCGCCTGTTCCAGAACATCCGGGAGCGGCAGGGCCTGGCCTACTCGATCTTTTCGGAGCTTAATCTTTACCAGGACGCAGGGATGATGGCGGTATATGCCGGAACATCCACTCAGACGGCGCAGCGGCTGCTGGAAAACGTCATGCTGGAGCTGCGGCGGCTCAAGAACGACCCGCTGCCGGCCGAGGAACTGAAGCATGCCAAAGACCACATGAAGGGTTCGCTGATGTTGAGCCTGGAGTCCACCACC
>JACRKW010000141.1 GCA_016215215.1 Acidobacteriota bacterium
CGGCTTGTGGCTGGTGCAGGAGTGCCGCCGCGCCTGGCAGTTGGAGGGCGCCGAGTACAGCTACGCCGAGCTGCCCGAGATGGCCGCCGGCGCGCAGCCGTTCCTGGCCGTGCTGGACCCCGACAAGTTCGTGGAGCCCGGCACGATGCCGGAACGCATCGCCGCCTTCTGCCGCCAGACCGGACAGGCCGTGCCGGAGCGCCCGGCGCAGTTCGTCCGCATTTGCCTGGAGAGCCTGGCCTTCCGCTACCGGCAGGTGCTGGAGAGCCTGGAATCACTGGTGGGACACCGCATCGATGTGATCCACATCGTCGGTGGCGGCTCAAAGAACGGGCTGCTCAACCGGTTCGTGGCGGACGCCACCGGGCGGACTGTCATCGCGGGTCCCAACGAGGCCACCGCGGCGGGCAACATCCTGGTGCAGGCCATGGGCGCGGGTGAGCTGTCCGGACTGGGCCAGATTCGCAGGATCGTGCGCGCCTCGTTCGAACTGGAGACACTCGAAGGTCGCGCCGGGGCCGAGTGGGACCGCGCCTACGAAACGTATCTGAAGGTCCGGGGGATCTGATCTCCCCCGCTTCGCTGAGTTACTTCACGCGCTTGGCGATGATCTTGTCGACGATGCCGTACTCCACCGCCTGTTCGGCTTCCATGATGTAGTCGCGGTCCACGTCGCGCGAGACTCGTTCCACGGTCTGCCCGGTGGCATCGGCCAGGATGGCGTTCAGGATCTCCCGCATGCGCAGAATCTCCTTGGCGTAGATGTCGATGTCGGTGGCCTGTCCCGCCAGGCCGCTCATCGACGGCTGGTGGATCAGGATCCTGGAGTGTGGCAGCGTGTAGCGTTTGCCCTTCGCGCCGCAGGCCAGCAGCACGGCCGCCATGGAAGCCGCCTGGCCCACGCAGTAAGTCACGATGTCCGGCTCGATGAGGTTCATCGTGTCCAGAATCGCCAGGCCCGCGGTGATGGAGCCGCCCGGCGAGTTGATGTACAGGGAGATGTCCTTCTCCGGGTCTTCCGAGGCCAGAAAGAGCATCTGGGCGATGGCCAGGTTGGCAACCTGGTCGTCGATCGGCGTGCCGATGAAGATGATGTTCTCCTTCAGCAGCCTGGAATAGATATCGTAGGCGCGTTCTCCCCGCGAAGTCTGCTCGACCACCATGGGGACCAGCATGTCTTGCGGGAGTGGCACTCCCCCGTCACGAATCGGCATTCAGTCTCCTTCCGCCGCCTGGAGCCCCCTCCTGGCGCGGTCGTAACCGGCCGGAAAAGGCTAGGCCTTCTTCGTCGCAGTGCGCTTGGCGGCCTTCTTTGCCGCCTTCTCGAGGTTCTTCCGCTTCTGGTCGAAACCCTTGGCAAGATCCTCGATCGAGGTGCGCTCCAGATACTCTATGATACGATTCCGCATCGCCTTCCAGCTATCGTGCATTCCGCAGGGCGCCTGGTCGTTGCATTCGGCCATGCCCGCGGGGCACCGCTCGAAGTCCGCCAGCCCATCGACGGCGTCGACGATGTTCAGCAGCGATAGGTCTTTGGCCGGGATGCGCAGGCAGAAGCCGCCGGTAGGACCCTTACTGGAACGCAGGAATCCCTTGCGCGCCAGTTGCTGCAGGATCTTCGCCAGGAAGTGGGAAGGGATCTCCCCCTCTTCGGCGATCTGTTTCACCATGGCGTACTTGCCTTCAGGCACGGACGCCAGTCGCACGAAAGCCCGGATGGCGTACTCGGCAGAGCGGGAGTAGATCATGAGCAACCTCTGAAGATGGGGTCAAAATACATGTTTATCTTATTTGTACTAGAAGGTGGATGCAAGAGAAACCCGTTTGGACTCAAATCTTTCATCATCCAGTCACAAACTCCCGCTCAAAGATAGCCCGTCGCGGTCACCGATGAAGCGATTCTAATCGCCGGCCATCGCCGCCGGGACTGGTTCTTCATTCGAACACCAGCGCGTGGAACTCAGAAGCGGCCAGGCGGCGCCATCCCGGCCAAGCCGGTGGCGGCTCGCCGCGAACCACCAGCGCCCTGAAACCGCGGCCGGCCAGCGACTCCACCACGGCGCGCCGTTCGGCTGGGCCGAGTGCCGGGAGCATCTCTTCGTCCAGCGCCTCGATCTGCCCGGTAATCCGCAGACCGCCGGGGTAGGCGTAGGTGTGCTCGCCTCCGGAGCCCACCGTTGCGATGCGGCTGCCGGGTGGAACACCCAAAGCCTGCAGGGCGTGGGCGACTGCCAGGTCCGCATTCACTGCCGGCCGGCGAGCCGGCGCCATCCACATCGCCTGCCCACACAGAAACATCCCCAGCGCCGCACTGGCCGAAGCGGCGGCAAGCCCCCAGCCGCGCTCCGCCGCCATGCGCACGCAGATCATCGCGCAAACCAGCCAGCTGGCCACCAGGAATGCAGCCACGTATCGCACCTCCGTCCACACCATGGCGTACATGGCGAGCGCGGCCAGCGGGTAGATCAGCAGCGCCCACTCCCGCCACCAGCCTGCGTCGGCGGCTGTCCTCCACGCCCGCCAGGCGCCCCAGGCGGCAGCGAGCAGCGGGAGAAGGAGAACCCAATGGCGTCCCAGCACCTCCCTCGCGTAGAAGCCCGCATGCCTGGCCAGTGAAGCGGTGAGCCGCCGCCAGTCGAGGTCCACTTTGAGCCCTTCAGCAAACCAGGAAGGGTCGTACCAAAGCGCGTATACCGGCTGCGACG
Source organism: Acidobacteriota bacterium (assembly GCA_016215215.1). Taxonomy (GTDB): domain Bacteria; phylum Acidobacteriota; class Terriglobia; order Bryobacterales; family Bryobacteraceae; genus Paludibaculum. The sequence goes on from JACRKW010000141.1 coordinate 2,706, forward strand.
GCAGGTCGAATTCGTACATCCGCACCGGGCCTGGAATCAGCGCCGGCGAGTTGGGGAAGTCCTTGCCCTCCCAAGGGATCATGCTCTCGTTGCCCGGCGTGGATTGCTGGGTGACGACCCAGGCGAAGTTCAGGCGGCCCGCATCGCTGAACGTGAAACGGCCCTTCGCGGATGAAAGCGCCAACACCCATGGCGCGACAGCGGCGGCGAGAACCGCCAGGCAGAGGCCCGTTCTGCGAACGGCCTTTCGGGAGCCGCCGCTGAACAGAACCATCACCGCCACGGCGGCAACGCTTACCGGCAGCATCGCGGCTTTGGCCAGGTAGGCCAGCGCCAGCGCCAGGCCCAACGCCCCTGCGCCGGCCATGCTCCCCGCGCCCCTGCCGAAGCGGGCCAGCAGCGCCATGGCGCACAGTACGAGACCTGCGCACAGCAGGTCCGGCGTGGTGGAGCGCGTTCCCATCCAGACGCCGCTCTGGAAGCCGCGCATGAACAGGCCGAATCCCAGCACTCCGAATGCCGCCTCCACTGCCTGCGCGAGCCGGGCACGGAGCGGTGCCAGAATCTCCAGCAGCAGCCAGGTGAAACCGCCGAGCGCAAGAACCAGCGCCACCATGTTCGCCCAGTGCAGCGCTGCCGCCTGCGACTCCAAAGGCAACCGTCCCGCCGCGATGCACAGCGCCGTGACCACCGGATACAAGGGACTCCAGTAGCCGTTCACCAGCGCGCCCGGGCCCAACTCCAGCGCGTTGCGCGCCAGGTTCAGATAGCTCATGCCGTCCAGCCCGATCGCATACAGGTTGGACTGCACGTCGCTCCACCCGGCCAGCAGGCACACGGACCACCCGGCGGCGATCACCGCGGACACCGGACGCTGGTAGATGCGCCGCATCGGCGTCATCGACGCACCGCCCGCGCGCGGCTCATATCCCCAGGAACTCCCGGGCCGCCGGCTCCATCGCGGGCGTGCAAATCACGGCGTTGCCGCCATAGATGGTGTCCACGCCGGTGTAGTCGAAGTACCGGCAGCCGGCCTCCTTGGCGATCAGTGACAGCGCCGCCAGATCCCACGGCTTGGCTGAGGGCTCAATCCACATCTCGGCGCTGCCGGAGGCGACGAACATGGCGTCCAGCGCTCCTCCTAGACACCGCACCGCCCAGAAGCGCGCCGCGAACGGCAGCACCCGTTCCGGGTGCGGGCGGTCCAGCACGTGGTTGAACTGGTTGTAGCACAGCACCGCCCGCGACACGTCGTCAACGCGCGAACACGACATCCGGGTCACGGCGGCGTCGCCGTAGCGCCAGGCGCCCTGTCCGGCCGACGCCCAGTATTGAAACTCCAGCGCCGGGAAGGTGGCCAGCCCGGCCTTCACCTCGCCGTCCACTTCAAGCGCGATGAGGCTGGACCACAGCCGGTTCAGACGCATGAAGTCCCGCGTGCCGTCGATGGGGTCGATGATCCAACGGCGCCCGCTCAGTGACTCCTTGCGCGCCCCCTCTTCGCCCAGAAGGCCATCGTCGGGAAAGGCCGCCGCCAGCCCCTCCACGAACACGCGCTCGCACTCCCGGTCCGCCTCCGTCACCGGCGATGCGTCGGGCTTGTCCTCGGCCTCGAAACCCTCACGCTGAAAGCGCAACGCCACCTCCCCAGCTCGCCACGCCAGGTCCCGCGCCACTCGCAACTCTCTTTCAAAGGGCATTGCTGCTATTTTAAGCTGGTGTGGATCGACACACGGCGGCGAAGGGGCGCGCTGGGCCCCCGGTTTTGCCGGAAGATGGGAGTAGAGCAGGTACACCAATGGGCAAAGTCGCTCCGGCAGTTCCGGCGGGACGCCGCACCGTTTACAGGATGTTGAAGCAGGCAGAGGCAACCTGGGGCACCGCGCCGGCACTGCACCAGCCGCTGGGACGGGGCAACTACGAGACGTACTCATGGGTCGACTACCGCCTGGCCGCCGAGGAGGTGGCAGCGGGGCTCCGGTCGCTCGGGCTTGGCCTGGGCGACATCGTCGGCCTGGCGTCGGAGACGCGCGCCGAGTTCTACCTGGCCGACATCGGCATCATGATCAACGGCAGCATCGCCGCCGCCGTCTACACCTCCCTGCCCCCGGCCGATCAGGTCAAGACTCTGCTCAAGTGCGATCCCAAGGCGGTCTTCATCGAGAGCCCCAAGACGATGAAGATCCTCGACGCGGCCGGGCTTGCCGCGCTGGACGTTCCCCGCATCCTGCTCACGGGCGAGGCCGATGGCGCCATCACGCTGGCGCGGCTGCGCGAGACGGGCCAGCAGGCCATCACCGCCGATCAGACGCTGCTGCCCCGGATGGAGGCCGAAGTCCGGCCGGAGCATCATGCCATCCTCTACCTCACCTCAGGCGCCACCGGAGAGCCCAAGATGGGGCTCGTCACGCACAATTCGGCCGTCGCCAACTGTGAGTGCGGCCCGCCTGCGTTGCCTGTGGGCGACGAGGATTCGACGCTGGTCTTCCTCCCCTCGGCCCACATCACGCAACGGATGGTGCTCGAGCTGCTCATGATCCGCATGGGCGTGCCTGTCTGGTTCAGCGAAGGCCTCACCAAGCTGCCCAATGAACTGCGCACCGTCCGGCCAACGTTCTTCGTCGCACCGCCGCGCGTGTGGGAGAGGATGTACGCCTCCATCACGACGGAGATCCGCAAGAAGCCTGCGGCCATCCGCAAGCTTTTCTATATGGGCCTCGGCGTTGGCAGCGAGGCCAGCCGCGCGCGCCAGGCGGGGCGGTCGCCCTCCCCGTGGGTGTCGTCATCGCTGAAGTTCTTCAACTCCGTAGTCTTCTCCAAGATCCGCCAGCGTCTGGGCGGGCGGCTGCGCATCGCCGCCAGCGGGGCCGCGCCGCTGGGCAAGGAACTGGCCGAGTTCTACTCCTCCATCGGGCTGCCTCTGATCGAGGGCTACGGGCTGACCGAAGGCGGCGTGGTCGCGCTCAACCCCATATCCCGGCCCAAGCCGGGCTCCATCGGCAAGACTCTGGCGGGCGTGGAGTTCCGCTTGGCCGAGGACGGGGAGTTGCTCATCCGCGGCGAAATGGTCTTCTCCGGCTACTACAAAGACTCCGAAGCGACCTCGATCGTGCTGAGGGACGGATGGCTGCACACCGGCGACGTCGCCGAAGTCGACGCCGATGGCTATTACTACATCACCGGGCGCAAGAAGGAGCTGATCGTCTCCTCCAACGGCAAGAAGATCTACCCGGCACGGATCGAGGGCCTGTTCAAGCTGGAGCCGCTGGTGAACCAGATCCTGCTGGTGGGCGACCGCCTGCCGTACATGACGGCGCTGATCACCATCAACCCGCAGGCCGCCGAGCAGATCAAGGGCATCGCCGCCGGGACGCCGGTGCCGGAGATGGTCCAGAGCGCCTCCCTCCAGGGCGAGATGAAGAAACTGGTGCAGCGCGTCAACCGCCAGCTCGCCAGCTTCGAACAGATCCGCAAGTTCAAGGTCCTGGACCGCGAGTTCTCGATGGAGTCCGGCGAGATCACGCCGACCATGAAGCTGCGCCGCGGCAAGGTGCTGGACAACTTCAAGAGCGAGATCAGCGAACTGTATATGGGCCGCGAGGACTTCGGCTAACCCGAACCTTACTCCAACCGCACTTTGGCCAGATATATGGACGTCTTGCCCTCGTGGGAGGAGTAGTAGCTCACCCAGAGGACTCCGTTTTCGTAGACCAGCCCGGGGTAGCTGCTGTCGCCACCGGACGGCAGCGCCTGGAACTCGACGATGCCGTCCTCCTTCACCCAGAACAGGGCGGTGCGCGTCTTGCCGTCATGCAGGCGACCGGCGCCGAGGAGGCGGCCGTCAGGCAGTCGCATCAACGCCGGGCCTCCCACGCGCGCGCCGAGATTGATGACCTGCCATGCCTTGTAGGGCGGCTCGCCGCGGACCAGCAGCGCGCTGATCGGCTCGCCGTCCCGGCGGGCCAGGATCGTGAGCTTGCCGGCCTTCTCGACGAGCAGTCCGGTCTCGTTGGCCGAGGGACCGGGGCTGACCCAGTTGGTGACGCGCTCGAACGTGCGGCCGTCCGCGCTGCGGTAGAGTCGCGTGTCACGGCGCTGGCCGGTGGTGTCGTAACCGATGCCCCAAGCCGTGCCTTCGCCCCAAACGACGCGCCACAGCCAGTAGTCCGGCTCGCCGATGGCCAGCGGATCGCCCCACTCGCGGCCGTCGTTCGAAAACCAGGCGAAGGTCTGGTGGCGAGCGGGCCCGCCGGGCTTCAGGGCGGCGGCGGCCACCAGCATCAGTTCGCCGCTGGGTGTCACGGAGAGTTTGGCATCCCTGAGGTCGCCGGCCTCGGAGCGCAGCAACGCGGCGCTCTCCCACCGGGCTCCGTCGCCGGAGACGAGCACGCGGATGGCGCCGTCGGGCGAGACGTGGGCCGCGCCTTCGCGGAAGGCGCACCACCAGAGGCCGCGATGCTTCACCAGGTCAGTGAAGGCGTTATGGGGGGCGGCATCCCAGATCTTCCTTACTTCCAGAAGCTCGCCCCGCGCGCCGAGAATGGCCAGGGCCAGCGCCATCAGTTTTTTCATGTTTAAGTCGCCTCCGAGTTCAGCCTCTATTGTCGCCGGGGCCGTCCGTTCCGAAGTATCATGACACAGGGATCTGAGTTAGGATCCCGCAATTTCACGGCTGGCCGCCGAAGAGATTGAGCTCGACGTTCGACGAACCCGCTTGCCGGAGCGCCCGCACGCGCCGGCAAGCGGGTAACCTGTTTCTAGGCCCCATATGAGCATACAGCCTCTTATCGCCGTCATCATGGGCAGCAAGTCCGATTGGGACGCCATGAAGCACACTTGCGACACGCTCGACCACTTCGGCATCGTCCACGAGAAACGCGTGTTGTCGGCCCACCGCACGCCGGACCATGCGGCCGAGTACATCAAGACCGCGCGCGGCCGCGGCATCCGCATCATCATCGCCGCCGCCGGCGGCGCCGCCCACCTGGCCGGTGTGTGCGCCGCGCACACGACGCTGCCTGTGCTCGGCGTCCCGATGAAAGGCTGGGCGCTGGACGGCCTGGACGCGTTGTTGTCCACCGTGCAGATGCCAGGCGGCATTCCGGTGGCCACCTTCGCCATCGGAAAGGCCGGGGCGGTGAACGCGGCGCTGTTCGCGGTATCAACCCTGGCGTTGAGCGATGCGGGGCTGGCGCAGAAGCTGGAGGAGTTCCGGGAAGCGCAGACGGCCAAGGTGCTGGCCGAGCCGCTGCCCTGAGGACGCGCCGGGCAGGGCGCCCTCCTCCCTGGCGGCCGGGGCTCCGGCTATTTCTTCGGATAACCCGGGCTGGCCTTGATTTCCTGGATCTGCAGGATATGCCGTTGCGAGTGACTGGAAATCATCAGAAACCACTGATAGAGGTCCGTCTTGCTCTTCTGGACGCCATGAGAGCGCAGGTCGTCGTTCGTTGAGCGAGCGTAGTCGAGCATGGCGCCACGGAGCTTCTGAAACTTCTTGAGGCCGTCCGCGGCATCGGTGAGTTGTCCCTTCGGCTCGCGCGCCCCAGCGGTCTTGTTACGCTCGGTGCGGTCGATGCCATACCAGAGGAATCCCTCGTCGGGCGAATCGCCCCGGGCGAAGCCGGCCGGCTCCTTCAACCCTTCCTGGAGCCACTGCCAGTACTGCGGCTCGGCGACGGTCAGGTGATCCAGCACCTCCAGGATGGACCACTTTTCCTGGGACGGCCGCCAGGCAAGCTGCGCCTGAGACAAGCCGGCGAGTTCCTGGGAGAGCCAGCGGCCGGTCATCTCGAAGTGCGCCACCAGCCGTTCGCGCTCGAGTTTGGTCATCGGTTCAGCCGGCAGCGCGAAAGCGCAGGCGAACATGGCAGCCAGGACACGAAGAAGCATACTGGGAGTATTGGACGCACAGGGACCGGAGTTGTTTGGCTTCATCTTCCCCGCGGCGGGGCGGTATTGTGGGAAGTGTTGCCACGTCCAAGCAGAATCGCCGTTTCCGTCCTGCTGGCCGCGCCGGCGCTGATGTGGCCCGTCCCTGCGCGCGCCGCCGAGGACTGGAACAAGCCGCCGTTTCCAAACTGGAGCGACTCGACCATCGCACGGGTGGTGACGGACTCGCCGTGGGCCAAGCGCAGGACAGTGCCCCTGGAGTGGCGGAAGCGCGAAGAGCGGCCATTCTCGCCGAGCGACGTTCCAGGTACCGGCCCGAACGCCAACAAACCTTTCGGCAGCCCTGTGGGCGGCATCGGAGTGCCGCGAACCTCCTTGCCGTACACGGCGGACATCCTGATCCGATGGGCCAGCGCACTGCCGGTGCGGCAGGCCAAGGCACTGTACCGACAACGGGACGGCAAGCTGGACCCATCGAAGATAGAGGAGCTCACGGGGCCGCCGGAGAGCGACTACGTGCTGGAGATCTACGGCGTGCCGGCGGAGGTGGCCCACAGGGGCACGGGGAGCATCGAAGCACTGGCGGTGGCGTCGGTCACCATGCGCACGGCGCGGGGCCGCGTCATCAAGCCGGGCAGCGCTGAGGCGAAGTTGACCGGCTCGACGCTCACCATTCTGGTGCACTTTCCGCGGACCGTTGCACTGGAGAGAAAGGACGAGGAGATCGAGTGCCGCGGCGACTTCCAGATTTTCCGGTTCGCGGAGCGATTCAAACTCTCATCCATGATGTATCTTGGACGACTGGAGCTTTGACGGAGCCACGATGATCCACCGAGTCCTTTCCTGTCTGTTGCTGTTGGCGGCGGCGCTGCCGGCGCAGGAGTCCCGCCGTGAGATCGTGAACTACGCCTCGAATCCAGGCCAGGACGCGAAAGCCAACAGCGATAGCGTTCCCGACGTCTATGCCATCAGCGGCCGGTTCGAACGGATTGTCACGCTCCGCTTCAAGTTCGACACAGACCTGCTCGCCGGTCTCCAAAAGATGGTGGGCCAGGAGAAGATCCGGCACGCGGTCATTCTGGCCGGCGCAGGCTCGGTGCGCGGCTACCACATTCACCAGGTCAGCAACCGGGTGTTCCCGTCCAAGAACATGTACGTGAAGGACCCCATCGCGCAGGCCGATCTGATCGGTATGAACGGCTACATCATCGATGGGAAGGTCCACGCCCACGTCACGCTGGCCACGCCGGACCGGGCCTTTGGAGGACACCTGGAGCCCGGCACGCCGGTCTTCACCTTTGCGATTGTCACGCTTGGCGTGCTGAACGAGGCAGCGGATCTCAGCCGGGCCGACGACAAGACCTACCGGTAGCTCGCCCCGAGCAGGCGGCAGCAGCCTGCTCTTTCTGCTTCTCGTGCTGCGGTCCCTGCTCCTGTCGCAGTTCGCGTTCGTCGGTGCGGGTGTTGCCGTCAGCGGTGCGAGGTCCGGTGGAAAGCTGGGCGTTGGCCTGATTGGCCAACAATTGGGCGGCGGACGCCATGAGAGATCTCTTGAGTGTGGAGAGGGCCGGGGAATGACCGGCCCGTGCAGACACGGTAGCGGGTGGTGTCAAGCGCAATTGGGCTGGAAGGGGGAGGCGGCGTTGAAAAGTGTGCGGCGTGAGGTCGAAAGACGTCGTGAACGCTCCCGTCAGCGTCCATTCAGAGCTTCCCGCACTTTGGCTGCGAGAGCTCCCGGCGCAAACGGCTTCTGGAGGAACTGCGCGTCCCCCATCGACTCCCATTCGCGTTCGTGCGTGTCATGCGAGTACCCGGAGATGAACAGCGCCCTCAGCCCCGGTCTTATCAGCCGGGCGCGCCGGGCCAACTCCACCCCGCTCATCTTCGGCATCACCACGTCGGTTATCAGCAAGTCAACCGGCTGGGCGGCACATGCACTCAATGCGTTTTCGGTGTCGCCCATTGCCACCACGCGGTAACCGTATCTCTCAAGAACCGTGGCGACAAATGCCCTGACGTCATCCTGGTCCTCGACCAGTAGTATGCTCTCCGAGCCGCCTTGCACATCGCCGGATACCTCCGGCGCCGCCGGCTGCAGCCCAGTCTGGCGGGCAACTGGAAGGCAGACACGGAATGCCGATCCCACCCCCACTTCGCTCTCCACGCATAAGTGGCCACCGGACTGGTTCACGATACCCTGTACCGTGGATAATCCAAGTCCTGTACCTTTTCCTACCCCTTTGGTCGTGAAGAACGGTTCGAACAGGTGCTCCAGAGTGTCCTGGCCCATGCCCGTGCCTGTGTCCCGTACTGTCAATTCGACATAGGCTCCGGGCTGGATCTGTTCACGGCAGGTCGAGCAAATTCCCTCTAGGTGGCGCTCGCCACTTTCCAGAGTCAGCGTTCCACCGTGAGGCATGGCATCACGGGCGTTGACGGCGAGGTTCATAATCACCTGTTCGATCTGGTGCCGGTCGGCCAGGACCGGCGCGATGGCGGGGTCCGGCCTCACCACGATCTCGATGTTCTCGCCGACCAACCTGCGCAGCATGCTCTCCATGCCGCTGACGGTGGCGTTCAAATTCAGCACCTCCGGTTGCAGCACCTGCCTGCGGCTGAAAGCCAGCAACTGGCGCACCAACTCCGCGGCGCGTTTGCCCGCATTCATGATCTCGGTGAGATTGCGGGCTTGGGAAGTATCTTGCTGCGTCCCCCCCAAAGCGACGGCGGCGTACCCGTTGATGACAGTGAGCAGATTATTGAAGTCGTGCGCGATTCCTCCGGCCAGGCGGCCAATCGTCTCCATCTTCTGCGCCTGGGCCAGTTGGAGTTGCAGATTGTTCCTTTCCTCCTCGGCCTTCTTGCGCTGTGTGATGTCGCGGGCCGCGGCGAAGACGCCGACCACCTGGCCATCTTCATCCCGGTAGGTCGAGGCGTTGTACAGAACCGACCGGACGCCGCCGGCCCGATGGCGGAGTTCCAAGGGGTAGTCGCGCACAAAGCCTTCGCGGAAGACATAGGAATAGCCTTCCCGCGCTCTGTCCGGTTCGGTGAAGTAGTTGGAAAAGTCGGTGCCGACCAG
>JACRKW010000142.1 GCA_016215215.1 Acidobacteriota bacterium
CCGCCCGCGGCCACGAGGTCCACTTCATCACCTACGCCAACCCCATCCGCCTGGACCCCGGCACGCCGCGCGTCTACTACCACGAGGTGGAGGTCTCCACCTATCCGCTCTTCCAATACCCACCCTACGACCTGGCGCTGGCATCACGCATGGCCGAGATCGCCGAGTGGCAGAACCTCGACCTCCTCCATGTTCACTACGCCATTCCTCACTCCGCCTCCGCCTACATGGCGCGCGCCATGCTCCACCACAAGCGCCACCTGCCCTACGTCACCACCCTCCACGGCACCGACATCACGCTGGTGGGTATCGACCGCAGCTACTTCCCCATCACCAAGTTCTCCATCGAACAGTCCGACGGCGTCACCTCCATCAGCGAGTACCTGCGCCGCGAAACCGTCGATGTCTTCGGCGTCGCCAACGAGATCCGAGTGATGCACAACTTCGTGAACTGCGACCTCTACCGCATGGCCAAGGAGCCTCACGCCGGCCCCCCGCGCCTGCTGCACATCTCCAACTTCCGCCAGGTGAAACGCATCACAGACTGCGTGCGCGTGCTCTCGCTCGCCCGCCGCCAGGTGGATTGCGAGCTGTGGATGGCCGGCGACGGGCCCGACCGCGGTGAAGCCGAGCGGCTCGCTTTCGAGCTCGGCGTCCACGAACACGTCAAGTTTTTGGGCAAGCAAAACCACATCGAACGCCTCATCCCGCAGACCGACGTCCTGCTGCTGCCCAGCCGCCTGGAGTCCTTCGGCCTGGCCGCCCTGGAAGCCATGGCCTGCGGCGTGGTGCCCGTGGCCACGCGAGTGGGCGGCGTGCCCGAGCTGATCACTCACGGCGCGGACGGATTCCTGGAGGATGTCGGAGATGTGGAGGCGCAGGCGCTACGCGTGGTGGAGTTGCTCTCCGACGACAAGCTCATGACGCGCATGCGCTGGGCAGCCCGCGACACGGCTGAGGCGCGCTTCTGCACTTCCAAGATCATCCCGCAGTACGAGAAGTACTACCAGGAAGTCATGAGCCGGCAAAATTGAGAGGGAAGTACAGGAAGTTATGACTCAGACCCTGACTCTGGCCATCGAAGGAATGCACTGCGGCGCCTGCGTCAACCGAGTCACCAACGCGCTGCAGCAGGTCGACGGAGTGCAGGTCCAGCGGGTCGAAGTCGGCTCGGCCGAAGTTACCTATGACCCCGGCAAAACGGCGCCGGCCGCCATCGCCGGGGCGGTTAACCGCATCGGTTTCAAGGCGCGGGAATCCTGACACGCCGCCGGGTTGCGCCTGATGCAAACCCAGTTGGAACTTTCCGGCCGCCCGGGGTGTCTCTAGTAGTAACGGCGCTTTAGTGAATGGCGCTACAATGGCTCTGCGGAGGCACCCATGCAGCCGGCTCGGATTGCGCAAGAGCTCGCTGGCGAATCGGCCCCCCCGGAATGGCCGGGTTGGGGTAGCGAGGAGTGTCTTCTGGAGGATCTCAGGTCGGGTTGCGAGGCCGCCTATGCCGCGATGCTGGAACGGTTCCAGACGCCGGTCTTTCACCTGGTTCAGCGCCTGATCGACGATCCCAACGACGCCGGCGATGTCACCCAGGACGTGTTTTTCAAGGTGTTTCGCAACGTCGGCTCGTTCCGCGGCCAGAGTTCGTTGAAGACGTGGGTCTACCGCATTGCGGTGAACGAGGCGTACAACCGCCGCCGCTGGTTCGGCCGCCACAGGCGCGCCGAAGTCGGCCTGCAATCCGATGAAGAAGGACGGGGTTTCCTGGACTCCATCGGCGACCCGGCTCGTTCGCCCTACGACCTGACGCTGAATGAGGAGTGGAAGTCGGCGATTGGAATTGCGCTGGCCGGGCTGAATCCGATCTTTCGCTCCGCCGTCGTGTTGCGGGACCTGGAAGAGTTGAGCTACGAGGAGATTGCCGGCGTACTCAATGTGTCGCTCGGCACGGTAAAGTCACGGATCCTGCGGGGGCGTGAATCCCTCCGCAAGGCCCTGGTGGAACAAATGGAACCGGCTCGCGGCTACGGCTTCAACCCGCAGCCGGCCGGTGACTGAGGTCCTGATCGGTATGGACTGCCAAAACGTCAAGTCGATGCTCGCCGCGCTCCAGGATACGGACATGGCCCTGAACGGGCCCAATCACATGCCCGAATCCGAGCAGTCGCCGCTCCGGCGGCATCTGGCCGGCTGCCGCGATTGCTCAGTGCACGCCGGCCAGCTCGATCTCGTCCGTCACGCCCTGCGCGCTCGGCCCGTCCGCCCCATGCCCGCGCACCTGGCCTTCTCTCTTCGCGCCATGGCATCGCGCGAGGCCGCCCGCCGCCGCCGCTATGCCACCCTCCGTTCCTGGGTCCAGCATCGCCTCGATCACCTCTCTCTCTCCATCAACAACCTCATGCGCCCCCTGGCCCTGCCCGCGGCCGGCGGGCTGGCCTCGGCCGTCATCCTCTTTTCCATGGTGATGACCAACTTCCAGGGCATCGTGCGCGATCACCACAACGATGTGCCCCTCGCTATCGCCACCAACCCGTCCATGAAGGCCCTGCTGCTCGACGTCTCCGACGCCGAAATCGCCGTCGATGTCTTCGTCGACGAAAACGGCCGCGTCATTGACTACTCCTTCCCCGAGGGCTTCGGTACGGATAATACCTCCGAGATGCGGCGCAAACTCGAGAACTCCCTCCTGTTCACCGAGTTCAACCCCGCCACCACCTTCGGCCAGCCCACCTCAGGCTGGGTCCGCGTGAAGTTCAAGAGCCGCAGCCAGATCGACGTCAAAGGCTGATCCTTTCTCTTGGGCCGCCCACTCGGTCAGCACTTCCTGTTCCAAGCCTCCATCCTGGAGCGCATCGCCGCGGCCGCCTGCCCGCCCGGCGCGCCCCTCTGCATTGAGATCGGCCCTGGGCCCGGCGGCCTCACGCGCCTCCTCCTGGAACGCTGCCAGCACCTCGTCGCCGTCGAACTCGACCCCGTCCTCGCCGCCGCCCTGCGAACCGAATTCGCCTCCGAGCCGCGCTTCGAACTCGTCGAAGCTGACGTCCTCGCCACCAACCTGGGCCGTTGGGGGCCGGCCGCCGTCTGCGGCAATCTGCCCTACTACATCACCTCGCCCATCATCGATCAGGTCCTTTCACTCCCCCCCGGCACGCTCACCCAGGCGGTCTTCCTCGTCCAGCGCGAGGTCGCCGATCGCCTCGCCGCCCAGCCCGGCTCGCGCGACTACGGCTATCTCTCCGTCGCCACCCAGGTCCGCTGCCGCGTCGAGCGCCTGTTCATCGTGAAGCCCTCCTCCTTCCGCCCTCCCCCCAAGGTCGACAGCGCCGTCGTCCGCCTCACCCCCCATCCCCAGCCGCTGACCGAAGACCTGCCGGCCTTCCTCAAGTTCGCCTCCGCCTGCTTCCGCCAGAAGCGCAAGACACTCAGGAACAACCTCATGGGCGTCTACGACAAGGCGCGCGTCGATGCGCTACCTGAGGCGGGCCTTCGCGCCGAACAACTCTCCATCTCACAATTGATTGCGCTTCATCGATCCGTCTGCCCGACCCCATCGGCTACACTGGTAGTTCAATGGTTCGAGTTCGATTCGCTCCCTCTCCCACCGGCTACCTCCACATTGGAAGCCCCCGCACGTTCATCTTTAACTGGCTCTTCGCCCGCCGGCAGAAGGGGACCATGATCCTGCGCATCGACGACACCGATGTCGAACGCAACACCCAAGCCTCGCTCGATTCCATCTTCGACGGCCTCAACTGGCTCGATCTTGGCTGGGACGAATTCTACCGCCAGAGCGACCGTCTCGACCTCTACACCAAGGCCGCCTGGGCCATCCACGCCGCCGGACACGCCTATCGCGACTTCACCCCCATGAGCGCCGCGGCCGACGACCGTGCGGAGCTGGGCGCCTGGCTCTGCAACCCCGGCATGCGCGAACTCTCGCCGGAGGAAAGCGACCGGCGCGTCGCCGCAGGCGAGCCCTTCGTCCTCCGCTTCCGGGTGCCGCGCAACACGGGCCGCCGCGTCGAGTTCAAGGACCTGGTCTATGGCGAGCAGTCGAAATCCTGCGACGACATCGAGGACTTCGCCCTGCTGCGCTCCAACGGCGCTCCCACGTATCATCACGCCTCGTGCGTCGACGACGTCGATCTCCGCATCAGCCACGTCGTTCGCGGCCAGGACCACCTCTCCAACACGTTCAAGCACATCCTCATCTTCGAGGCCATGGGTGTCGAAGCCCCCCGCTTTGCCCACCTGCCGCTGCTCATCGCGCCCGACGGCGCCAAGCTTTCCAAGCGCAAGCACGGCCCCGTCGTCTCCGTCACCACGTACCGCGACGCCGGCTTCCTCCCCCACGCCTATGTCAACTTCCTCTGCCTGCTGGGCTGGAATCCCAAGGACGACCGCGAGAAGATGTCGCGCCAGGATCTGATCGACGCCTTTTCCTTCGAAGGCGTCAACCGCTCCAACGCCGTGGTGAACTTCTCCGAGAACGACCCCATCGACCCCAAAGCCCTCTGGCTCAACTCCCAGCACCTCTACGCCATGAGCCACGACGAGCTCGCCGCCGCGCTCCAGCCCGTCTTTGAAGCGGCCGGCTATGCGGCGGACCCGGCCAAGACCCGCCAGGTCACGCCGCTCATCCAGGAGCGCATCAAGACCCTGAACGACGCCCCCGCCGCGGCCGACTTCTTCTTCCTCGATCAGCTCGCGCCCTACGACCCCGCCGAGCTCATCCCCCAGAAAGGCGATGCCGCCATGGCGGAGAAGGCGCTGCGCGTCGCTCGCCAGGTGCTCGAAACGGCCAATTTCACCCACGACGCCCTCGACGCCGCTCTCCGCGCCGCCGCCACCGGTATCGGAGTCAAGGCCGGCCAGATGTTCCAGCCCATCCGCGTGGCCGTTTGCGGCCGCAAGAACGCTCCACCGCTGTTCGAAACCCTGGAAGTGGTGGGCCGCGACGCATGCCTGAAGCGCCTCGATCAGGCGGTTGAAAAGCTCAACAATTAGAAATCAGTCCCCAATGCCCGAACCACCCACACCCACAGAGACCGCCGCCAGCGAGGCCCCCCGGCCCTCCAACTTCATCCGGGACACCATCATCCAGGACCTCGCCTCCGGCCGCCACCAGGGCCGCGTCCACACCCGCTTCCCCCCCGAGCCCAACGGCTACCTCCACATCGGTCATGCCAAGTCCATCTGCCTGAATTTCGGGCTCGCCCGCGAGTTCGGCGGCAAGTGCAACCTGCGCTTTGACGACACCAACCCGAGCAAGGAAGAGACCGAGTACGTCGAATCCATCCAGGAAGACGTCCGCTGGCTGGGCTTCGAATGGGATGGCATGTTCTATGCCTCCGACTACTTCGACCAGTTGTATCTCTGGGCCGTCGAACTCATACGCAAAGGGAAAGCCTACGTCTGCGACCTTACCGCCGAGGAGGTCCGCCAGCACCGCGGCACGCTTACAGAGCCCGGCAAGGAGAGCCCCTACCGCAACCGCACGGTGGAGGAGAACCTCGACCTCTTCGAGCGCATGAAGAACGGCGAGTTCCCCGACGGCAGCCGTACCCTGCGCTCCAAGATCGACATGGCCTCGCC
>JACRKW010000126.1 GCA_016215215.1 Acidobacteriota bacterium
CACTGGGGGTGCCAGACGGCAACATATTGAAAAAGAACGCGTTGATAGGTCCTTCCAATGTGTGCGGCAGAACACAGCGTGTTTGGCGGGACACGGGGCGGGGATGCAGTAAAAAGGTACAAGCCACCCGAAAGTCAGGTAAGCGGGCGGATTATCAGCGCGTAGGACAGCAGGGGGTGAGTCGAAAGGGCACAGCGCACGGACAAGTGACGGGGCGCAGCCACGCTGGTCAGCCGTCCATCTAAGTATCTGATATCAAACACAATACTGAAACCAACCTGCCTGGAGTTGCCGACTGCTTGCGGGACGAAGTGTGTTCGGCGAAAAACGTGCAGGTAGATTCTGGAATGGCGAGGTCGAGGAACCAAATGTATTCATTCAAGGGAATTGCCACAGCACTGTTTGTGATCGGAGCGGCAGCGCAGATCAGCGGCGCAACATACAATTACTCCTTCACTGGAGTGGGGGCGGACGGCAAGACGATGTCGTTCCAACTGTCGACGCAGGCGCCCATCGCCTCGTCGATGGTGTTGACGGCAGGGCAAGTGACTTGTGCGCCGGCCTGTGATGAGATCGGCATCTTCCCGAACTCGCAGTTGAAGTACGACATGGTGCTTTTCGACGTGCGGAACGCGGGCTCGCCGCCGACGCCGTACAGTTTCTACTTCCCCTATGGGGCGTTTGCGAATCCGGGAAACTACGCCAGCATGGCGCAAGGCGGGGCGCAGAACATGGGCTCGCTGACGGTGACGGCGTCAGGGTTGCCGGCGATCACCTCGCCGGTGCAACTGGCCAACGCCGCGGTGGGAATCGGATACAGCACCACGTTGATCGCCACCGGCGGCGCGCCACCGTACACGTTTACGATGGACCCTGCTACGCCGCTGCCGGCGGGATTGACGCTATCGACGGCCGGCGCGCTGGCGGGAATCCCGACAGCCGGAGGGAACTACACGTTTACGGTCAAGGTGACCGACGGGGCGGCGGCATTCTCGAACCGGACCTACACGATGAGTGTCGCGACCGGAGTGGGGATTACAACGCCAGGGCTGCCCAGTGGAACACTGGGCGCGGCCTACAGCCAGACCTTAGCTGCAGCTGGGGGCACGTTGCCCTATTCATGGACGGTGGCGACCGGGAGCCTACCCCCGGGATTGACGCTGTCGCCCGCAGGGACGATCAGCGGCGTGCCCTCGACAGGCGGAAGCTTTAACTTCACCGTTCGAGTGAATGATGGGGCGTCGGGAACGTCGAGCCAAAGCTACGTCATCAACGTCGCGTCGGTGCTCACCATTACGACACCGAGTCCATTGATCAATGGCTCGGTGGGGGCGCCTTACTCGGTGACTCTTGGCGTGCTGGGCGGGACGGCACCCTACACGTGGACGTTGCTCTCCGGTTCATTGCCAGTGGGCATGACACTGAGTCCGGCCGGGACGCTGGCTGGTACGCCGACCTCGAGCACCAACTCGATCTTCTCGGTGCGCGTAACCGACGTGATCGGGAGCACGACCACGCAATCCTACAACTTGTATATTGGATCGGGGCTGACGGTCACGACGAACTCCCCCCTGCCGAACGGGATGGTGGGAACACCATACTCGACTAGTCTGGGGGCGACGGGGGGGACGCCGCCATACACATGGGTGGTGACAGGCGGCGCGTTGCCGCCGGGACTGGCCATAAGCGCAACCGGAGCGATCACCGGCACCCCGTCGACGGCCACGCCGTCTCTGTTCTCAGTGCGCGTGAACGATTCGGCCTCCGGCGCGGCATTGACGACGTTGAGCCTGACGATTACTGCGGCGATCACGGTGACGACACCCTCCGCGCTACCAGCGGGGACGCCTGGTGTGCTCTATTCGCAGACGCTGGCGGCCTCAGGCGGAGCTGCGCCCTACACGTGGAGCCTGGCAACCGGCAATCTACCAGCGGGGCTGACTTTGAGCACGCAGGGGGTGCTGAGCGGCACGCCAGTGACAGGCGGGACTTCGAGCTTCGTGGTCCGGGTGAACGACAACAGCGGCGGGACGACGTTTCAGGCGTTCACGCTGGTGGTGGGCTCTGCGCTGACGATTACGACGCCAGCTCAATTGCCGAATGCGGCGGTAGGCGTGCAATACGCGCACAGTCTTGCCGCCAGCGGCGGGACTCCGCCTTACTTGTGGACGCTGGCGGCGGGGGCGGTGCCTCCGGGCCTGACGCTGGCCAGCAGCGGACTGATCTCGGGGACTCCGAGTTCACCTGGCGCGTTCACGATGGTGGTACGGGTGACGGACAACCTGGCGTTGTCGACAACCCAAACATTCAGCCTGACGGTCGGTTCGGGACTGGCCATCGCGACGGCTCCGGGCCTACCGAACGGAGTGCCGGGGGTCGCGTATTCGCAGACGTTGACGGCCGTGGGCGGAACTCTCCCGTATGCCTGGACTGTCACGGGCGGCAGCCTGCCGCCGGGGTTGGCGTTGTCACCGACGGGCGTTCTGAGCGGTACGCCGAGTTCGGCGGGCGCATACACGTTCCTGGTGCAGGTGACGGATGGAGCGGCGGCGACGGCGACGCAGTCGTTCTCGCTCAACATTGGCTCGTCGTTGACGATTACAACGACCTCGCCGCTGGCGAACGGAGTGTTGGGTTCTCCCTATAGCCAGACCTTCGCCGCGGCGGGCGGCACGGCGCCGTACGTCTGGACCCTGGCGGGTGGATCGGTTCCGCCGGGATTGACCCTGGCGACCAACGGCGCGCTGACGGGGACCCCAACAACGCAGGGATCTTACCTCTTCCTGGTGCGTGTGACGGATGGAGCGGCGGCATCGGTGACCCAGGCATTCTCTCTGACCATCAACACGGGACTGGCGATCACGACCACGTCTCCGCTGCCGGCGGCAACCGTCGGCGCGAGTTATTCGGTGGTTCTGCAGGCGACAGGCGGCGTAGCCCCCTACACGTGGTCGCTGGCGTCCGGGAGTCTGGCGGCAGGATTGACGCTGGCCAACAACGGCGCCATCACGGGGATACCGCTGGCGCCCGGCACCTACAACTTCGGCGTGCGCGTTCTGGACGGAACTCTGGCGCAGGCCACGGCGAACTTCGCATTGACGGTGGGGTCCGGGATCACCATTACGACCACCACTCTGGCGAACGGCGCGGTGGGGGTTGCCTATTCGCAGACGCTGACGGCGACCGGCGGAACAGCGCCCTACGTCTGGTCCCTGTTTGCCGGAACGCTGCCGCCGGGGTTGGCCTTGGCTAACAATGGCGCGCTAACGGGAACGCCGACCACGACGGGGAGCTACCTGTTCACGGTGAGGGTCAGCGACGCAGCAGCGGTATCAGCAACGCAGACGTTCACGGTAGTTGTGAATCCTGCCATCACCATTGTGACGACATCGCCATTGCCGGCCGGATCGTTCGGCGTCTTCTACTTCCAGACGCTTTCGGCGGCCGGCGGCGTGGCGCCATATACGTGGAACGTGGCGTCGGGCGCACTGCCGCCAGGCGTCACGCTGGCCACCAACGGCACCTTGAGCGGCACGCCGGGGGCGGGCGGGTCTTACACTTTCACGGCGCGGGCGACCGACAGCGTGGGCACGAGCGCCACGCAATCGTTCAGCTTGACAGTGAACGCCGGCGTCAACATCACGACGACTTCGCCTCTGCCGGATGCGACCGTGGGAAGCAATTACTTCCTGACGTTCGGCGGCAGCGGGGGCGTGGGGCCTTACACCTGGGCCGTCTTCTCCGGTAATGTACCGCCAGGGCTGGCGCTCTCCACGGCCGGTGCGTTGACAGGCGTGCCGGCGACGGCGGGTTCCTACACCTTCGTGGTCCGGCTGTCGGACAACGTGGGTGTTTCGACTACCGCGACATTCAGCATCACGGTGTCGGCGGGCGCGACCTACCCGCGGGCCGGGGTCATCTCACAACTGGCCTCGGGCGGCGGATGGAAGACCACTATTTCGCTCTCCAATCTGAACGCGGCCATCGCGCAGGTTCGCGTGAACCTGGTGGGAGAGGACGGGCTGCCGTTGATTCTCCCGATGACGGTGACGCAGGGCGGAAATTCCATTACCGTGACGGCTTCGACCGTGGACCGGACGCTGGGCGCAAACGCAACCCTGCTGATTGAAACGGAGGCTGCGGTTTCCGTTACGACGGTGGGCTGGGCCGATGTGCGCAGTTCTTTGCCGGTAACCGGCTACGCGATCTTCCGGCAGCGGCAGGGCAGCGGTGCTG
Organism: Acidobacteriota bacterium; assembly: GCA_016215215.1. GTDB lineage: Bacteria > Acidobacteriota > Terriglobia > Bryobacterales > Bryobacteraceae > Paludibaculum. Next base: position 4,237 of record JACRKW010000126.1, read on the forward strand.
AGTCAGAGGGAACCTCGGTTCTGGAGAGCAAGATCCAAACGAGCGTAATCGTCCCGTATGACAACCTGGTGGGGTTCTCCACGGGCGTGGCGATTGTCAACCTCGGCTCCGATGCGCAGGGATTGATCACGGCAATCATGCGCGACGACACGGGCGCGGAAGTAGGGCGCGACCTGATCCAGCTTCCACCCAACGGGCACGCGTCGTTTTCAATGCATGCGCGGTTCCCGGTGTTGAGCGGGAGGCGCGGATTCGTGGAGTTCCAAAGCAACCAGCCTGGCGGTATGACAGCGCTGGGATTGCGGTTCAATCCGGCGATGAGTTTCACGAACGTCCCGGTGGCGTTCCGGCCACAGTAGCGTCAGCGGCTGGGACCGAGGTTGAGGTAGAGCTTCACGTTGCCGGTGGAGGCGCCGCTGCAGGCGATGTCGGCCTTGCCGTCGTTGTCGAAGTCAGCGATCTTGCAGTCGGCTGCCGCGATGCCGTCCGGATCGATGACGGCGCGCCGCCATCGTTTGCCCTGCCTGTCTTCCGCCTGGAAGACGGAGAGGCGGAAGCCTTTGCCGCGGAAACCGGAGACGATCTCGTCGCGGCCGTCGCCGTCGAGGTCTCCAACGGCCAGTGCGTGGCCGTTGACCATGGCGTCGTCGAGCACCAACCGCGTCCATTTCTTGCCGCTTTCCAGGTAAACGACCACCTGGTTGCCATGCCAGGGCTCGATGGCGGCGATGAACCGGCGGCGACCGAGCCTACCGGTCTTCACCTCGCTACTGCCGCATTCCGGGCACGGGCGGGGGTCACCGGGAGCCATGAGGGCGCCGGTCCAGCGTCCGGACGAGTCTGGCGAGAAGAGTTCGAGTCCGGAGAAGCTGGCGGTGAAGAGCCGCTGGCCGCGGCCGCCCCATTCAACGGGCGCAATACTATGCAGGATGCCGCGAGGAGAATTGGTGATCAACTGCCGTTTCCAGTCGCCGGGCCGGTAGGCGTAGATAGGTGTGTTTCCGGCATAGTCCGGGGGGCGTGCCGCCGGGCCCACCAGGGGCGCCACGAGCAGCAGTTTCCGCCCGTCTCCCCGTGGATCAATCCAGCGCAGGCGGTGGGCGGTTGGGATGCGGTCGATCTCCCGGACGTTCCACGGTGCGCGAATGTCCGGACCGGCTTTCAGGATGAGCACATTGCCGATGGACTTCTCCGGGTTGGTTTCGAAGTTGTGAGCCATGGCGATTTCGGGCACACCGTCGCCGTCGTAGTCCCAGCAATCGAGATTGATAGCCCGCGGTACGTTGACGGCCAGGACATGCCGCTGCCAGCCGGGGTTTTCAAACCAGGCGAGTTCGGTGGAACGCTCATCGATGACGATGAGGTCCTTGCGGCCGTCGTTGTTCAGGTCGACCGTGACAAGTTGGTAGCCCATCTTGAGACCAGAGGAAACGACGACCTGCCGAAAGGCAGGAACCCCGGCAGGGAATGCCGAAACCGTCGACAGGAGAAGCAGCAGAAAGTACCGCCGGTAGTGCAACGAGGTCATGTTGGGAGACATCTATAGTTCGGTGAGATTCAGGTGATAATACTATCAATGCGAGCGATGCGCCGGTACTGTCTAAGCGCGCTGCTCTGCCTGTTGGGGCGCGGCGCGTGCCTGGGTCAAGGCCCGGGCGATGAATCGGAAAACGTTGAGAGAAAGACGGCTACGCCGGCAGCTTCAGGGTTCGTGCGTCCTGTGATTGTGGCGGCGCCAAAGAACAGAGAGCCTTGGCTCAGGCCGTGGGAACGGCAGGGCGTGGACTGGGAAGGACTGGCAAGGCCGGCGTCGAACCTGAACGGCTGGGCGGACGGCGATCCGTTCTATGTGAACTACGTCGGTCACCCGATGCAGGGGGCGGCAGCGGGATTCATCTGGGTGCAGAACGATCATAGTTATCGCAGGGCAGAGTTCGGCAGGAATCCGATCTACTGGAAGAGCCGGCTGAGAGCGGCGGCTTACTCGGCGGCCTACAGCATGCAATTCGAGGTCGGCCCGCTGAGCGAAGCCTCCATCGGGAAGATTCAGTCTCAATATCCGCAGCAGGGTTATGTGGACCACGTGATTACGCCGGTGGTGGGCACGGGGTGGATGCTGGTGGAGGACGCGCTGGACCAGTATGTCATCAAGCGCATCGAACGGAAGGTATCGAACCCAGTGGTGCGCGTGATGGCGCGCGGCTGGCTCAATCCGAGCCGGTCGTTCGCCAACATGATGCGGCTGCAGGTGCCTTGGGCGCGGGACAACCGGCCAGGAGCGTTCTCACCACTACTCACGTCTTACCTGGAAGATGAGCGCGGCGGCCGGATTTCCGGACCGCTGCAACCCCCGGTGGAGCGGAGAGGCCAGTTTGGGATAGCGCCGGTGGAAGTGGCCATGGAGAGCCGTCCGCTGGTGTTTCTCGGGGGCAGTGCCGGAACGTTGGCCTGTCTTGGCGGTGGAGGTGAGGCGGCGTATAGAGTGACAGACACCTGGCAAGTGGTGGTGGATGTGTACGGGTGCAAGATGCAGGGCCTGGATAAGGACCTGAGCGGCGACACGATGTCGTACCTGGCGGGACCGCGCTGGACGCCGAGGCCGTCGAGCCGCTGGAGTCCGTATGCGCATCTGCTGGTCGGGGGGATCAAGGTTTCCGAAGAGCAGATGCACCCGGCGTTGAAGGCCTCGCTTATGGCGACGGCGGCGAAGCACGGCAAGAAGATGCCGCTGCAGGATGAGTACGTCACTAAGTACCAGAACCAGGGCGTTTCGCTGGCGGCGGGGAGCGGTGTGGACCTGCGGCTGAATCCGGCGATAGCATTGCGGCTGGCAAGCCTGGAATACAGGCGTTCCTGGCTGCCTCCTGTGAACGGCATGGATTTCGAGCACGGGTTGGCGTTCAAGACGTCGGTGGTGCTGAGGATGGGGACTTGGTAGGCGGCGCGACGACTGTGCCGGCACCAAAGATTTGAAGCAGGACGAGGCGTTCACGATCACTTGAATTCCGGACCTGAACTCCGCGGCGCGCGGCTTCGCCGGTAACGAAGAGTTCGTCGGGCATGAGGCGGCCGTCGGACAGCGAGGCCGGATGCTGGACGGCGACGCGGTTGACCAGTCCCTGGCCGTGCAGACAGAAGAGAGCGAAAGCCTGGGGGTGGCGAAGGGTAACGGCCCCGGCGGCGGCCAGCGTCAGTCGCTCCATGGCCGGCAGCGTTTCGCAATCGGCCAACGGCTGTAGGGTCAGTTGGCCGCGGCAATACCGTGCCAGGACATTCCAGTCCGGCGCGCCAGTGCCAAGGAACCAGTCCCGCAAGGCATCGATGGCATCGCGCAAGGCAAATCGCTTGGCTCCGACGGCGATGTAGCTGAGGTGAGGCTCGCTCACTGAGGCGAGCCATCGTTCCTCCGCCTGCGGATCCTGGGAGGCGGAACAAGGAGCAAGCCGGATCACGCCCTCGCCGGCAGCGACGGCGCCGCGAAGAAGGGTGAGCTTGGCCATGACGACGACCATGGTACAGCGGCGGCCGTCAATCCGGGAGGGTGATAATGATTTCCAGGCCGGGGGAGGCGTTGCGGGCAACTATCTGGCCGTGGTGAAGACGCACGGCGCGCTGGGCGATGGCGAGACCGAGCCCCGCGCCGCCGGAGTCGCGGGAGCGGTCCTTGTCGACCCGGAAGAAGGGGCGGAACAGCGCGTCGAGCGATTCGGGCGGCACGCCGGGCCCAAAATCCCTAATGCGGATGGTGACGCCATCGTCCTCCCGGGCCGCCGAAACAATGATCTTCGAGCCGGGTGGCTGAAAGCGTGCCGCATTCTGGAGGATGTTCTCGACGGCGCGGCGAAGATGGGCGGGGCGGCCCTGGATTATGAGGCCAGGCTGGACGCGAAGGTCGATTTCGAAGAGCGCAGCCTCCGATGCCAGCAGATCGCTCAAGTTGAAGGGTTGGCGGGGCAGGGCTTCCGGGTCACCTTCTGCGCGGGTCATTTCCGTCAATTCGCCGATGAGGGACGAAAGGCGGCCGATCTCTTCCTGCGCCTGGCTGTAGCGCGAAAGGGTGAGTGCGAGCGAGAGGCGGGTAAGCGGGGTACGCAGTTCGTGGGAGACGTCCTGAAGGAGGCGGCGCTCGGCGGTGAGGAGCGTCTCGATGCGGTCTGCCATCTGGTCAAAATCGCGGGCAAGATCGCCGATTTCATCCCGCCGGCGGGAATGGGTGCGGGGAGAGAGGTCGCCGTTGCCGAAGCGGCGCACTGTTTCGCGCAGCTCCCGGAGAGGATTGCCGAGATAGCGGGCGAAGACCCAAGCCATAAGAGCGACCAGTAGGGCGATCCAGGCGTAGAAAGGGATCATGGAGAGCGGGTTGGGACGCGGAGGATGGGGAAAGATGTAGATATAACGGCCGTCGGGCGAACGCAGATTGCCGAACTGACCCCGGTCGCCGGCGCGCGGGAGCTGAGCCGACAGGTCCTCCCCCGTAAGCAGGTCGCGGCCGGCGCCGTCGAGGAGGCGGTGGCCGGGAGCGAAGTTGGGCAGCAAGGAGTCGAAGCGTTCCAGGGTACGGGCGAGTTCTTCTTTGCCCCCGCGTTCATAGGCCTCGATGGCCAGCGCGTTTTCGAGGCGGTGGAAGGGGCCGAACGCACGGCGCTGTTCGACGGGTCTGGGCGCAAACACGACGGTGGTGAGCAGGAAAGCGGCCAGGGAAACCAGGAGTGTGGCGAAAAACCAGAGGGTCAGCTTGGCGAAGATGGACCTCATGGCTCGGATTGCTCCGAAGCGTGCAGGGGGAAAAGGTAGCCGGCGCCGCGAATGGTGCGGATCAGGGCGCCGGAAGGCCCGAGTTTGCGGCGGATGTGGCTGAGGTGCACGTCGATGGCGCGATCAAAAGGTGACGCTTCGCGCTGGTAAAGGCGAATCGAGATCTCGTCGCGGGTGACCGGCCGGCCGGCGGCGCTCATGAGCAATTCGAGGATGTCGAACTCCGCGGCGGTGAGGGAGACGGGTTGCCCGCCGGCGGAGACGGCGCGGGAAGATGGGTCGAGACGTACGCCTGCATGATGGAGCAGGACGCCGCGCTCTCGGGCGACGGCGCCTGAGGCGCGGCGAAGGATGGCATGGATGCGGGCGGTCAATTCACCGGCGTCGAAAGGCTTGCCGAGGTAGTCGTCGGCGCCGGCGCGGAGACCGTGGACGCGATCAGAGGGCTCGCCGCGGGCGGTGAGCATGAGGACAGGGGTATCGCTGACGCGGCGTAGTTCTGCCAGGACGCCGAAACCGTCCAGGCCGGGCATCATGACGTCGAGCAGGATGAGGTCGAAGCGCTTCTGGAGAGCAAGGCGGAGGCCGGCGGGGCCGTCGTGGGCGAACTCGACAGAGAAGCCCTGGGTGGAGAGATAGTCCCGCATGAGAGCGCAGAGGGCGCGGTCGTCGTCGATCAGCAGGAGGGCGGGCGGGGCCGGATCGGGCATCTCCGGCAACCATTGTATGGGGGGAGCGAGTGAGATGGAGCCATGGTTTACAGTTCTTTACCCGGGTTCCACGGCATGGTGTATACTGGAGTCTGGCGAACCATGAACGTGGGCGAAAGCCCACTTTTTTATTGGCCGGAGCCCCATTTTGGGGGCCGTGAAGCAGGATTCCACTACGACATGCCCGGATCGGTGAAAGAGACGCTGCTGGACCGCGTCACCGAGATCGCGCGTCGCGCGGCTGCGCGCGAGGGGCTGGAGGTGTGGGACGTCGAACTGGCCGGCAGCGGCCGGGCGAGAGTGCTGCGGATCTTCATCGACAAACCGGAGGGGGTGAGCCACGCCGACTGCGAGTTGATCTCGCAGCAGGTGGGAACCGTGCTGGACGTGGAGCAGGCGATGCCGGGCGACTCCTACCAGCTTGAGGTGAGTTCGCCGGGCGTGGAGCGCAAGCTCTTCAGCCTGGGGCATTTTTCCCGCTTTGCCGGGCGGAAGGCACGGATCGCGCTGCGCGAGCCGTTCGAGAACCAGCGCCGCTGGGAAGGCGTGCTGGGAGGCGTCGAGGGGGACCAAGTGGTCCTGGAGACCGCCGCCGGCAAGACCATCCGGGTGCGGATGGATCAAATCGAAAAGGCAAACCTGAAATTCGAATGGTGAAGGGACCCTGGTAAGGGCCCGGAACCGCAGGAAGGGGAACGAAGAGCTTGGCATCCATTTATCAGTCCATCGAGATCCTGAGCAAGGAGAAGGGGATCGACCCGCAGATCGTGCTCGACGCGGTGAAGGACGCGATGCTTGTGGCGGCGAAGAAGCAGTTCAAGTCAACCGAAGAGCTGGTTGCTGAGCTCGACGAGCGGACCGGAAACATCATGATCTACGCGGTGCGCGTGGTGGCCGACCCGGTGACCGATCCGGTAAAGGAAATGAGCGTGGAGGAGGCGCAGCGGTACGACAAGACCGCTCAGGCGGGCACCATTATCCGGTTCGCGAAGCCGACCGACTCGCTGGGACGCATCTCGGCGCAAACAGCCAAGCAGGTGATCCTGCAGAAGGTACGGGAGGCGGAGCGCGAGAACATCTACGCTGAATTCTCAAACCGCGTGGGCGAACTGGTGAACTGCACGGTGAAGCGTGTGGAAGGTCTGGACCTGGTGGTGGACCTGGGCAAGACCGAGGCGCGGCTGCCGAAGAAGGAGCAGTCCAGGCTGGAGAACTTCTCGGTGGGCGACCGGATCCGGTGCGTCATCAAGAGCGTGGACAAGACTGGCAAGAACGCCGGGGTGGTGGTCTCGCGAGCCGCCGGCGAACTGGTGATGCGTCTGTTCGAGCAGGAAGTGCCCGAAATCTACGACAGCACCGTGGTAATCCGCGGCTGCGCGCGGGAGGCCGGGGAACGGACCAAGATTGCCGTGCTGAGCAGGGACCGGGACGTGGATTGCGTCGGCGCCTGCGTTGGGATGAAGGGCATGCGGGTGCAGTCCATCATTCGCGAACTGCGCGGCGAAAAGATCGACATTATCGAGTACAGCGAAGACGCGGTGGCGTTCGCGACACACGCGCTCAACCCGGCCAAGATCAGCCGGGTGGCGATCATTGACGCGGCGGAAAAGCACATGGAGGTCATCGTCGAGGACTCCCAGCTTTCACTGGCCATCGGGAAGAAGGGGCAGAACGTGCGGCTGGCAGCCAAGTTGCTGGGCTGGCGCGTGGACATCAAGACCGAGGAAGAGAAGCGCCAGGAGGTGGAAGCGGCGATGGATTCGCTGTCCGCCGGAACCCCGGTGAGCGTGCTGGCGGAGCACGGGCTGGCGGAGAGCGTACTCGAAATGTTGCTGACCGGCGGCGTGGGGACGGTGGAACGGCTGGGCGGGATGACGCCGGAAGAGATCGAGTTGATCGAAGGGATCGACGGCGAAGCGGTGCAGGGCATCGTGGCGGCAGTGAACGCGTACTACGCCAATCTCGACGCGAGCGCCACGACGGCGCCCGCAGTAGAGCCCGAGCCTGAAGGAGCGACCGAAGCGGATGCTCCTGCGGAGCCGCAGGCGGAGGGCGCGCCGGAAGCGGAGGCAGCGCCGGCCGGCGAGAGCAAACCACAGTCAGATGAATCTGATACGATGGGGACCACGGGTCTTCCTGTCGAAGAGTAATCCGGCACAGATGACGGGCGTGCGGAACAAGGAGTGATTTGGGCCAGTCCTGTGCGCAGGTTGGCGTCCACGGTATGAAGAAGATTCGCATCAATGAGCTGGCTCGCGAGCTCGAGGTCAAACCGGGCGCGATCCTGGAGCTCCTGGAGGGCTTCGGCGTCAGAGAGAAGAAGACGCATTCCAGCTCCATCGACGAAGACGTGGCGGCGAAGGTGAAGGCGCGACTGACTGGCCGCCCGGCCGAAGCTCCGCGGCCCCGTGCAGCCGAGCAACCAGTTCCAGCGCCCGCGCCGGCAGAGGCCGCGCCGGCGGCGGCAGAACCCAAGTCGCAGAAGAAGACGACCGAATCAGTAGCTGAAGTGCATGCGGTGAGCGCGCCGGCAACGCATCCGGCTCCCGCAGTCCCATCCTCCGTGAAAGAAACCATACTAGAACCTTCGGCGGTGACCGCCCCCCCCGCGCCTCCTCGCGCGCCAATCCGGCCGCCGCTGGCAGGGAGCCTGGCCGGCAAGACCGGTGGGGCAGCGCCACACGCACCGTCGATACCAATACCGAGCCGGACGATTCTGGCTCATCCGGCCGCTCCGGCAGCACCGGCCGCCCCAGCTGCGGTTTCACCTCCGGCTACCGCAAAGACCGTGGAAGCCGCCAAGCCGCCAGCTACTCCGGCCAAGCCGGCTGCGGCAAAGGCGGCGGCGGCGCCCGGAGCACCAGCGGCTCCAGCCAAACCCGCCCCGCCGGCTCCACCGGCGGCGGCAGAACCCGCTCGACAGGCGGCTCCGGCCGCACCTCTGGCGCGGAATGCGCCCATCGCACCGCGTGCGGCGGCGCCGAGCACGCCACGGCCGGGTCAGATCATTTCGGGACCACGCCAGCCCCTGCCCGGCGGCGAAGTTCCGCGGCCACCCGCGGCCGCACCGGGAACTCCAAAACCGCCCGGCGCACCCCAGATGCCCCGGCCCCAGACGGTGGCGCAGGCCGGCGGTCGAGCACAGCAGCAGCCGCAGCAAAACGCCGGCCAACCACTGCGTCCGACACTGGCAGGCCAGCCAGCCGCGCGCCCCGTTGTCCCCCCGCGCGCCGACATCCTGGCGCGGCTGCAGCAGCAGCAAAGCCCGCCCAAAGCCATGCCGGGCCAGCCGACAACCCCCAGGCCTGGGATGTCCATGCCAGGGCAACCGATTTACCCAGGCGCACGGCGCGGACCCGGGGCGCCGGGAGCGCGTCCTGGAATGGGCGCGCCTGGACCGCGCCCGATGCGCGGCCGCGGCCCGCATCCGACGTCGCCAATCCTGGAACCGCCGCCTCCCGCCACCACTGACGCCGGCCGGCGCGATGCCGGGAAGAAGCGTGGGCCGCAACGCGATCACCGCGAGAGGGACAACGAGGGCAAGCTCAAGCCGATGTTCCGGAAATCGGAGCCGGCTCCGCCGCCGCCGATTGACCGCGAGATCACGATTTCCGAGGGAATCACGGTCAAGGAGCTTTCCGAGAAGCTGGGCGTGAAGGCGGGCCTGGTCATCAAGCAACTGGTGGACCGGAAGATCTTCGCCACCATCAACCAGACGCTGGACACGAAACTGACCGAGGAGATCTCGCGGGCTTTCGGCGCCTCGACGGCGAAGATGAGCTACGAGGAAGAGTCCGTCCAGGACGTGGAGAGCACCGAGGTGGCAGGCGATTTGGAGTCGCGTCCGCCGGTGGTGACCATCATGGGCCACGTCGATCACGGCAAGACTTCGCTGCTGGATGCCATCCGGGAAACCAACGTGGCCGGGCGCGAGGCAGGCGGCATCACGCAGCACATCGGCGCCTATCACGTGGAGATCAACGATCGGAAGATCGTGTTCATCGATACGCCGGGCCACGAGGCCTTTACGCGCATGCGAGCGCGCGGTTCGAAGGTCACCGACATTGTTGTGCTGGTGGTGGCGGCCGACGACGGCGTTATGCCGCAGACCAAAGAGGCCATCGACCACGCGCGCGCCGCCAAGGTGCCGATCATCGTGGCGGTGAACAAGATCGACAAGCCCGAGGCCCAGCCGGAGCGGGTGAAGCAGCAGCTCACCGATATGGGACTGATGCCGGAAGACTGGGGCGGCGATACACCTTTCGTGCCGGTATCGGCGAAGCAGAAGCAGAACCTCGAAGCGTTGCTCGAGATCATCCTGCTGGTGGCCGACATGCAGGAGTTGAAGGCGAATCGGGCGCGTCCGGCCGTGGCCACGGTACTGGAAGCCCAACTCGACCGCGGGCGCGGGCCGGTGGCTACCCTGCTTGTACGGAACGGGACGCTGCGGGTAGGCGACCACTTCCTGTGCGGCACTGTCTTTGGGCGCGTGCGCGCGCTCTACGACGACCGTGGCAACCAGGTGAAGGAGGTTGGCCCGTCGATGCCGGTGGAGTTGCTGGGGCTGGAGTCGATGCCCGAGGTCGGCGACGGCCTCCAGGTGGTGACCGACCTGGCGAAGGCGCGGCAGATCGCCGAGTTCCGCGAGGTCAAAGCGCGTGAGGTGGCTATGGCCAAAACGCGTATTACCTTGGACCAATTCCACGCCCAACTGCGGGAGGGAGAGACCAAGGAACTCAACATCATCCTGAAGGCCGATGTGGGCGGCACCGCGGAAGTGCTCTCCGATACGCTGCAGAAACTCTCCACTGAGAAGGTGCGTATCCGGGTGATCATGGCCGGCGTCGGCGCGATCACTCAATCCGACGTAGACCTGGCCGCGGCCTCAAGCGCCGTCATTATTGGTTTCAACGTGCGTCCGGAGCGGAAAGCGACCGAAGCCGCCGAGTTGGAAAAGGTGGACATCCGCCTGCACACGATCATCTACGAGCTCACCGACGAGATCAAGCGAGCCATGGTGGGCATGCTGGAACCGGTCTTCAAGGAAGCATACAAGGGGCGCGCCGAGGTGCGCACCACGTTCCGAATTTCGAAGGTGGGCACTGTGGCGGGCTGCTACGTGCAGGACGGCGTCATTACGCGCGACTGCCAGGTACGGCTGCTGCGCGACAACATCGTGGTCTTCACCGGACGGCTGGATTCGCTGAAGCGCTTCAAGAACGACGCCAGTGAAGTGAAGAGCGGGTTCGAGTGCGGCATGGCCATCGCGGGCTACAACGACCTCAAGCCGGGCGACATCATCGAGGGTTTCGTGAAGGAGAAGGTGGCCCCGCAACTGGGCGTCTGATCCGAGAGGTATTCTGACGCCATGCCGGCGGTCGGTCTTCTCACCCTTGAACTCGAGTTCGTCGAGTCCCACTCCCTAAAGGACAAGCGGCACTGGGTGCGCGGATTGAAGGACCGTCTGCGCTCCGGCTTCAACCTGTCGGTGTCGGAGGTGGAGGACCACGAACTGCACAACCGGGCGGTTGTGGCGGCGGTAACGGTATCCGGTTCACGGGAAAACGCCGCGAAGGTGCTGGAGTCGGCCGAGCGTGCGGCGGCGGCGTTCTTGGGCCGGTGCCTGGTCAGCTCGACGATCGACTGGATGGAGTAGGCGCTGCGTTTCAGCGCCGGCGATTCACGCGCCAAACCAGAATCGAGCTGACCCCGTAGTTCCAGATGGAGCCGATGACGATTCCAGCGAGCGACGCGAGCGGAAGCTGAAGCCCCAACTTGCGCAGAGTGCCCGCCGCCACCACGTTGCTGAACAGGCCCACCGAACAGGCGCAGAAGAAGAGCACCAGCCCGGAGAGCCACCTCCATCCATGCAGGCGCCGCGCGCGGAACGTCATCTGATTGTTCAGCGTGTAGTTCAGGGCGATGACCATGATACTGGAGTAGAGCTGAGCCCTGCCGAAAAGCAGACCGGCGGCGTTCATCAGCAGCACGACGAGTAGCAGCTGGGCCGCCACACCCACAGCCCCAACCAGACCAAACAGCATATAGCGGACGGGCACCCACTCTCCGAACAGCTTGTCCAGCAGCAGTTCGAGATACTCCAGCCCGACGAGCAGATCGAGCTTGCTCTCGCCCCGTTGCCGGGTGCGGAAGGTGTAGCCGATCTCGCGGATCGCCACAGGCCGGGGAGAAGAGGCGACAAGGTCGAGGAGAATCTTGAAGCCGATCAAACTTAGGGAACGCACGACGTCGTTCAAGTAGGAGCGGGTGAGCATGAAGAAGCCGCTCATGGGATCCGACAGGTGCGCGCGGCAGACCAGGGCACTGAGCCTGCGCCCCAACTGGCTCAACGCCACGCGGGCGGCTGAGAACTCCCCCATGCTGCCGCCGTCCTGGTGGCGGGATCCGACCACCAGGTCCAGGCCACCGGCCCGCAACAGGCGAAGCATCTCGGGCAGCAGGGTTTCATCATGCTGCAGGTCGCCGTCGATGACGGCCAGGTATGGCGCGTTTGTAGCCATCATTCCTTCCACGGCGGCGGATGCCAGCCCGCGGCGATGGACTCGATGGACGATGCGGACGCGGGGGTCCTCGAAAGAAAGGCGGCGAACTACCTCAGCGGTGGAGTCGGGCGAGTCATCATCGACGAACACGACTTCGTAATCGATGTCCTTCAAAGCCAGCCGGAGGGCGGCGGTGAGGGGCAGGACGTTGTCGCGTTCGTTGTACGTGGGAACGATGACGGCGAGTTCCGGCATTTCGTGTTCGGACCTATCCCATTCACGATACTGCACGCCGGAGGCGCAGGCGCAGGTCGCGGTGGGTTACCCTGAGGTGGTGGATCCATTGCGCACGCGCCGGGTGGCTGAAAAGATGCGGGAGGAGCTCTCTGAGTTGATCCGGTTCGAGTCCGACGACCCGAGGATTACCCTGGTGGAGGTCACCGATGTGGTGGTTTCACCGGACATGCACCGGGCCGACGTGCTGGTTGCGCTTCCCGGCGGAGCCGCCGAGCGCGAGGCGGCGCTGGAGGGGCTCGCCTCAGCCAGGCTCTATCTTCGCCGCCAACTGATGCAAAGGCTAGACTTGTTCCGCATGCCGGAGCTGCGCTTCCGTGCCGACTCGGAAGCCCTGTCTGGCGCGCCCATCGAGCGCCTGTTGCGCCGCGCCAGACGTGGGCGCCCCAAGGCCGAGCCCGGGCAGGGTGATTCCTAGCCGTCATATCCGTAAGAAAATACGAGCTTTTCTTGCCCCAGCAGGGGCCGTGGTTGTAGGCTAAAATCAGGTGCTCCGCGGGGAGCGCCGCATGAGCCGTGTATCCAGCAGTGAACAGCAGCCCTGAGAAGCAACAGCCTCCCAGGCCCGCGCCAAGCGGGTTTGGCGGCGTCGTTGCCCTGTTGGCCATGCTTCTCACGGTCGGGCCGGCCTCCGCAGGACAAACCCCGGCTCCTCTTCTCAGGCTGGAGCGTTCCCTGGACGCAATGGGAACCACCTACACGGTGGCGGCCTACGGGAAAGACCGATTCGGGCTGGATGCGGCAATGGAAGAAGCGTTTGAAGAGGCTCACCGGTTGGACCAGATGCTCTCCAACTACCGGCCGGAGAGCGAGTGGAGCCGTGTGAACCGCGAAGCCGCCTCTCGGGCGGTCCCTGTCTCTGAAGAATTGTTCCAGCTACTCGAGCGGTGCCTGCAGTATAGCCGCGCCAGCGAGGGTACGTTCGACATCACGGTGGGGCCGCTGATGAAGATCTGGGGATTCTACAAGCAGGACGGCCGGGTACCCCACCGGGCGGAGATCCGCACGGCGCAGGCCCGTATGGGTTACCGGCACATCCTGTTGGACGCCAGGTCGCGCACGGTTCGTTTCGACGCGCCGGTGGAGATGGACCCAGGCGGTATCGGCAAGGGCTACGCGGTGGACCGGATGGTGGAGATGCTCAGAAGGAGCGGCGTGGACAGCGGCATCGTTTCGGCGGGCCGTTCAAGCATCTATGGAATCGGGGCGCCGCCGAATGAGCCACGTGGGTGGCGCGTGACAATTCCCGATCCGCGGGACGGACGCAAGACCGCGGCCGAGTACTTTCTTAAGAACTCCTCGATGTCGACTTCGGGGACGTCAGAGAAGTTTTTCGTGGCGGGCGGGATGACTTACAGCCATATTATGGACCCTCGCACCGGGTATCCGGCGCGCGGAATGCTATCGGTCTCGGTGATTGCACCGCGGACGCTGGACAGCGAAGCCTGGACCAAGCCCTATTTCATTCAAGGGCGGGCATGGACCGCCCAGCACAAGCCCAAGGAGTTTCAAGTCTTCCTGTGTGAAGACAGAACGGAGTTCGCATGCGTGTCCCTCCCATGAGCAGCCGATTTCTCGACGCCTGCCGACGGCGTCCGACCGACGTACGGCCGGTCTGGTTCATGAGACAGGCCGGAAGGTATATGAAGCAGTACCGGGAAGTGCGAGCCAAGCACTCGATCCTGGAGATCTGCCGCCGGCCGGACCTTGCCGCCCAAGTCACCCTGCAGCCGGTTGAAGCGCTGGACGTGGACGCGGCGATCATCTTCGCCGACTTGCTTCTGCCTGTGGAGCCGATGGGGCTCAAGCTGAAGTACACCACCGGCGAAGGCCCGGTCATCGACAATCCCGTGCGTACGTCGCATGACGTGGACACTTTGTCGACAACCAACACCGACGACCTGGGCTATGTCGGCGAAGCCATTCGCATGGTCTCCGGAGCGCTGGCCGGCAAGGTGCCGGTGATCGGCTTCGTGGGCGCGCCGTTCACCATGGCGAGTTACATGATTGAAGGTGGGGCATCGCGGAACTTCATCAACACAAAGCAGTTGATGTACAACGACGAGACCCTGTGGCGCCGCCTGATGGGCAAACTGGTGGACGTGCTGGGGCCGTTCGCCGTACTGCAGGTGGCAGCCGGCGCGCGCGCCATCCAGGTTTTCGACAGTTGGGTGGGCGCGCTGGGCGCCGATGACTACGTGCGATACGTGGCGCCTTACTCACGGGCTCTGATCGAGAGGATCCGCTCCACGGGCGTGCCTGTCATTCACTTCGGCACGGGCGCGGCGGGTTACTTCCGCGAGCTGCACGCCGCCGGCGGCGACGTGATGGGCGTGGACTGGCGGCTGAATATCGACCAGGCGTGGATGGATATCAGCTACCGCTCGGCCATTCAGGGCAACCTGGATCCGGCGGCGCTCTTCGCGCCTCTGCCCGAGTTGAAGCAGAAGGTGCATGAACTGCTGAAGCGCACAGGCACCCGGCCCGGCCATATCTTCAATCTCGGCCACGGCATCCTGCCGGAGACGCCGGTGGACAACGTGAAGGCCGTGGTGCAGATGGTTCGTGAGTTCAAGCCCTGACGTGCGGACGCTGATCATCGGAGGCGGCATCACGGGCCTTTCGGCCGCCTATGAACTGGTGAAGGGAGGCAGCAAGCCCACCATCATCGAGGCACAGCCGGTCCTGGGCGGGGTGATCCAGACCGAGACGGTGGAGGGGTGCGTCCTGGAGGGCGGCCCTGACAGCTTCCTGGCGGCCAAGCCAGCGGCCAACGAACTGATCCGCGAGGTCGGGTTGGGCGATCAACTGATCGGCTCCAAGGACCACGAGCGGGTCACCTACCTGGTGAAGGGCGGCCGGCTCATTCCTCTGCCCGACGGCCTGATGATGATGGTGCCTACCCGGATCCTGCCAGTAGCCTTCAGCCCGCTGCTTTCCTGGGGAACCAAGATGCGGATGGGTTTGGAGTACTTCCGCAAACCGCCTGCCGTTCCGATGGCCGATCGCAGCGTGGAAGAGTTCATTACCGACCATTACGGACGGGAGACGGTGGACTACCTCGCCGAGCCTTTGCTGGCGGGAGTCTATGGCGGCTCCGCGGCCCGGTTGAGCGTCAATAGCGTGCTGACGCGGTTTGTCGAACTCGAGTCGAAGTACGGCAGCCTGACTCGCGGCGTCCTGGAAGCCAAGCGGCGTGCTCCCAAGGGCGGCGCGGCTGCTCCCTTGTTCCAGACCCTCAAGGGTGGGTTGACGCAACTGACGGGAGAACTGCAGCGGAGGATTCAAGGGCAGAGCGAAGTGATCACCGGCCGCGCGGAACGCGTGGAGAGGCGTGAGAGCGGCTACTCGGTGCGCGTGAACGGCGAGGACATCCAGGCTGACGCCGTGATCATGGCCTGCCCCGCCTGGCAGGCGGGAGCGCTTCTGGGAAGCGTCGATGAGCGACTGGCCGGCCTGCTGGAGGGAGTGGAGTACAGCTCCTCCATCACGATGGCGCTGGGCTACCGTCGCGAGCAGTGCGGTCGCATCCCGCCGGGCTTCGGATTCCTGGTGCCATTGAAGGAGCGGAGGTCGCTGGTGGCCTGTACGTTTGTCGGCGCGAAGTTCCCTTACCGGGTGCCGGATTCCCACGTGATGCTGCGCTGCTTCCTGGGCGGCGCCGGGGACGAGGCGATTCTCGATTGGAGCGACGACGACCTGGTGGCGGTGGTCAGGAGCGAACTGAAGCGGCTGCTGGGGTGGGACGCCGCGCCGGCGTTCACGCGCATCCGGCGGTGGCGCAGATCCATGGCCCAGTACCCGGTGGGGCACGCCGCCCGGGTGCGCCAGATTCGCGAGATCCTGACCGGCCTTCCAGGACTTGAAGTGGCAGGCAACGCCTACGAGGGAATTGGGATACCGGATTGCGTACGCACCGGCCGCGCCGCGGCCCGGGCTGTCATTGCGGCGGATCCAGCCTGACCGCCATCGTGGTTCCGGCGGGGATCACGGCATCGAAACGAAGCCACCCTCCGCCGAAGTTGAACCACAGGTCGGTGGCTTCGGCGGGGAGCAGTTCAGCGAAGAAGACGTTGGCAGGATTTGCGCCGGGACCCCTGGACCACTCGACGCCCGCGCCGGAGATGAGCCGGGCGGCCCCGGGCAGGGCGGCAAGTCCGGCGCCGTAGCGCAGCAGGACAAAGTCCTCGGTGGCGCTGGTCCCAATGGTCTTCCACTCATCGGTGTCCTGGAGGAATGAGAGCAGAGCGCGCGCGGTGAGGTGTTCGGGCCCGTCGACTCGGGCCAGGGGCGTGCGGGGGCCGCATTGAGCCAGAACCGTGTCAGTGTGGCGGTACGGGAGCACGCGGGTCCGTTCCGGTTCCCGGGCGAAGCCGATGGAAGCGCTCATGAGCGTTACCAGACCGTCGGCGGCGTTGTCGAGGTTGGAGAAGCCGCAGGCGTTGCCGGCCAGGGAGAGGGCATCCACGCCGCGCAAGTCGTCCTTGCCCTGATTCCATGTGGCCAACTCCCAGAGGAAGTTGCTGCCGGGGAGCATTTGCGGCAACTGCGCGGAGACGAAGGGCACATCGAGGGCGCGGTAAGAGCCGAAGTTAGGTGTTCCCAGCAGCACCAACTTGCGTACTCGGTGTGGGTCCGGCGGCTCAAAGCCGCCGCCGGGGAACTTCCCGGCCAAGTAGGAGCGGGCAATCAGGCCGCCCATGCTGTGACCGGCCAGGTCTACCTGCTCCACGGGAACGCCGGTGTCGGTGGGATAACCGGCTATGAACCGGCCCAAAGCCTGCCCGCACTCTTCGATACCGCCTCCACGGCACTCCACGCAGTTGTCGAAGAAGAGCACTTGTTTGCCCTGTGCGACAAGGAGATTCTCGAGTTCGCCGAATGTCGAGCGCGATCGGGGTGATGACTGGGAGACGGGGCAAGTTCCAAAGCGGAGCAGATCCAAGAGGTTATCCGGAAACTGGAGGCCGTTGAGAAGTATCACAGGCGGACCGGCCGAAGCGCGGAGCGGCTGCGGCGCGACGACGTCGAGCGTGGTTTCCATCGACCGGGCCGTACCGTTGGCCTGACGCCAATTGAGGTGGACGGTGTAGTGGCCCTGAGGGGTGAGGGTGGGAACGGTCAGCAGCCCTTCGCCCAGTGACGCATCCCAAACAAAATGAATCACTTCACTTACTTGAGGTTCCACTCGAACCGTAACTGCGGTTTCCCGGTCCAGACCGGCAACTCGTCCAAGGCGGTGGACCCTGCCGGTCTCCGGCTGCCCTACTGCAGTCGTCCCAAAAAGGGCTGCGACAACGGTCAACGACGCCAGTATATGTTTACACATGACAATAACTGAATGTTAGTGGAAGATGAGATCTATGTTACGCTCGAATCACAGAGCCTCCCCTTTTGATGGGGTGAGGCCGCTTTTGGGGTACACCATGAAAAAGACACTCTTTGCTCTGATTCTACTGCTGTCCATGTCGACTGTCGCCATGGCGCAGATCACATCGGGCACGATTCTCGGCACCGTCCGCGACGCCAGCGGCGCAGCGGTGAGCGGCGCCGGAGTGAAGATTCGGAACATTGGCACCAACGATGTTCGCGAGCTCACCGCCTCCACGGACGGGATGTTCCGGTTTGCGCAACTGCCACCGGGCTCCTATGAGGTAACGGTGACCAAGACGGGATTCGGAAAATACGTTCAGGGACCGATCGTCCTGCGTTCCGGCCAGGACGCCGATCTCGGCATCAAGTTGGAGGTGGCGAGCGTCACCGAGACCATCAACGTGAATACAGACGCTCCGCTGCTGAATACAACCAACGCCGAGGTGAGCACGAACTTCGAATCGAAGCGCATCTCGGAACTGCCTCTGGCGCCGAACAGGAACATTCTGAACCTGGCGCTGTCGGTTCCAGGCGTGAGCCAGTTGAGTTCGGGGCAGTCGAACTTCGCCGCAGGCGGGGTGAACTTCTCCTCCAACGGCATGCGCGTCCGGTCGAACAACTTCATGATCGACGGGCAGGACTCCAACGACCCAAGTGTGACGGGTAACCAGCAGACGGTCAACAACCCGGACATCGTGGCCGAGGTGAAGATCGTCACCAACCAATTCATGGCGGAGTATGGCAGGTCGGCCGGCTCAGTGGTAAGCGTCATCACAAAGAGCGGAACGAACGAACTGCACGGCTCCGGCTTCTGGTTCTACAACGGCAACAAGCTGAACACGCTGAGCAATCAGGAAGTGAATGCGCGGTACGTCAAGGTGCCCTTCCTGAGCGAGCATCAGTTTGGCGGCACGGTTGGCGGGCCGGTGGTGCTGCCGAAGGTATACAACGGCAAGGACAAGACCTTCTTCTTTGCGTCTTTGCAGAAGTGGACCGTGCGGCAGTTGGGCACGGGCACTACTTTGGACGGCGCTCCAACCGATGCGGGCCGGCAGATGCTGACGGGCCTAAGCCAGGGCCGGCCGCAGTTGCAGGCGCTGCTGACGTATCTGCCCGCTGCGCAGGTGGCAAGCGGCAAGTTCGCGCCGCTGAACACGGGGACGCAGACCCTTCAGATTCCGCTGGGCCGGATCACCGGATCCACCGGCGTGGGCCAGACCAACTACCAGGGCACGGCGCGGTTCGACCACAGGTTCAGCGACAAGAGCCTGCTCACCGGCCGGTACATGGTAAACGACGACCTGTCGTACGGCAGCGGTCAGGTGACACCTCCGGGCCTGACGACGGTTTCGCCGGCGCGCACGCAATCAGCGACGCTGGCTTGGAACTACACGCCGGCTCCGACACTCTTCAATGAAATGCGGGTCTCCTACCAGCGGTATGTGAGCCAGTCCGATGCGTCGGACTCCTCATCGCAGGCGATTCCTTCGCTGGAGGTCGGCGAACTGGGACTGGTAGGCATCAACGCTGCGTCATCGCGGACTGCGATCGGCCTGGCGGTGAACCTGCCGCAGTTCCGGCGCAACAACACCTACCAGATCCAGAACACAACGAGC
>JACRKW010000143.1 GCA_016215215.1 Acidobacteriota bacterium
GGGCCGCAACGAAATCAGCATGGCGGACTTCGACCGGTCTCGCGCCGACACGCAGTACAACTCGACGCAGGTGCCGAACCCCTTCTTTGGCATCCTGCCGCTGAACGGCGGCGTGGGCCAAAACGCCACGGTCAGCCGGGGCACGCTGCTGCGGCCCAATCCGATCTGGGGCGGGATGACGCAGTCCAACAACGGCTGGGGCTGGTACCGTTCCGACGCGCTGCAAGTGAAGATCGAGAAGCGTGTCATGGGCGGAAAGAAATCCGGCATCATGACCTGGGTACTCAGCTACACCTTCTCAAAGGCCTACGAGGCCAATCACCGGCTGCAAAACTGGAACCTGGCCGAGCCTCTGATGTATGAGATCGACAACCAGGACAAGCCGCAGATGCTGACCTACAGTGGAGTGTGGGACCTGCCCTTCGGTAAGGGCGCGCCGCTGTTCAACTCCGAGAACCGCGTCGTCAAGAACCTGGCGTCCGGCTGGCAGTTCAATTGGATCTTCAGCTACGTTTCGGGCTATCCGGTGGGCTGGCCCAATCTGATCAACAAGTGTGGCGAATGGCACGCCGAAAAGCAGGACCGTTACCACTGGTTCAACAACGACAAAAGCTGCTACACGCAGTACCAGAGCTACAACCTCCGCACGCTGCCGGACCGTTTCTCAGACATCCGCCAGCACCAGATGCCGCAGTTGAACATCGGCTTCGAAAAGACGACTCAGATCAACGAACGCTACAAGTTCGTGATCAAGACCGAGGCGTTCAACCTGACCAACACGCCGATCTATGGCGGCGTGGACACGGGCTTCACCAGCACACGATTCGGCAGGCTGCCGGACAACCAGCAGAACTGGCCCCGGCTGGTGCAAATCTCCGCGAAGTTCTTCTTCTGATCCGCGGTGCGCCGACCGCGCGCCGGGCCGGGGCGAGTGCCGGTCAACGCAATGAGGCGGATTGCGGGCGGGGGCAGTCCGGCAAACGATGTTGGCCGCCGGCGACAACGGATGCCAGGGAAATTGGGCTTGGCCGCGCTGGTGAGTGTCCACAGATGAACTCAGACACGGAGGAGAAAGGTAAGGCTGGCGAGCCACAGCAGGCGCATGAGTGGAGCGAAGCCGTAGACGGCGCAGGCCAATCGGCCGGACGCGCGAAACTCTACGCCGGTCCTTTCCTGTACACCGTGCACTCCAGCTCATCGGTGCGGTACCACTCGCGCGACAGAAGGAGGGGACGATCGTCAGCGGAATAGTCTACCTGTTCCAAGTACAACAGAAGAGCACCGAGTTCGACCTGCAGCTTCTGCGCGATCTTGGTATCAGCGACGGCTGGTTTTATGGTTGCGACGCCATGAGAAACCGATTGCCCGAAGGCTGCCAAGAGCTGATACAGCGAGCCGGAGAGATTCCTCAGTTGTTCGGTCGGCTGCGAAATGATGCGGGGAGGCAGGTACTCAATCGAATAGACAACGGGGCGGTCGTCGGCGGTGCGGACGCGCTCGAACACGACTACTGGCTCGTCCTGCCCAATCCCAAGCGCGTCGGAGATCCGGCGAGGAGGCAGCTTTTCCAGGATCGTCGCCTCCCGGTTCCCGGGCTTCATACCAAGGCTTTCGATGAGCTGCGTTACCCCAAAATTGACGTCCAGATTGTTCCGTAACTTTGGTCTGGAGGTGACGTAGGTACCGAGGCCGTGCTGGCGTGAGAGATAGCCCTCTTCAACAAGTCCCCGAACCGCCTCCCGCAGCGTCACGCGGCTCACCTCGAACTCCCTGGTCAACTCATCCTCGGGTGGAATCTTGGCTCCGGGAGCGTAAGTTCCGCTCATCAGGCGTTCCCGGAGCCTGTCGCGAACGATGTTGGTGAGCAGTTTGCGCGGATTTGCCCTCTGCATGTGCCTCCTCTTCTGTATCTCACCTGACGCCATCATGGCAACTCAGCGAACTCCAGAGACCGGAGGAGAATCAAGCTCCACACGTTGCCCGGCAGCCGCGAGCACAGACTCGATCTGCGCTCGTACGTCCGTGCCACCAAAAGCTCCTTCGAAGATTGCACCGCCGATGGTAAAGGCCCAGACCCCAAGTGCGGAAAGCCTGCGAATCCGTTGGAGGCTGTTCACGCTGCCGGCGGCGATGACCGGCGCGCACGCCGCAGCCACGACAGAACGCACCAAGACCTCCACATCACCGTCGTACCGATACGCCAGAAGATCGAGGCCGTGAACGCCGGGCAGGCAGGCTAGGCGACGCGCGCCGGCTGTAATCTCCGCGACGTCGCCACGCAACTCGCTGGGGTGGCCGGTCACGCGGCCGGGAAAGGGAAAGTAGCGGATGTCGGAGCCTCTGAGTATCTCGAGAGCTTCATCGGCGTGCGTCCCGCCGAGCAGGTAATCCACGTCCAACTCGAGCGCGGCGCGCACGGAGCGCAGCTCATCCTGCACGCTTTCGCTGACCACCTCGAGCATTACCTGCTGGCCGTTGGCGTGGATGGCCGCAGAGAGCTCCTTCAGGCGCGCGAATGGCAGGCCGACGTCTTTGAACCCCACGTAACGCAGTCCGGGAACACGGAGATCGCGGCAGATCTCGAGCGCATTCGGAACTGTCGAATCGTTGTGGGTCAACATGAATATGAATTCAGACAAGAGGTCACCTCTTTAGTATTGGAGTCGAGTATGTTGGACGATCTGGCATACCCGCGGGCAGTAGCTCGGCGAGAGAGTTGAGAACATAGTCGGGCCGGTCGGGTGAATCCTGCACCTCTTCCAACGTGGGGCAGCCGGTCAGGATGAGCGCGCTGGACATCCCGGCCAGCTTAGCCATCCGAATGTCAGTCGCCAAACGGTCTCCAGTCATCAGGACACTGCCGGCCGGTACACCCAGCCGGTCCAGCACCGCAGCGGCCATGTGCGGGGAGGGCTTGCCGACGACAGCTTCGGCGCGGACGCCGGTAGCGGCCTCGACAGCAGCCAACATAGCCGCGCAGTCCGGCAACCCGCCTTCCGGCGTGGGGCAGAACGGATCGGGATTGGTGGCGACAAGACGGGCGCCGCGGCTCACCGCGTCGAAGGCGACCTGTAGTTTCCGGTAGCTAAAGCCGCGGTCAAATGCGACCACGACGAACTCGACACCGTCAGGGTCGCCGGCAATCGGGTGTCCGGCTAGCTGAAGGAGGCGCACCAATGGAGGCTCGCCGATGACAAACAGTCTCGCCGACGGCGCTCGAAGGGCAAGGAAGCGGATCAAGGCGTCGGTGGAAGAGATCACGTCCCGGGGGGAAGTTTCGATGCCGAGCCGCGTCAACTTGGAGGCGTAATCAGCCGGTGTCTGGAGCGGTTTGTTGGTGACGTAGGCGACACGAGAGAAGCTCTTCAGTCCCCTGATGGCGTCAGCTGCTCCCGGCAGCAATCGGTCTCCCAGGTAGATGGTGCCGTCCAAGTCGAACGCGTAGGCTTTGAACCACCGGTCGGGCGAGGTCATAGACCTCCTCCGATTTCCCGGGCGCGAGCCAACCAGTATTCGAGTAGATCGCCAGTCCATCGCCCGGTGAAGAACAGGAGGTCCGCGAGCGTGAAACGGTTCCGCATCAGGTGACAATTGCGAAATGCCCAGATCGCCGTTTCGGCGGGCACGGTCGGGTCGAGCTCGGAAAAACGCATCGGCCCACCGGCGTCGCGCAGTGCCTTGGCGAGCCGTTCCGGGGATAGCGTCATCTTCCGTAGCCGATCCTGGTGGAGAGTCCAATCGTTCAGGAATGCTTCGAACTGCGGGCGGCAGGCGCTCCACCGAGCGAGTTTCTTGCTGTATTCGTTCCAGCATTCCTGGCCGAGACGGCCGGTAGGATCGAGGGGGAGGAAGGCATCCCGTACCGCAATTTCGAGTGCTTCCGGTGGAGGACAGCAGGCGGCGCGCTCAACTTGCGCCGGATGGAAGTTCTCCAGAAACCATTCCCAGCCGACCGAGAGGACGATCGAGGCAATCCCAACCTGAGCACCGTGAAGAGAGAGCGGACGGCCGGATCGCTCCGCTTCCATGTCGATGAGGTGGCTCACCAAGTGCTCCGTCCCTGACAAGGGAGCCGTGGTGCGCGCGATCCCCAGGGCTATGCCCGAGAGGGTGAGAACCCGCGCCAACTTTTCGAGCGCCGCATTGTCCAGGCTCCGCAATTCAGCGGCGCTTTCAAGCAACTGCCTACCGTGGCCGAGCAGCATGGCAGCGGGAGCGGTGTGGTAGGAATCGTCCATTCCGAGAGCGCCTGCCAGATACCAGTCAGCCGGGGCGGTCCACATCGCCAACAGGTCGCCGAGGCCAGCCCGGTTCATCGCTTGCGGGGCGGCGGCAAGGATCTGGAGATCAATGAGCAACGCATCCGGCCACCTGGACTGCACCGTGCGCTTGACTCCGTCCTTCAGGATCACGGCCATGTCGTCGGAGAAGGCGTTGACTGAAGCGGCGGTCTGCAGCACGATGTAGGGCGAATGTCCGGCGCGGGCGGTCGCTTCCTTGCCGATGTCGGTGATTGTCCCCGAGCCTATGGCGATGACACATGCGGCGCCTCGAATCGCGGATTCGACGGCACGGATCGTAGTTTCGTCCGCATGCACTTCGCGGCCGTCTTTTCCCAATACGATCGGAAGGATGGGGAACCGCTCCCCCAGAAGGCGCAGGGCAGAGGCCTTGAGATCTCCGCCATTTCGGCGCATGGGGGTCGAATCCATCAGCACCATCACTTCGCCGCCTCGCGCCAACGCCGAAACGGTGTCCGGCAACTCGCGGAGAACCTCGGCGCCGATGCGGATGGACTGTATGCCTACCGGCGCGAGACGACAGCCAGGATCGATAGCAGCCAGAAGGCTGCGGAGGCCGTGGAGATCGACGGGGTCGGCGTTAGCAAGCGGTGGGGCGGGATTCACGGTGTTCCTCAATCAAACAACGGCTCCAACGTCGAGTAGAGCCGGCGGTACCTTTCGTATGCAGCCTGGTAGATGACGGCCACTTCCGGCCGCGGCTCGTACGCGCTTCCGAACTCGATTAATGCGCCGGCGGCTTCGTCGAGCGATGCGAAGATGCCCTCAGCCACACCGGCGAGCATCGCCGCGCCGATCGCGGTGGACCCGGCGTTGCGCACGGCGGTCACGGTCCGGCCGGTCACATCGGCTTTCACCTGGCACCA
>JACRKW010000020.1 GCA_016215215.1 Acidobacteriota bacterium
CGACTTCTTCGACTCCCGCGCCAGACTCCAGGCCAGCGGCACCAGGATGATGAAGCCTACCTCAAAGAAGATCGGCAGGCCGACGAGAAAAGCGCTGGTGAGCACGGCCCACGGCGCGCGTTCGCGGCCGAACTTGGCAAGCATCCACTCGGCCAGCGCGCGGCCTCCGCCGGAGTGTTCAAGAAAGCGGCCAACCATTGCGCCCAGCGCTACTACCACGGCGATGAAGCCCAGCGCCTCACCGAAGCCCGATTGGATGGACTTCAATACCTTCAACGGCTCCATGCCGCAGGTGAGTCCCAGCGCCATGGCGCTGAGGATCAGAGCGAGAAAGGCGTGCAGCCTCGCCCAGAGGATCAGGGCCAGGAGCAGCGCGATCGCGCCGAGAGTGAGTAGGACAAGCTGGTTGCCGCCGGGCATGTGCTCGTCATTCTATGTCAGATGCATCAGGCTATGTCAGATGCATCAGGTGACGGGCGCGGGATTGAACAGCGACGGTGCGTTGTGCAGTCCCCAGCGATCAGACCATGTCCGTTTTCTGCCGCTGGCGGTGTCGAGAATCAGCTCGAAGATCTCGCGTCCTACCTCTTCGATAGTGGCGTCGCCGGTGGCGATGCGGCCCGCGTCCACATCGATCAGATCCGGCCACCTCCGCGCCAGCGTCGTTCGCGATGCCACCTTGATCACAGGCGCCATGGCCAGGCCGTAGGGCGTTCCTTCGCCCGTAGTGAAGACGTGCACGGTCATGCCGGCTGCGGCTTGCAGCGTGCCGCAAACGAAGTCGCTGGCCGGCGTGGCGGCGAAGACCAGGCCTTTCGACGTGACGCGCTCGCCCGGCCCGGTCACGGCCATGATCGCCGTTGTCCCTGCCTTCGCTACGGAGCCCAAGGCCTTCTCTACGATGTTGGCCAGCCCTCCCCGCTTGTTGCCGGGTGTGGGGTTGGCGCTGCGGTCGGCGCCGCCGCGGGCGAGATAGGCGTCGTACCAGGCCAGTTCCCGCACAAGCGCCCGGGCGACATCCGCATCGGCGGCACGGGCTGTCAGCAGGTGTGCAGCGTCGCGTACTTCAGTCACTTCGGAGAACATCACCGTCGCCCCCGCCCGCACCAGCAGGTCCGCCGCATGGCCCACCGCCGGATTGGCTGTGACCCCGGAGAAGGCGTCGCTCCCGCCGCACTGCAGCCCAACCACGAGGTCGGACGCCGGGCAAGGCACTCTCGTGCGGCGGCTGAGCTTCTCCAGCCGCTTCTCGGCCAGAGCCATGATCGCGGCCACCATGTCGCCGAAGCCGCCATACTGCTCGTCCTGCAAACGCACCATCCAGGGGGCGTCCTCCCCGATGGCGAAGAGCCGTGCAGGTTGGAGCTTCTCGCATCCCAAGCTCACCACCATCGCCTCGCCGCCCAGGTTGGGGTGGAGCGCCAGGTTACGGATAGTGCGGATAGGAATCTCCGCGCCGGGTGCGTCGATGGCCACGCCGCAGCCATAAGGATGCGTGATGGCAATTACGTCGTCGACGCCCCCATAGCGCGGCAGGATCTCGGCTTTGATGCGGCGCACGGCGAACTCCACCGTCGGCGCCACGCACTGCACCGTGGTCGTGATGCCAAGGATGTTCTTGGTCCCCGCCGAACCGTCGGCGTTGCGATAGCCGTCGAAGGTGACGCCTTCCAGCGGTGGCGCCGGCACTGGTGTGGCCGCAGCGAAAGGTGCGCGGTCAAGCGCCGGCGGTTCCGGCAAAGTCAGCAGTTCCTCGCGCACCCACGAACCGCGACAGATAGCGCGGCGCGCGCTGCCGATGGCCTGCCCATAGCGGATGACCTCACCGTCCGGAGCAATATCGACGAGCGCCACTTTGTGCGCTTGCGGGATGGTCTCCTTCAACACGAGGCCACACTCAAACACCGATCCGGAGGACAGTCCCTCAGGGTTGACCACGATGGCCACGTTGTCGAGCGGATTGACTCGAACGTAGAGAGGCTTCATGCTCCTCAGAACTGGTTGAACTCCGTGGCCCAGCGGAAGGCTTCCACGCGTCGGCCGTCCTTCTTCATGATGAGGGTCCGCAGTTCGGCCAGCGCCTTTGCCTTGTCCGCCGGGGTCCAGTCCGGGCGGTACTTGTGCATCGCCGGCTCCCACTGGCTCACGTGCGCCAGCGCGGCAGCCTCCTTCTGCGCGATCACGCTCTCGATGTTCACCCACATGTTGGCGTCGCGCTCGGTGACATAGAAGAACATCATGGCCGGCGTCTTCCACGGCTCCAGGCCCAACTGCAGCCGCTGGTTGGGGAAGTAGAGGTGGAACTCCGCGGCGCGGATGGCGTCCAGCGTGTTCATGGCCGCCATGCGGTGGTCCGTCTTGTGCCATCGGACGTAATCTGAGCCCGGATCTACTGTCATGACGATGTCCGGGCGGTAACGCCGGATGATCTCCGTGGCCTGCTCCACCAGGCGGCGGCTGTCGACGTACTCAAGCAAGCCGTCATGGTGGCCCAGCCAGAGCAAGTTCTCCTTCGGGATGCCGACGATACGATTGCCCTCCTCCTCCTCGGCTTTCCGGATGCGCGCCAGCCTCTCACCCGTCATCTCAGGATCGTAAGAG
>JACRKW010000033.1 GCA_016215215.1 Acidobacteriota bacterium
GGCGCATCCCTGGAAGAGGTCATCCTGAAGCACGCCCTCCAGCCGGATGATGCAGCTCCGGCGCTGGAACAATCCGCCGCCGGCGTCATGATGATCCCCATCCCCTGCGATGGCATCTATGAGAACTGCTTTGGAGCCGGCGCCGCAAGGGCCACCCCAAGCATCGAAACTATCGAGATCACCGCCCGCCACGGCCAGGTCTACAAGCGTCTGCCTGAAGGCGGCAGTTACCTCGGCTTCATCTTCGCCCGCGGCGCGGACTCATCCGCCGTGGAGTCCTCCCTCCGCCAGGCCCACGCCAAGCTCGCCTTCCGCTTCGCCGCCACCCTGACGGTCCTGCCCAAACGCTGAGCCGCGCCTACCCCTTCGCCTTCGGCGCCACGTAGTCCGGCGGAAGCTGCGCGCCCTCGCCGAAGAAGTACTGCTCCATCTGTTGCAGGATGAACTCCTGCGCCTCGCGCGTGCCCAGATTCAGACGGTATTCGTTCATCACCATCTTCATGTGCTCCAGCCACATCTTCCAGGCCTGCTTGGACACGTTGTCGTAGATCCTCTGTCCCAGCGGATGATTGTCGAACGGGACCTCGTCCAGCCCAGCCATCTCGCGCCCGAACTTCACGCAATGCACCCTGCGCGTGCCGGTCTCTTCTTCCCTCATCGGGGGCGTCATGCCGCCGCAGCCCATGTCTTTGTTCTCCTTGATTTCAGCTTAGACTACCGGTACACAGCACGTTGCGACCAGGAGCACAACGTCTGGATCTCCTGCCCGCTCAGCTTCGCGTCCGGGTGCAGCGCCAGATACCCCTTCAACGGCATCGAGCCCACGCGCGTCTCCTGGCAGATGTCCTTCACCGACATCTCTTCCTTCCAGTCGTCCAGGTTCATCTTCTGCCGCCCCTCGCTCACGTGCCGCGCCAGCAGCCATGACGCGGGCGCCACCTGGCTGTACCAGGGCCAGCGCGTGCGATGCGAGTGGCAATCCCGGCAAGCGCGCTCCAGGATCTGGTGAACGGCCAGCGGCGTCTCCACCATGTCCGCCATGGTGTTGCCCGCCTGAACGGGCGGGTTGACACGGGCCGGGCGAACCAACTGGATCGCCAAGGCGATCGCGACGGCCGCCAGCGCCACCCCGCGGGTCTTCATTCCGCTCACCCCGCCTACGCCTCCACGCCCCTGACCAGCAGCGCGCCCCAGTTGAATCCCGCGCCAAAGGCCGCGAAGATCACCGGCGCTCCCGGTTCGAATCCCTGCTCCCGGCTCCATTCGGCCGCCGCAATCAGCATCGACGCCGAGGACGTGTTGCCGTACTTCCTAATGTTGGAGAAGAACTTCGCGCTCGGTACGCCCAGCGTATCGGCCACCTTGTCGATCAGGTTCTGGTTGGCCTGGTGCAACAGGAACGAGAGCACCTCCGGCGGCTTGATCCCGTACTTCTCCAGTAGGGAACGGATCGAGGCCGGAATCTTGCGCGACGCCTGCAGGATCACGCTCCGTCCGTTCATCTTCATCGCCTGGTCGCACTCCAGCGTCAGGTCCTCGGAGAAGTTCCCGTCGGTCCCCAGCACGGAGTCCATGATCTCCGCCTTGCCCTTGTCCGGCGTGATCAGGCACGCTCCCGCGCCATCGCCGAACAGTACCGCCACCCCGCGCTCCTGCGGTTCCCTGGCCACGATCCGGGACATCTTCTCGGCGCCGATCACCAGGATCGGCCCCAACTGCGCCGCCAGGCGCGACGCCATCGACAACCCGAAGAGCGAGCCCGCGCTGGCCATCGGCAGGTCCACCGCCGGCACTCCCGCCGCGCCCATCTTCTGCGCCGCCGAACACGCCGGCCCCGGGAACTGCCGCTCGCCGGTGCCGCTGGCCACCATCACCATGCCCAATTCCGCCGGCGCCATCCCCGCCCGCTCCAGGCAGTCCATGCCCGCTCGAGACGCCAGGTCCGCCACAGTGTCCCCCGCGGGCGCGAATCTCCTCTCCTCGATCCCCGACACGTTCTTCACCCACGTCGCGTCGGCGCCTACCCAGGAGCCCGCCTCTTCGCTCGTCACAACCCGTTGCGGCAGCCAACTGCCGAATTCTTTGATGAAAGACATTGTTGCCGTCAATTCCTCGAGTCGAGGTACTCTTCGATTCGCTCGATGCAATCGAACTTCCGTGGGCTCAGATCCGAGTCCGGGATCTGGATCGAGAACTCCTGCTCCAACGCGCTGACCAGGTCCGGCAGCCCGAAAGAGTCGATCAGTCCTGAGTCGAACAGCGATTCGTCCGCCGCCGGCGCAGTGTCCTTCTTCGTCACTCTCTGGATGATCTCAATGAGTCTTTGTCGCCGGTCCATTCTCGTTGGTTCCTAGTAGTTGCCTTCGTACGGTCACAAACACGCCGTACTGGCCCATGATCAACTCGTACAACGAATCACCCACCAGCCGGTAGCCCGGCGAGGTGAGGTGGACGTAGTCGCCCTGGGCGAGCCCAGCCTGTACCCATTGTTTCATGGATCCGCGTCCGCCCATAGCCGCCCGCAGGTTCCAGAATGCGCACCCTGTCTCCATGGCAGCGTCCCTTTGCGCCGCCAGCACCTGGTCCACCCCCTGGTGCGGACTCACACCGCGCCGGCTTCGCACTCCTTGGTCCGGCGGTCCCACCATCAGGATACTCGCCGCCGGCGCCGCCGCCCGGATGCGCTTCACCACCTGCGCCAGCGCGCTCCGGTACCCGTCGTAGCTCCAGTCGCTTCGCCGCGCTTCGTTGGTCCCATAAGCCAGCACCACCAGCGCCGGATTGCGCCGTTCCACGTGGCTCTTCCACAGCTGCTCGTCCCAGCCCAGCATCACATCCATCTGCGCCCCGTTGATCCCCAGCGTCTCCCACGTCATCCCCCCGCGCTTCTCCAGTACCCAGCCGAAGACCCGTACCGGCAGCGCCTCCAGTGTCCGCAACGTCAGGTGGTGCCCCCCCGCCGCCAACTCCTTGCTGTAATAGCCCGGACCCGCATCGCCTTCCGTCCGCACCGTCTCCAGCGCCTCGCCGTTGTCTTCCACCACGAACGCCCCGCCGCCCGGCTGCCGTAGAAAGAAGATCTCCAGCGTCTCCCCCGCCGCCTCCAGCGTCACCGTCTCGCCCGCCCGCTCGGTGGCCAGGCTCACGCCGCCCAATCCGTACAGCCCGTCGCCTTCGCGCGCCAGCAGCCCCTCCGGCTTCCAGCCGCGCGACATCGTCCCCTTCACTTCAAGCCGCCGGAATCCGGCGAACGGCCGCCCCGCCTGTACGAAGCCCGCCCCGCCGTCCCCGAACTTCTGCTGGAAACGCAACCTCAGCTCGCCCGGCCAGTCGTCCGAAGCCGAATGCGAATCGCCGAATTGCAGCACCCGCAGCGGCTCCGCCGTGCCCTGCTGCTGCCTTCGGTAGAGCATCTCGTAGAACGGCACCATCGCCGCCGCGTTCTGGATGCCCAGGTCCACGGCGTCCGCCATCTGGGCCTCCACCGCCGCTCTCTGCTCCGGGTTCGCCCGCGGAACCGGGGCCGCCTTCCTCGCCGCAGGCTTCCTGGCCGCGGGCTTCTTCGGCGCGGGCTCCACCCCGCTCACCGCCGCTTCCACCAGCACCGCCACCATCGGGATGAGCCACGCCTTCCGCATCTACTCCCGTTTCCTCGCCTCGGCCATGTTCTGCCGCAATTGCTTCAGCTTGTAGCTGTTGTATCCGTCCATCAGAGCCTGGTACAGCAGCGTGCCCACAATCCGCGCCCCGGAAGGCATCGGATGGATGAAGTCCGCATTCACCAGTCTCGGCTCGGCCAGGTACCACTTTCCCATAGTCCCCGGCCCGCCCATCGCCTGGAACGTGTTGAAGAACGCGCATCCGTTCTCCGCCGCCAGCCGGGATTGCACCGCCACAAGCTGCGGCAGCGTCGGCACCGTGCCGATCGTCCCTCCGGCTTCCCTCGCTCCCCGGTCCATCGGGCTCATGATCAGGATCGACGCCTCGGGCACCGCCGCCCGCACCCGCCTCAGGATCTCCCGCATGTCCTTCGGGTAACTCGTGTCGACGTAGTTCCTGTAGCCGCTCTCGTTGGTCCCATAGTTGATGATCACCAGGTTCGGCCGCGCGGCCTTTAACTGGCCTGCCCAGTGGCCTTCGTTCATGTAACTGGCCAGTACGCCCGCCCACGTCCCGTTCAGCCCGATGCCGTCGTACATGACCCCGGCAGTGTCTTTCCGCCATGTCAGGCAGAACAGCCGGACGCTGCCGCGCGTCACCCTGATCTCGAAGTTCTGCGCCTCCGGCGGAATCGGCCAGGTCTGCTCCGCCGCCATCCGCTCCGGCATCGACGTGTCCAGCCGGCCTACCTCCACCTCGCCCGCGTACACCGTCACCTCGCCGCCCTCGGGATGCCCGAAATACGACAGTGTCAGCTTCGTGTGCCCCGGGCGCTTCAACGCATAGCGGCTGCGAGCGCCGGTGTGGCCTGTGAAGCTGACCCCGCCCAGACCGTACCAGCCGTCTTTCTGCTGCCGCAGCGTCGCCGGATCCGCCTGCCAGCCGCTGGAGGAGACGTCCACCCCGCGGTGCGCGTACCATGCCCAGGGCTTGGCGATCAGGAACGTCCCATGCCCCGCGTCTCCAAACCGCAACTGCAGAAAATTCCGTACGTCCGCCGAGATCATGTCCGCCGTAGTCGGCGAGTCTCCGTAGTGCAGGATGCGCGCCACCGCCCCCGCCTGCTGCCGCTCCACTTTCAACAGAGACGCGTAGAAGTTCTCCATCGCCCCGATGGAGTCCACAATCCTCGACTCCGGCGAACGCACCGGCGCCATATCCGGCCGCAGCCGCTCCAACTCCTCCGCCACCGGCGACACCGACATCTTCCGCGGTTGGAAATCCAGCACCATCGGCACCGTGCTCCACTCGAAAACCCGCCAGTTGTACCACTGCGGGATCAATTGCGGCAGCGCGATCCCCACGCAGAAGGTCGCTATGGCGAGCAGCGGTTTCTTGGGCCAGGGCAATCTCATCGCATCCCCATCAGAACTTCGTGTACAGGAACGGCGCCGCGCCCGTCACCGCCACATACTCGATAGCCAGCACCAGCAACGCCAGCGCCGCCGCCTGCGCGTAGAACGGCGCGCGCACAAACAGGCCGGAGGAGTAGTCATAGATCCGCTTCGGCAGGTAGTGCGCCACCCCGGCGATCAATAGCACCACCGCCACCGGTAGCGAGATGTTGGCCAGGCTCGCCGTCAGCGATCCGATCCGCGCCAGCACCTGCCCGGCATTCTCCAGCGTCGAGGCCCGGAAGAAGATCCACGCGAAGATCACGTAGTGCGCCGTCAACACTCGTGCTGCCAGGCGGACCC
>JACRKW010000034.1 GCA_016215215.1 Acidobacteriota bacterium
CCGTGCCCATCATGTTCGAACTCAGCGTGCTGCTGAGCGCCTTCGGCGCCGTGCTCGGCATGTTCCACTTGAACCGGCTGCCCACCTACTACCACTCGTTCTTCAATTACTCGCGCGCCGCCGGCGCCTCCAACGACCGTTTCCTGCTGGCCGTCGAGGCCAGCGACCCCAAGTTCGAAGCCGCCGAAGTGAAAACGCTTCTGGAATCCTGCGGCAGCCGCCACGCCGAGCTGGTGGAGGCCTGAGTCCCATGCAGACCCGACGCACCGCCCAACTCCTTCTCATCGCCGCCGCCGGTCTCACACTCGGCGCCTGCTCCAACTTCCCGTCGCGCCAGACGCAGGTCTGGGTATGGGACGACATGAAGAAGCAGGACAAGTACAAGCCTCAGATGTCATCGGCGTTCTTTTCCGATGGCCGCGCCAGCCGCGGCCCCGTCGAAGGCGCGTTGGCGCAGGAGCACTATCGCGCCGACGAGCCCTATTTCACCGGCGTCGCCGCCGACGGCAACTACGTCGCGCGCAACCCCGAACCGCTCACCAAGGAAGTGCTGCTGCGCGGCCAGAACAAGTTCAACGTTTACTGCTCGCCGTGTCACGACCGAACCGGCTCCGGCCGCGGCATCGTGCCTGCCAAGGCCACCTGGATCCCCGGCAACATGCACGATGATCGGGTCGTCAACTTCGTTGACGGCGAGATCTTCCACGTCATCACCATGGGCCGGCGATCCATGCCGGGCTACCGCTTCCAGATTCAAGAGAAGGACCGCTGGGCGATTGTCGCCTACGTGCGCGCTTTGCAGCGCGCCGGCCACGGCTCCATGGCCGATGTCCCGGTCGAGCTTCAGGCCAAAGTGAGGTAACGCCAATGGCGCACCACGATCAAACACACGCCGCAGACAACTACCTGCTTTCCGACGCCGGCTGGACCCAGGTCCGCAATTCGCTGGTCTTCATCGCCCTGGTGAGCTGGATCGCCGTCGGAGCGGGCTTCGCGTTGAACCGGCAGCAGGCGCATTTCTCCTATCTGGTCGCGTTTCTCTACTTCGTCTCTGTGACGCTTGGCTCGATGTTCTACGTGATGGTGCAGCACCTCACCGGCTCGGCCTGGAGCGTCACGGTCCGCCGCCTGATGGAAAGCATCATGCGCACCATCCCGGTTGGGCTGCTCCTGATTGTCCCCGTCTTCCTCGGCACGCACTACATGTACGAGTGGGGCCATGCCAGCGCCGCCCACGACCCCATCCTCTCCAAGAAGCTGAACTTCCTCAACGATCAGTGGTTCGTGATCCGCGGCCTGATCGTGCTGGCGCTATGGAGCCTCTTCTCCTGGCGGCTCTACTCGATCTCGCGCCAGCAGGACGAAAGTGGCTCGCTGCTCTACACCAGGGCCGCCGCCAAATGGTCCGCTCCCGGCGTGCTGGTCTTGTTCCTCACCGGGTCGCTGGCGTCGTTCGATTGGATCATGTCGCTGGACCCGCACTGGTGGTCCACCATGTTCGGCGTCTACTTCATCGCCGGAGGCGCACTTGGCTTCATGGCGATTCTGATCGCCATCTGCCTGGGCTTGCGCCGCGCGGGCTACCTCACCAATTCGATCCGGGAAGAGCACTACCACGACCTCGGCAAGTGGCTCTTCGCTCTAACCGTCTTCTGGGCCTACATTTCCTTCTCGCAGTACATGCTCATCTGGTACGGCAACCTGCCGGAAGAGAACGTCTGGTTCCAGCGCCGCCTGGTGGGCTCGTGGGCGAACTTCCGGCCGCTGCTCATCGCCTGCCACTTCATCATTCCGTTCTTCACGCTCATGCCGCGTGCCAGCAAGCGCAATCTGAAGTTGCTGGGGTTCTTTGCCGGTTGGATGATCGTGATGCACTACTGCGACCTCTTCTGGCAGGTCATGCCCGTGCTGCACGCCAAGGGTTTCGCCTTCAGTTGGATGGACCCGGCCGCGTGGCTGGCCGTCGGCTCCACCTACGGTCTGGTCTTCTGGTCGGGCTTCCGCCGCACGCCGCTCGTTCCGGTGGGCGATCCGCGGCTGGAGCAGTGCCTGGCCTTCCACAACGCGTAAGGGACAAGGAACACGATGATGTCTGAGCACAAACAGAATCCCGATCCTACGGCGCCCGGCACCGCCGTGATGACAGAAAACGTCGACTATGACCGGCGTGAGGCCCGCGCCGGGGTTGTCGCCGGCGTTTCGGCTGCCACCGTCGTCATGCTGGTGGCCATGATCGTCGGCGTCTACTGGCTCTACACCGTCGCGTTCGAGCAGGTGGAGCACGACCAGTACACCGGCGTCGCCAGCAAGGAGCTGCTGGCCATCCAGGCGCGTGAGGACGAACAGCTTCATAAGTACGCTTACATCGACAAGGAAAAGGGGCTGATCCGCCTACCCATTGACCGCGCGATGGAGATCGTCGCGGCCGAGTTCAAGGCCGGAACCGTTTCCTACAACACCAAGTCCTATCCGGTGAAGGTGGAACTGCCCGGCGGCGCCGCCGCGCCGCCCCAACCGGCCGTTCCTTCGCCCGCTGCCACCCAGCCGCCCGCCGCGGCTCACAAGTAGGGTATCTAAGCCATGAAGCGCCTCACACAGTTCCTCGTCGCTGCCGCCGCGCTGACTCTCTGCGCGCAGGTGGCCGACATGCGTACTCCGGAGGAACTGCAGGGTGTGGCCATCACCGAGCACCTCGGTGAAAGGGTCGACCTGAACCTCAGCTTCATCGCCGAGGACGGCTACCCGCACAAGCTGGCCGAGTACTTCAGCAAGGGCCGGCCGGTCATCCTCAACCTCGTCTATTACACCTGTCCGATGCTGTGCAACCTGGTGCTGAACGGGCAGACCGACGCAATGCGCCAGTTGCCTTGGACGGCAGGCAACGAGTTCGAGGTGGTGACCATCTCCATCGACCCTACCGAGAACTACGGCCTGGCGAAGAACAAGAAGGCCGTCTACTTGTCCTCCTACGACCGCGAGACCTCAGGCTGGCACTTTCTCACCGATCACGAGGGCAACGTCGCCAAACTGGCCCGGCAGGTCGGCTTCGGCTACAAGCTCGATCCCAAGACCGGCCAGTACGCCCACGCCGCCGCCATCTTCGTGCTCTCGCCGGACGGCATGGTGAGCCGCTATCTCTACGGCGTGCGCTTCAAGCCGCTCGACCTGCGCCTGGCCCTCACTGAGGCCGCCGGCGGCAAGTTCGGCTTGAGCGAGCGCATCCTGCTTTACTGTTTCCACTACGACCCCGCCTCGAAGAGCTATGTTCCCTTCGCCCGCAACTTCATGCGCTTCGGCGGCGTACTGGCCATGCTGGCCCTCGGATTTGTTCTCTACCGGCTCTGGCGGCGCGAGCGCCTCAACTCGCGCGCCAACCGGCTCATGGTGACTGCGAAATGAACTGGTTCCGCGATTATTTGCTGCCCCGCGGGGCGGCCTCACACGCAGGTGAAGTGGATGGACTCTTCATGTTCATCATCTACCTCACCATCTTCTTCTTCTTCTTCAATGGCGGGCTGATCTTCTATGCCGTGCGCCGCTGGCGGCGCCGCTCGGCCGGCGAGACCACTCCGCACATCACCCACGATACCCGGCTGGAGTTGGTTTGGAGCGTGATCCCACTCATGGTGGTGATGCTGATCTTCTTCTGGGGCTTCAAGGGCTACGTCAAGGCCTGGGTGCCGCCAAACGATTCCATCGAGATCGTCGTCACCGGCAAGAAGTGGGTGTGGCAGTTCGAGTATCCCGATGGCACCCGCACGCTGAACGACCTGCACGTGCCGGTGAACAAGCCGGTCAAGCTGGTGATGCACTCCGAGGACGTCATCCACAGCTTCTTCGTGCCCGGCTTCCGGCTGAAACGCGACGTCATCCCCGGCCGCTATACCGAGCTCTGGTTCACCGCCACCCAGCCCGGCAAGCAGCAGGTGTTCTGCACCGAGTACTGCGGCAAGGGCCACTCCGACATGCTGGCCACCATCTACGTCGACACGCCCGAGCAGTACGAGGTCTTCTTGCGCGAGGGCGACGAGCAGGTGCGCAAGATGCCTCTGAAGGAGCTTGGCAAGCTGGTCTACGAGAACAAGGGCTGCGCCACCTGCCACTCCATCGACGGCACGCGCGGCCAGGGCCCTTCGTTCAAGGGCATCTGGGGCCACACCGTGAAAGGCGCCGACGGCAAGGACTACGAGGTGGAAGCCAACTACATCCGGCAGTCCATTCTTTCACCGCAAGCCGTGGTCGTCCAGGGTTTCGAACCCATCATGCCCACCTTCCAGGGCCTGCTGCGAGAGCGCGAAATCCAGGGCGTGATCGAGTACATCAAGTCGCTGCAATAGACGGGGGAACCACCAGACATGGCTGAAACTATCTCAACCCACGGAGCCGCCGGAGCGGCGCCGCACCTGGATTACCTGGAGGACCCCAAGGGCCTCTGGAGTTGGCTCACCACCGTCGACCACAAGCGCATCGGCCTGATGTACATGTGGTCGGTCCTGTTCTTCTTTCTCGTTGGCGGCCTGCTCGCTCTGCTGATTCGCCTGGAACTGCTGACTCCCAAGCAGACCATCATGACCGCGGAGCAGTATAACCGGTTGTTTACACTGCACGGCGCGGTGATGGTCTTCCTGGTGATCATTCCGGCCATTCCCGCGGCGCTGGGCAACTTCGCTCTTCCGCTTCTGCTGGGGGCCAAAGACGTCGCCTTCCCCAAGCTCAATCTGGCCAGTTTGTATATCTTCTGGATCGGCGCTGTGATGGCCGTCTCCACGCTGCTGCTCGGCGGCGTCGACACCGGTTGGACGTTCTACACGCCGTACTCCACCTCCACCGGCGGCGGTGTTTCGCTCATGGTGCTGGCGGCCTTCGTGCTAGGCTTCAGCTCTATCTTTACCGGCGTCAATTTCATCGCCACCATCCACACCTTGCGTGCACCCAAGATGGGCTGGTTTGAGATGCCGCTGTTTGCATGGGGCATGTACTCTACGGCCGTCATCCAGATTCTGGCCACTCCCGTGCTGGGTATCACCCTACTGTTGCTGGTGATGGAACGGGTGCTCGGCGTCGGCATCTTTGACGCTCAACTGGGCGGCGATCCGGTGCTGTTCCAGCACTTCTTCTGGTTCTACTCACACCCCGCCGTCTACATCATGATCCTGCCGGCCATGGCCGTGATCTCCGAGGTGATTCCAACCTTCTCGAAGAAGACCATCTTCGGCTACAAAGCCATCGCGTTTTCATCGGTGACCATCGCACTGCTGGGCTTTCTGGTGTGGGCCCACCACATGTTTGTCGCCGGCATGAGCCTGTTTGCCGGCGCGATATTCAGTTTCCTGACGTTCTTCATCGCGATTCCGTCGGCGATCAAAGTGTTCAACTGGATCGCCACCATGTGGCGCGGCTCCATCTCCCTGGAGGCGCCCATGCTCTACGCCATCAACTTCCTGCTGATCTTCACCATCGGCGGGCTTACCGGGCTCTTCCTGGCGTCGCTTTCCACCGACGTTCACCTGCACGACACCTATTTCGTCGTGAGCCACTTCCACTACGTGATGGCCGGCTCCAACCTGACCGCGTTCCTGGCCGGCATGCATTACTGGTGGCCGAAGATGTTCGGCCGGATGTACAACTCACGGCTGGCGGCCATCGGCTGCGGGCTGGTCTTTGTCGGCTTCAACGCCACGTTTCTGCCGCAGTTCGTCATCGGCAGCCGCGGGATGCCGCGCCGCTATTACAACTACCTGCCCCAGTTCCAGGATCTGCACGTCGCCTCCACGGTGGGAAGCTGGATTCTCGCCGCCGGGCTCTTCCTGACAGCCGCTTACCTGCTGGCCTCGCTGCGCGGGCCGAAAACCGCCCCCGCCAACCCGTGGGGCGGCCGGACGCTGGAATGGGAGGCGAACTCACCGCCCATCACCCACAACTTCGAGGGCCAGCCGGTCCTGCAGCACGGCCCCTACGACTACCGCGCCAACCCCGCCCCGGTGGGCGTCGAGGACGCACACTAGATCCCTATCCCAAGAGAAGCTCCTGACATGACTACCGCAACTCATACCGGGCACGCCGGAGACGGGAACTCCAAGTTCCTGCAACACCACTTCCGAGAGATGGGCCAGCAGTTTGAGGCCGCCAAGCTCGGCATGTGGCTCTTCCTGGTGACCGAAGTCCTGCTCTTCGGAGGACTGTTCGTCGGCTACGGCATCATGCACGCCCGGCACCCCGAGGCCTTCATGGCCGCTCACCACCACCTGGACAAGGTGATGGGTGCGGTGAATACCGTCGTGTTGCTTATTTCGAGCTTCACCATGGTTCTGGCGGTGTGGGCGGCGCAGACCAGCCGGCGAACCCTCTGCATCCTGTTCCTGATCCTGACGCTGTTGTGCGCCGGGGTATTCCTGGTGGTGAAGTACTTCGAGTACAGCCACAAGTTCCACGACGGGCTGCTGCCGGGCAAGTACTACACCCACCAAGGCGACACTGTGCCCGGGCAGTTCATGTTCTTCAGCTTCTACTTCATGATGACGGGGTTGCACGGCATCCACGTGCTCATCGGGATGATTGCCATCCTGTGGATTCTCGTGCGGGCCATCCGGGGGGACTTCTCCAGCCAGTATTACTCACCGGTGGACATCACCGGACTCTACTGGCACCTGGTGGACCTGATCTGGATCTATGTGTTCCCGCTCATGTACTTGATTTCATAAGGAGGCCAGAACACTCATGTCACATTCAGCCGAGCATCACGTCACCGGACCGAAAACTTACGCCGCCGTCCTCGGCGGACTGCTGCTGCTGACCATCATCACCGTCTATGCCTCCTACCTGGACTTCGGGTCGATGAACACCGTAGTGGCTCTGCTGATCGCCAGCATGAAGGGCGCACTGGTGGCGCTGTTCTTCATGCACTTGCGGCACGACAAGTTCAACGCTGTGATCTTCCTCATGGGCCTGCTGTTCCTGGCGATCTTCCTCATCTGGACCCTGTTCGACATCAATACCCGGGTGACAGTGCTGCCAACCAACCTGAAGGCGCCCGTGCAAGCGTTTCCCGGCGCCCCGCTGAACAAGCCGGTGCGGCCGTCCACGGGCCAACCCGTTGGGACGCCCCACGCCCAATAGATCCTTGATGGTCTGGTATTGACTTCCTCTCCTCAGGTGAAGTATTCTTCATGAGAATCTTTGTCTGGAGGAGAAAACCTTGTTCAAGCGATTGACCGTGCTCTGTTTGCTAGCCGCCGCATTGTGTGCAGTGCCATTGGCGGCAGCGCCCATCGGCTACGTGGCTGCGATTTGGGGGAGAGGCTCCGTTTCCATCCTCGATACGGGGATGAACCCGGTGAGCTCGTTCGCGGTGGGTAACTCCAATCCGAATGGCATCGCCACGGACGGCAGTACCATCTGGGTTGGAGCGTTCAGCCCGTCGAAGGTTATGGCCTACGACTTTGCCGGCAACTTCTTGTACGAATGGGCCGGCTCGTTCTCTGGCCTGCAAGGGATGGAACTGGTCAACGGCGAGCTGGCAATTCAGAACAACACCAACATCGAGTTCTACAATCCGCTGACTGGCGCCTATATCCGCAGCATTCCGGGCCCGGGCTCGTCAACCGAAGGGCTGACCTACGACGGCAAGTATCTTTACGGGATTGTGGCCGCCGGTGCATCCGGCATCACGCTGATGGATCCCTCAAACGGTGCAGTGATGGGTACCATCGCCAATGCCGCTGGCGGTTGCACGTACCAGGGCACTGGCATCGCTTCAATCGGCGGCGGGCAACTCACGCTGGCATGCGAAAACGGGAATTGGTTCACGGTGTTGTCGAGCGACGGCTCGGTGGTGACCTCGGGCAACAACGGCCTGCAGATGTACGGCCTGAAGGCCTACTCAGCGGCCGTGCCGGAGCCCGCGAGCATGCTTTCGCTGGGCGCCGGATTGCTGCTGCTGGGCTACCGGCTGCGCCGGCGTTCGGCCTGATCCAATAGCCTGAGTATCTGATCGATGGGCGCCGCCTCCACGCGGCGCCCGTTTCCATTTGTGGTGACCGCTTTGAAGAGCGAGTTGACCACGGCCTCTTCTGTGGCTTCGATGACGGCCTGGAAGAGGGGTGATATGGCGTCGTTGGAGAGAACTTCGCGCGGGGAGCGGGCCGTGGAGAACGCGATTGCGTAGTCGCCGCTGCCGTTGGAGCCTGCCGCGCCGGTGCGTCCCAGGCCGAGCATGGCGCGGGCGGCGAGGCGCTTGAGGTTGCGGGCGTCCACGGGGGCGTCGGTGGCGATGACGACGATGACGCTGCCGTCTTTCGAGTCCTCGCCGGGGGGGCGGATCTGGCGGCCAACAGGCACGCCCGCGATGGTCAAGTCGCCTCCATAGTTGGTCTGCACCAGCACGCCGAGGGTGAAGCCGGCGGCGAGGCGCGAAGAGGTCCCAATGCCTCCCTTCCAGCCGAAGGCGACAGTGCCGGTGCCCGCGCCGGCGGCGCCCTCCTCCACAGGCCCGCCGGTAGCGCCCTTGATAGCGGCCAGCACTTCAGCCGCGCCAACGTGCCGGCCGCGGCTGTCATTGAGAAAGCCGTCGTTGGTCTCGGCCACCAACGGGTTGATGCTGCGGACCTGCTCATTGCCGGGCAGCCCCAGCATGTAATCGAGCAAGGCGTCGGCTACGCGCGGCACGTTGAGGGTGGAGGTGAGCAGGATGGGCGTTTCGATTTCGCCGAGTTCCTCGACTTGGGTAGAGCCCATGAGCTTGCCGAAACCGTTGCCGACGAATACGGCTGCCGGGACCTTTTGGCGGAAGAGGTTGCCGGAGTGGGGCAGGACGGCCGTGACGCCGGTCCGGATTTTGTCGCCGCGGCGGAGCGTGGCGTGGCCTACCTTGACGCCGGCGACGTCTGTAATGGCGTTGAGGGGGCCGGGGGGCAGCAGACCAATGATGACACCCACCTCGCGGGCCCGGGGGCGGTCCTCTCCGGAGACGGTGGTGGCCGCGGACATTGCGGCCAGGGCAAGGAAGGTGGCGGCGCGGGTCATTTGACGTGGAGCGAGGGCCACTGGGGAGCGCGCTTCTCGCGGAAAGCGCGGACGCCTTCGGTGAGGTCGGCCGATCGGAAGTTGCGCTCGGAGTACTCGGCGGCGAGGCGTCCGGCGGTCTCCCAGCTCATCTCGCGGGACTTCTGGACGAAATCGAGGCCGCGGCGGAGGGTCTCCTGGCTGCCGGTGGCGAGCTGGACGGCAGTGGCGGTAGCACGGTCGTCGAGCTCGAAGGGGGGCGTGACTTCGTGAACGAGCCCATATTCACGAGCTTCGCCGGTGGAGAATAGGCGTCCGGTCATGGAGAGCTCGACGGCGCGGCGCTCGCCGATGGCGAGGGCGACTGCGCGGTGGGTGACGAAGGGCCAATGGCCGTAGCGGATCTCCATCAGCCCGAAGGTGGCTCCCTGAGCTGCGATTACCACGTGGCAATTGGCGATGAGGCCGACTCCGGCGCCGAAGACGGTGCCCTGGACGGCTGCGACTATGGGCTTATGGTAGTGAAGTCCAAAAGTGAATAATTGTTCATGGATTTCTGTTCGCTCCTGGGCGTCCGGCAGCAGAGTTTCGTCCAGGTCAATGCCGGCACAAAAGGCTGGGCCGGCGGCATCGAGCAGAACGCAGCCGATGGATCGGTCGCGGCCGGCCTCCTTCAGCGCGGCGACGAGGTCGCGGCACATGGCGCCGTCCAGAGCGTTGCGCTTTTCCGGGTTGTTCAGCGTGAGGCGAAGGACCCTGTCCTCGCGTGTAATCATTAAGGTGCTCATGGGTTTGCGGCGTCCATGCTGGGATGGAGAGCCCTGAGAGCCAGTGTACGGCATTGGCGAAGGTTTGAGGAAAAGCGAGGGGGGCTGAAAATTCTTGAAGCCTGCGGCATACTTGTAGAGTCCGTACAGATAAGTTGTTTTTCCCGCCTACCAGGTCATCGGCTCGAGGCCGCAGAGGCACCCAAGTTGGAGCTGCGGCAACGGAGGCCGCAGAGGCGGGCGAACCTGGGATCGAAATCGAGGAGTAGTAGCTGTGAAAGAAAAAGGCACCGTGAAATGGTTTAATGCCGCGAAGGGGTACGGATTCATCCAGCGGCATACGGGCGAGGATGTCTTCGTCCACTTCAGCGCGATCCAGATGTCGGGATACCGGACTCTGGATGAGGGCTGCGAGGTGGAGTTCGAACTGAAAACCGGGCCGAAGGGCCTGCAGGCGGAGAACGTCACGCGGCCGGAATAGGCGCCTGTTCGGAGGGGCGCAGGGCAGGGTAGGGGGTCGCCGCGCACTGGCGCGGCGATGCATTACAACAGCGGGGTAAGCCAAAGGCCTACCCCACAAACCGACAATCGGATTGGTGTCAGGCCTCCGCCGGGCGAGGGGGGGTGTGTGTCGTTACTTGCGGCCGGGGGTGAGGTAGATGTCGATGTCGCGCCAGTGGCGGCGCATGAGGTCGACCTTTTTCTGGATCTCAGGGATCACGTCGGGGCCCATGAGAAAGGTGTCGGCGTGTTTCTGGTCCTGGGCACGTGAGAAGTGTTTCAATCCGTCGTTCCTGAGCAGGGCGAAGAGTTCGTTGGCGTTGTCGAACTCGTTGCGCTGGATCTGGAGCCAGCGGAGGTTATCGGGGTCCCCGGCGTCGGAGGCCATGGGGTGGACGCGGACGGGACCGGCGAGCTCGGGGAGGTGGCGGTTTCGGATCTCCTGGGCGAAGTAGAAGTTGTTGATGGATCGAACGCCGCTGGCCCACATGCGGACGGAGAGGGCGAGATCGCGGAGCCAAGCCTGTTCGGGGGCGCCCTGGAGGGACTCCAGGGCCTCGGCGGCGGTGATGGCCTCTTTGAGAGCGGCGCGAAGTATGGGGTAGTCCCAAACCGGCGGTCCCATGAGGCGGGTTTCGTAGGCGTCCTGGTAGTCGGTGCGGGCGACGGACTCATGGACGGCGAAGACGTAGGGGAGGAAGTAGGACTCCTCCTCCTTGCTGAGAGCCTCAGGGCGGATGAGCATGGGGCGCGTGAAG
The DNA here is from genome assembly GCA_016215215.1 of Acidobacteriota bacterium. GTDB lineage: Bacteria > Acidobacteriota > Terriglobia > Bryobacterales > Bryobacteraceae > Paludibaculum. The sequence goes on from JACRKW010000034.1 coordinate 11,027, forward strand.
AAGCGGGAGGAGGCAGGCAGGTAGCCCTCGAAATAATAGAAGTCGAAGCCGGGGACGGCCTCGTGCTTGGTGCGGAAGGCGCTGCCGACAGCGGCGAGGGCATCGGCGAGGGTATGACGGTTGTTCTCGCCGCCCCAGCGGGCAGCCAGGGACTCCAGGAACTGGCGGCGGGCGACAGGTCCGACGAAGGGTTTCGAGTAGTAGGCCTCGACGATGTCGATGAGTTTGCCGACGGTGGCGGGAGGCTCGTTGCCGCGGTAGTACCAGGGCTGGCCGACAGTGAGGACGACGGTGCGGACGGGGGTGTTGTGGGTGAGTTCCAGGCGGGAGACGAGTTGCTCAACGTCGAGGAGACCGAGGACGGGGTAGGCGTCGTGGATCATGGTGCCGGTCCAGACGATGTTGGGGTCGCCCTCGGGCGGGGCACGGCGGGTATAGGGGCGGCTGAGGAAGGTGTCCTTGGGGAGAAGCGGAGTGAATTCGCGCTCCTCGATCTCGTCGAAGGTGCCGGCCAGGCGGACGGTGATGGCTCCGCCGGCGGTGGACGCGCCGCGCTGCATGGCTTCCAGGAGCGCCTTGAGGCGGATGCCGGTGGTGCGGTTGCGGCAGAACTCGGGGCCATTGGGCCCGCTGTACTGGCCGGAGGCCCAGCAGAGGCCGGCGCCGGAGTCGTTGTTCTGGGCGAAGATGGTCTTGATTTCCGGCACGTTGCGGATGAGTTCGTGGATCATGGACTCGACCATGGCGAGCATTTCGGGGCGGTCCATGCAGGGGGAGAAGGCGACGGCGCGGGTGCGGCGGGGGTGGTCGACGCGGGGTCCGCGGAGTTCAGGATTGTCGCGGAAGAAAGACTCGGGCAGGTAGTTGGTCTCGTTGCTGGTGAAGGCGGCTGAGAGACCATGCTGGCGGAGGATGGCTGCCTTGGCGAGCAGGAGTTTGCGGTTCTCCGCCACCCACTGGGCGGGGAGATGGGGAGCGATCTTGGGGTTCGGGAAGAACTTGAAGGCGGCTGAATTGTAAGTGCCAAATTCGTGCCAGGGGCTGCCGCCTGGAGGCACGTCGTGCCAGCCTTTATCGGCGAGGATGCCGATATCGACCTGGACCTCGCCGAAGGGCTTGAGGCGGGCGGCGCTGGCGGCCAACAAGCGGAACTCCTCCAGATCGCGGACGGCGTTGCGGATGATGAAGATCTTCCTGGCCGGCGGTTGTGGGGCGAGTTTCCGGTTGTGGGGCGAGTTTCGAGGCAGGCGCGGCGAACGCGGGGGCAAGGCAGAGGAGTAGCCAGGAGATGGTGGGGCGCATTGGATTGCTCCCGACCAGTGTATAGCGGGCGGGGGCGGGCAACGCGCAGGCGGATGACGGCCAGCACACGCGTGCTACGGTTCTTGGCGTTTGTCCACCAGCCGATACTGGCTCCAGGAGCCCCCGTCCAACTGTGTCATCACGACGCCTTCGCCTTCGATGTGGCGCACTGCGGCTTCGAGCGCTTCATTCACGGTCCTGCCCCCCACATCCAGAGTCACCGCCCGGCTGCCTTCGTCCTTCCACGGGCGCAACTTGAGCCCGGCGGCCTTTCCGATGGTGTTGAGCACGTCCTTCAACGGCGTACCGTCGAAGCGCATATCTGCGGGCAGGCGGCTCTGGAGCCTCTTGGAGCGCTCTTCCATTCTCCTGCCGCGCTCCTTCAAGGACGCTGCATTTTGCCTCATCCCGGCCGAGAGCGGCTTGATGAAGAGGTTCTTCCCGTCGAAGCGCCACTCGCAGTTGATGCTCCGGCAGATCGTGCCAATGATGTCGCTCGCAGGCCTGTCCACAAGCCGCAGCGTCACCGGTTTCTTCACGGCCCTGTCGACAGTAATCGTGCAGTCCAGCTCGCGGGCGAGCAGCTCGAAGGCCGCCTCCGGCGTGGTCCCGGTTACGTCAATCGTGACGCGCTTCCCCAGATTCGTCTGGGCCGACGCGGGGGGCGTGTTTGGGATGACAAGGACGAGCACAAAAAGAGAAGCAACCCGGTATACCCAGTTCACACGGTACCTCCTGTCGGACCTTTCGCACTCCTGAAGAGCAGAACGGGGCGTCTTCATCTCCCTATACGCGTGGCGACCCGTCCGGATTGCACGAACCGGCAAATTCCGGCAAGAAACTCTCTTGCAGCCTGAACTCGCAGGGCACCCGACACCGCCCGCCCACGGCAAGGTTCAATCTGATGGTCGTGGTGATACTCCACGACCCAGCGAAGCGGCTACCGCGGTCTGCCACGCTACCAAACATAGGGCCAGCCCGTCGCGGGCGAAAACAGAGGTCATCGCCCCACCGAGACTTGCGCCCATCAGGCCGCCGAATACCGTGCCAAGAACTACAGTCATGGCTGCAGCCCTCCCCCAGCGAGGCCGTCCGACCAAGAACACGGCCGCCAACACGAATGAGCCCAGCAACCCCGCGCATGCGAACGTCGCAATCATCAGTGGGTATGAACTGCGGATGCCTACTACGGCGATCCGCCAGGCGATTGGGTAGATGGCGGAACTGGCGATCAGCGCCGCCGCGGTCCGCATCCAGCCATCTCCGGCCCAGCGAGATAGCGGGAGGAGAACGACAAGCGCGAACACCATTCCAGGCCAAACAATGTGATCCAGGGTCTTCTGTTCGCGTACGTCATAGACAATCCATGACTGCGACATCAGACACGACAGCCCTCCCGAAACGAGACCAAGGAGTCCCCACCGTGTAGCCAAGATCGCGCGTTTGACGACGGAGTTCATCCCGAACCTCCAATCCGGATGATTTGCCTCCCCTCGATGCTACATCCGGGTTTGAGTGTGGACAAGAGACACGTGAGGCGGGGTGGACTGCGTTCTCAGAATTGCCGCGCGCTGGTCGAGACCTGACGAATGGCCAGTAGAGAATTGCGGCGAACCAATGAGGCAACTCCAACCAAACGGACGGCTCCGGCTTGTCCGAACTTCTGGTAGTGATCGCGCTACGCGGGCACGGAGAGGCCGCCTGTGAAGCCGGCCAAGTCAGGAAAGGCGCTTGATCCGCGAACGGTTGAAGAGCGAGTAGAACCGAGGGTCGTCCCGCGGCAAGTGAAAGTTGGATACTCGATTGGTGAGGGCGATTCTGATGCGGACCAGATCCGGAGAAAGGAGCCAAGCGTGAAGGACTGGCGCCTGTCACGGCGATCGATGTTGATGGGCGCGGCTCTGCCTCAGACCGCGCCGCCGGTGAGCGGCGTGGACAGTGACGGGGCGCTTCTAATCAAAGGGCGGCGGACGTTCTTGCACGGTTTGTATCAATTGCCGAATCTTCCGGAAGCGCTGAAAGCAGCGGGGGAGGCGGGGTTCCAGGTGGTGCACGGGTCGAACGAGGCGGACCTGGATGCGGCGGCGTCGCGGGGGATGTACCGGTGGATGACAGTGGGATCGGCGGCGGCAAAGATCGAAGCGATGGTGGGGCAATACGGGGGACATCCGGCGCTGCTGTTTTGGGAGACGGAGGACGAGCCGTCCTACCAGTGGAAGAAGGCGGGTCCGCGAGTGTCGCCGGAAGTGATCCGGGCAGCCTACGCGCTTTTAAGGAAGTTGGATCCGGGGCGGGCTGTGTACTTGAACCACCCGCCCACGAACCTGGTGTCGACGCTGCAAACGTACAATCCGGGCGGGGACATCCTCGGGACCGACATCTACCCGGTGATTCCGAAGGGGATCCGCGAGTTGTACGCGCTGTGGCCGGACGGGCGGCACGGGGATCTGCTGAACCCGTACATCAGCCAGGTGGGGCGGTATATGGACAAGCTGCGTGAGGTGGCGGGTCCGCGGCGAAGCGCGGTGATGGTGTTGCAGGCGTTCGCCTGGGAGAACCTTCGGGACAAGGATCGGGACCCCAAGATGGTGCTGTATCCGACCAGGGACGAGCTGAGGTTCATGGCGCTGCACTCGATCACGCGGGGGGCGAACGGGCTGCTGTGGTGGGGACTGCAGTACACGCCGCGCGAGGCGGGGTTGTGGGAGGACCTGGCGGCAGTGACGCGGGAGTTGCGGGCGTTGGACGAGGAACTGGCGGCGCCATCGTTGCCGGTGCGGGCGCGGCTGGAGTATCACGACACGGGTCACAGCCTGGACCGCGGGGTGGAGTGGGTGGTGAAGCCGTCGAAAGGCGGGCCGGTGATGATCGCGGTAAACGCGGATCCCAACCCGGTGGAAGTGACGATTCACGAGGTGCTCGGCGCGCCCAGGCGAGTGCGATTCGAGGCGTTTGGGGCTAGGGTGATGCGGGCGGCGAACTGAGCGGGCCAGGAGGCCGGTCTCACTGTGCGGGAACCGTGCCGCGGCCGGCCGGGCGAAGGAGAACCGCTGGACTATGATAGGCCTAATCATGCGGCGACTCATCATTTCCGTCCTCCTTACAAGCGTGCTGGCGCCAGGTCAACGCGACATACCTCCTGGTTCGCTGAACCAGCCCGAGCGGATCGAGTGGTTTCGCGATCAGGGCTTCGGGTTGTTCATCCACTGGTCGCTGGACAGCCAGACCGGCGTGGTGATTTCGCATTCGCTGGCCGGGGCCGACGAAGCTTACACGAAGCGGTTCATGGAAGAGCTGCCGAAGACCTTCAACCCGCGGAAGTTTGAGCCCAAGGATTGGGCCGCGCTGGCGAAGCTGGCGGGCATCAAGTACGTAGTCTTCACCGCCAAGCACCATTCCGGATTCGCCATGTGGGACACACAGACCACGGACTTCGGCATCATGCGCACGCCGTACAAGCGCGACCTGACGCGCGCAATCCTGGACGCGTTCCGCGCGCAGGGCATCGCGCCGGGCCTGTACTTTTCGCCCGACGACTTCTGGTGGCTGTGGAAGAACAAAATCGACACACAACGCGGCATTCCAGGCGTGCAGCCGCGCAACAACCCGGGCCTGATGAAGCTGGATCTGGCCCAGGTGCGGGAACTGATGACAAACTACGGGCCGATCGACGTGGTGTTCTTCGACGGCGAGCCGCAGGGTCTTCGTGACCTTGCGTGGAAGCTGCAGCCGAAAACGATTGTGACTCGCGGGGCGATTCAAACTCCGGAGCTCTACGTGCCGGGCATCCCGCTGGAAGGGGCCTGGGAGGCCAATTTCACGACGGGCACGGCGTGGCAGTACCAGCCTCAAAACGAGTTGTACAAGAGCGGCGGCCAGGTGATCGATATCCTGGTGGAGACGCGCGCCAAGGGCGGCAACCTGCTGCTGAACATCGGCCCGAAGCCGGACGGCGAACTGCCGATCGAGCAGGAAGAGCGGTTGCGGGAGGTGGCGCTGTGGATGCAGGTGAACCAGGAGTGCATCTACGGCGTGCGCCCCTGGGTAGTCACGAACGAGCAGAATATCTGGTACACCAAGGCGAAGAACGAGGAGACGGTCTACGCCATCGTGAAGCAGCAGCCGCGCTGGGTGCGCGGCCAATGGCGCGATTTCGTCTTGAAGAGCGTGCAGGCCACGCCGCAATCGGCCGTGAGCGTGTTGGGGCAGAACGGCCGGGTGCTGGAGTACAGGCCGGAAGTGAATCCCCAGCCCACGCTGAGGCAGGAGGCCGACGGGCTGCACATTCGGGCTATGTTCACACACAGGCTACAAGACAACAGCCGCTGGCCCAATCCCATCGTGCTGAAGATCACGAAGGTGAAGCCCGCCTTCACGCCGCCGAAGCTGGAGACGAAGGGCGGCCGGTTCGACGCCGGAACGAAGAGCGCGTGGCTGACCGGGACGCTTCAGGACTTGGGAAGGGCGGCCTCACTGGAGGCCGGGTTTGAGTACCGCAGCATCGTCGGGCTAGACGCCAGCGACCGCTCCATACCCTGGCAGCAAGGGCCTTCCACGGTCCTGAGCGCCGCGGGCGATTTTACTCTGCAAGTGCCGGGGTTGAATCCGGAGGGGATCTACGAGTACCGCGCCTACGGTGCCGGGGTTGAATCCGGAGGGGATCTACGAGTACCGCGCCTACGTCAAGCACCCGCTGCTGACGATCTACGGCGCGGATAGACGGCTGCCGATGAAGTGATGCCCGTTCCGGATGCCTGGAAGAGCGGTCGTGTCATTGACCTGCTGAGGGGCCGGTCAAGCTGTGCCAGACCACAGTGCGGCGGCCGGCGGTGTCGACGGTGGCGGCGCGGAGGCGGTAGGGGCCCGGGCGATCCAGGGTAAAGTTGATGCGGACTTCAGTGGCGGCCCCGACGCGGCGGATGTCGGGGCGCGAAGCAGCGGGAGTGAGGAAACGATAGTCCTCCGGCGCGGGCCCGTAGAGCTCCCAGAGGACCATGGCGTTCCGGTAGACGCCCTGGGCGTCGGTGCCGTGGGTGTAGTAGACGGGGGCGGCAGTTTCGGTGACGCGGGCGACGGCCGTGACCTGCGCTCCGGATTGGACGCTGAGTGAGAGGGCGGGCGGCGGGCCGGGCTTAGCGGGGATGCGGCGGGCGCTCGGAAGGAGAGTGCGGCGGCCGGCGGATTCGACTTCCACTTTGCCGTCCTC
>JACRKW010000035.1 GCA_016215215.1 Acidobacteriota bacterium
CAAGAAGTACTACGTCACCGGAGGCGTGGGCAGCGGAGAGACGTCGGAGGGTTTCGGCCCCAACTACTCGCTCAGGAACAACGCCTACTGCGAGGCCTGCTCCAGTTGCGGCGCGATTTTCTTCCACTGGAAGATGAACCTGGCCTACCACGACGCGCGGTATGTGGATCTGTATGAGGAGACCATCTACAACGCACTGCTCGGCTCGGTGGACCTGGAGGGCAAGAACTTCTACTACGACAACCCGCTGGATGAACACCAGCCGCGTTACCCCTGGCACGCCTGCCCGTGCTGCGTCGGCAACATCCCCAGGACGCTGCTGATGTTCCCCACCTGGATGTACGCCAAGAGCCGGGATTCGCTGTACGTCAACCTGTTCGCCGGCAGCACGATCACGGTGGAGGGCGTGGCTGGAACGGACGTGGAGATGGTGCAGGCGACCGATTACCCGTGGAGCGGGAAGGTGTCCATCACGGTGAATCCCAACTCGCCGAAGCGCTTCAGCCTGCGAGTGCGGGCGCCGAACCGGGGCGTGAGCAAGCTGTATTCGGCGGCGCCGGAGGCCAATGGCATCGTGTCGCTGGCAGTGAACGGAGCGCAGGTGAAGCCGGCAATCGAGCGCGGATACGCGGTGATCACCCGTACCTGGAAGCGCGGCGACAAGGTGGAACTGCTGCTGCCGATGAAGGTGCAGCGCGTGCGCTCCGACGAGAAAGTGGAAGCAGCGCGGGGGAAGGTGGCCTTGAAGTACGGTCCACTGGTTTACAACATCGAGCAGGCAGACCAGGACATCACGCAAGCATTGGCTTCCGGCTCCGGCCTGACGGCCGAGTGGCAAGCCGGGCTGCTGGGCGGCGTGGTTGCCATCAAGGGGAAGTTCGCCGGGGGCGCCCCGCTGCTGGCCATCCCGAACTACGCGAGGATGAACCGCGCGTTGCCGCCGCCGGCAGCGACGGCCGGGACGTTCGACCGGCGCACGCGCCGCCCGGCCGTGTCGATCGTCTGGATTAAAGAAGGTTAGCTCCGGCGAAGGATGCCCCGGGTTCGATATATTGACAATCCGAGGGCCTTCTTATGCCGAACACCGAACTGATCCGTCAAGCGCTCGCCGCCGGCGAGGGAATCGTCAGAATGGCGCCATGCTGGGTGCCGCGTTCGTTCCTGATGCCGGGAGGGCGGCTGAAGCTGCATCCCAACGACCTGTACGCATTGGGCGCTCACCGCGGAGGCATCGACGAGCGCTGGTTTTCTTCGACCACCAATGCGGCCAACGGCCCCGGGACGCCGGACGACGAAGGACTGAGCTACATCGACATCAACGGGCAGCGGGTGCAGTTGAAGCAGGCCATCGAGGCGATGGGGGATGAGTTCCTCGGCGCCGAGGTGATGAGCACGTATGGCGGCTTTAACATCCTGTGCAAGTTCTTCGACAACGCCGGCCCCATTCCGCATCACATGCACCAGATGAACGAGCACGCCGCCAAGGTGGGCCAGAAGGGCAAGCCCGAGGCGTACTACTTCCCGCCGCAGTACAACTTCAAGGGCAACGCATTCCCGTACACGTTCATGGGCCTGGAGCCGGGCACCACCAAGGACCAGGTACGCGCATGCCTGGAGCGCTGGAACGAGGGCGATAACGGCATCCTGTATCACTCGAAGGCCTACAAGCTCGAGCCCGGCGCGGGCTGGCAGGTGGACGCGGGGGTGCTGCATGCCCCGGGGTCGCTGGTGACCTATGAACCCCAGGTGAACTCCGACGTGTTCGGCATGTTCCAGTCGCTGGTGGAGGGCCGGCCGGTTGGCTGGGAACTGCTGGTGAAAGACGTTCCGAAAGAGCACCATCACGACCTGGACTACATCATCTCCATGCTCGACTGGGAAAAGAACGTCGATCCGGAGTTCGGCTCACACAATAAGGTTTTCCCCAAGCCCGTCCTGGACGAGGGCGAGATGGCCGAAGCGGGTTACCGCGAAGTGTGGGTGACCTACGGCACGGCCTGGTACTCGGCGAAGGAGCTGACGGTGCTGCCGGGCCGCAGCGTAGTGATCAAGGACGCGGCGGCGTATGGCGTGATCCTGACCCAGGGTTACGGGCAGATGGGCGTTCACGACGTGGAGACGCCGACGCTGATCCGCTTTGGCGAGATGACCAAGGACGAGGTCTTCGTTACGGCCAAGGCCGCCAAGGCGGGTGTTCGTATTACCAACCGCAGCGACAAAGAGAAGCTCGTCCTGCTGAAGCATTTCGGGCCCGGCAATCCGGACGCCGCGCCGCACGTGACGAGATAGGAGCGCATCATGGCCAAGAAGAGGATTTCCATCGGTTCATGGGCCTACACCATCGGTCCTTATGGCAGCCATCCCGTGCCGTTCGACCAGGTCTGCGACAAGCTGAAGGAACTGGGCTTTGACGGCGTAGAGCTGGGGGCTTTCCCGCCGCACCCCAATCCGGGAAACCCCAGCGGGGCTGCCGGCGAATGGCCTGGCGCCATGCCGGAGAAGAGCCAGAGGGCCGAATTGCGCGCGCAGATGGACGCCAGAGGCTTGGGCTTCAGCGGCATGGCCGCCAACCTGTGGGGCGAGAAGCTGATCAACACGGACGATCAGTCGAAGTACATCGCCGAGTTCGGCAAGAACTCAGAGTTCGCGCTCGACCTGGGCATCCAGGGGATCCGCGTGGATTGCGTCCAGCCGCCGTCGATCATCCGCGAGGTGGACTACGCGACGGCGATGTCGCGCGTGGTGAACACGTGGAAGACCTGCTGCGAGATCGCCGCCGACCACGGCCAGTATGTCACCTGGGAGTTTGAACCGGGCTTCGCTTTCAACAAGCCCAGTGACGTTGTGCGCATCCACGACGCGGTGAACAAGGCCAACTTCGGGCTTCAGTACGACACCTGCCACGGCCAGATGGTGGGAGTGAACGGCGCCCGCCAGGAGGGCGAGAAAGAAACCTTCCCCAGCCAGGTGGAATTCCTCCGCTTCCTTTCGGGCCGCATCAACCACATCCACCTGATCGACTCCGACAACACCTGCCACAAGGACGCCAAGGGCGACGACGAGACCTCCGCACACCCGCCTTTCGGACTCGGCGTGATCGATTTCGACGTGATCATGCCGGAGCTGGTGAAAGCCGCGCGGCTGCCGCACGACTGGTGGACCATCGACCTCTGCTTCTGGCCGGACGCCTGGATCGCGACCGCCGACTGCAAGAAGCGCGTGGACCAGCTCGTTGAGAAGTACGGGTAGGAGGCCCCCATGAAAGAACTTCGCGTCGCCATGATCGGCTACGGCTTCATGGGCCGGGCTCACTCGAACGCCTACAAGAGGCTGACCGACTTCTTCCCGGTCTCGCACCGGCCGGTGCTGCAGGTGGCCTGCGCGCGCAATGAGGAGAAGGCCCGCGCCTTCGCCGCCAACTGGGGCTACCAGCGGGTAGAGACGGACTGGCGCAAAGCCGTGACGGCTCCGGACGTCGACCTGGTGGACATCTGCACGCCCAACGACACCCACGCGGAGATCGCGATTGCGGCCGCTCGGGCGGGCAAGATGATCGTCTGCGAGAAACCGCTGGCCCGCACCGTGGCCGAGGCCGAGCCGATGGTGGTGGCCGTGGAGCAGGCTCGCGTGCCGAACATGGTCTGGTACAACTACCGGCGCGTGCCGGCGATCACGCTGGCCAAACAGTTGATCGACGAGGGCCGGATCGGGCGGCCGTTTCACTTCCGCTCCAACTTCCTGCAGGATTGGACCATTTCGCCGGAGGTGCCGCAGGGCGGCGCCGGTTTGTGGCGGCTGGACGCCGCGGCCGCGGGTTCGGGCGTCACCGGAGATCTGCTGGCGCACAACATCGACACGGCGATGTACCTGAACGGGCCCATCACGCGCGTCGTGGCGCGCACCGAGACCTTCGTCAAGGAGCGCATGCACACGCTCACCGGAAAGGTGGAGCCGGTGGGTATCGACGACGCCTGCGCGTTCATCGCCGAGTTCGCCAACGGCTCGCTGGGCCTGTTTGAGTCCACGCGCTACGCCCGCGGCCACAAGGCACTGAAGACGTTCGAGCTGAACGGCGCGGACGGCTCGCTGAAGTTCAACCTCGAAGAGATGGAGTATCTGGATTACTTTGAATACGCGAACACGGAATCGCACGTCCGCGGCTGGCGGCGGATCCATGTCACCAACGGCGAGCACCCCTACATGAACCGCTACTGGGTACCCGGACTGGTGATCGGATACGAGCATAGCTTCCTGAACGCGCTGGCCGACTTCGTGAAGGGCGTGGAGACGGGCAAGCCGGTGCAGCCCGATTTTCGTAGCGCGCTGCAGACGCAAAAGGTGTGCGAGGCGGTGCTAAACAGTGGCCGCGAAGGACGTTGGATCGAAACAGGAGCGACGGCATAACCATGACCAGAAGAGAACTCGCGGGCGGGCTGATGATCGTCAGCCCCGCCACCGCTTTCAGCTACCAGGCCAACTCGAAGGTGACTTTCGGAGTGATCGGCACCGGGGGGCGCGGCGTCTACGTCGGCTCCCACATGACCCGCGACGCCAACGCCCAGCTCGGCGCCATTTGCGACATCTTTCCCGACAAGATCGACCAGGGCAAGACGCGCATCCCCGGCGGCGACAAAGTGCCGGCCTTCAAGGACCTCAACGATCTGCTGGCCAGGCCGGACATCGACGCCGTGCTGATCGCCACGCCCATCTTCCTGCACCCCGCCCACTTCGAGGCGGCGGTGAACGCGAAGAAGCACATTTACTGCGAGAAGGCCGCCGGCACGAGCGTCAAGGGCGTGAAACAGCTCCTGGCCGCGTCCGCCAAGGCCGACCCCACCAAGACGATCCAATTCGGGTTCCAGCAGCGCCACAGCCCGGAATACCTCAAAGCCTGGTCGGTTTTCAAAGAGGGCAAGATCGGCGACGTGAAGCAGATGATGAGCTACTGGATCCTGGGCAATGAGCCGCCCACCAAGGCGCCCACCATCAACATGCCGCGAGAGGAAGAGCTGATCCGCCGCTGGGGCGCGTGGCGGGAGACTTCCGGTAGCTGCATTGTCGAGCAGGACTGCCACGGCATCGACATCCTCAACTGGTATGCGGGCAACCACCCGGTCAAGGCGGTGGGCACGGGCGGCCTCCGCTACCCGCTCCCTTACGGCGACTGGACGTCGGACCACCACAACATCACTTACTACTACCCGCACGGCGTGGAGGGCTGGCTGATTTCCATCAAGCACACGGCCGGCTACCGCGACGTGAAGGAGCAGATGTACGGATCCAAGGGCATGCTGGAGTTAGCCCGCACGTATTACAAATGGCACGGCATGATCCCTTCGGCGCCGCTGAAGAACGCCGACGACCTGCGCGACCGGTCATTGATCGAGCGCGGAGATTCCAAGCGCGAGATCACCATCGACGCCATCGAGGTGTTCTTCAAGAGCATCGTGAACGGCAAGCCGCACAACGAAGCACAGTCGGCTGCGGACGCGACCTACGCCGCGATTCTGGGCCGGATGGCCTACGAACTGAAGCGCGAAGTGACCTGGGAGGAGATGCTCAAGTCAGAATAGGCGCGGCGCGAGGGGACACGCTGAAGCGGGTCCCCTCCTCTTCTATGCGATGGTTACCCGGCAAGGGTGGGCGGAACACCGCCGGGGATCTGGAAAAACAAGACGAGAGCGACAAGCGCCAGAAGGGCGCCGAGCACGAGAATGAGCAGTCCGGCGACGCGCAGCCAGTCCTGTGCCTGGGTCGTGTGGTGGTAGGCAATCATGGCCGTGCACCTCCGATTGCATCGTAGGCCCAAGTCGGCTCGATTGCAAGAGCCACCAGCTCACGGACCGCTGTTACGGAGTCAGCGGCCCGGGATCAGGAAAATGCCGATCACGAGGATTGAGGCGACCACGACGAAGACCAGCCCGGCATCGCGAATCCAACCCTCGACGTGCGGATGAGGAATGCGCATCTGAATACCTCTTCCTCGGCATCATGTGGCGAAACTCGGCAAAAAGCAAGAGTTTCTTGATTGAAAAGTCACAATCTGGAGCCAGCGCCGTCAGGTGCTGAGGAATTCGACACCCCAGGTATGTTCATTGACATTTCCGTACATTTTCGGTGAGTAGAACAAACCGCAACGGCAGGTCGCGGCTGGCGGTGATGCCGATGCGCGGGGTGACCTCGATGGCGCCAATTGGGGCGGGAGCGTCGAGGATCTTCAGCGGACCCCGCGTCAGGTCGCAGCCGTTGTGGCGGAGGTCGACGCCGAAGGCGCGGGTGAGCTTGCCGGGACCGTCTCCGGCGCCCTCCACGGCTCGGATCAGGACGCAACCGGGCGTGGCTTCGGGCTCCGCGACCACGTTCAGGCAATGATGCATGCCGTAGACCAGGAAGACGTAGGCATGGCCGGGCGGGCCGTACAGCACGCGGGTGCGGGGGGTGAGGCCGCGGGCGGCGTGGGCCGCGAGGTCGGCGTGGGGGAGGTAGGCCTCCACCTCCAGAATCCGGCCGCGCCTGCCGTCGTGCTCCAGCACCTTACCGAGCAGGCCGCGCGCCACCTCGACGGTGGGACGCGCATAAAACTCCCGGCTCAGGACTCCAGACGGCATGACAGGGTACGCTGGTGTGAGGGTAGCACGCAAGATGCGTTTGTTCATCGGCCTCGATGTGCCGTACGAGATGCGGCGCAACCTGGAACTCCTGCTTCAGCTCCTCAAGCCCAAGGCGGACATCCAGTGGAGTTCTCTTGCGAACCTGCATCTCACCACCAAGTTCATCGGAGAGTGGCCCGAGGAGCGGCTCGACGAGTTGAAAGAGGCGCTCGCGGCAGTTCCCCGCCCCGGCCAGATGCAGATCGCCATCCGCGGCTTGGGCTGGTTTCCGGACGCCCGCCACCCGCGTGTATTCTGGGCCGGCATCCAGGCGCCTGACACGCTGGCGGAACTTGCCCGTGCCACAGAGGCCCGTTGCGAGGGTTTGGGGATCGCCGCCGAGGGGCGCGACTACAACCCGCACCTGACGTTGGCCCGTGTCCGGCGCCCCACCGATCTCACCATGCTGCAGAAGGCCATCTCCGAGTTGCCGAGTACGGACTTTGGCGTGTTCACCTCCACCGCCTTCCACCTCTACCAGAGCAAACTGAGCCCCGGCGGCTCGGTCTACACGAAGCTGGCCAATTACTCCCTGACATCATGACCACACCGCTTCCCATCGTCCTGCTCCTGCTGCTCGCCGCCTACCTGATCGGCGGCATTCCGTTCGGTTACATCCTGGTGAGGCTGAAGACGGGCCGTGACGTGCGTTCGATGGGCAGCGGCAACATCGGCGCGACGAACGTGCTGCGCACCACGGGCCGAGGCTTCGGTGTACTGACGCTGCTTTTGGACATCGCCAAGGGCTGGCTGGCCGTGTGGCTCGCGGGGCGGTTCACCGGCGGCGATGCGGCGTGGGTAGCGGCGTGTGGAGTGGCGGTGGTGCTGGGCCACGCCTTTCCTGTGTTCCTGAAGTTCCAGGGCGGCAAGGCGGTGGCGAGTTTCGTCGGTGTGGCTCTGGCTCTGGCGCCCTGGGCGCTGCTCTGCGTCCTGATCATCTTCGTTCTCGTGGTCGCCTTCACGCGGTACATCTCGCTGGGATCGATTCTCGGCGCCGGGCTATTCCCGTTCGGCGTCTGGCTGATCTACCATCCGGCGTGGCAGGTGACCGCGGCCTGCGCGTTCTGCGGCGCGTTCATCGTTTGGCGGCACCGCGCCAATATCGATCGGCTTCGCGCCGGCACAGAGAACGTCTTCAGCTTCGGAGGAAAGAAGTGAACCGCCTGGCTGTCATCGGCGGGGGAAGCTGGGGCACGGCCCTGGCTGTGGCGCTTGCGCCCCGTTTTGAGAGCCTGCGCCTGTGGGTCTACGAGCCGGAACTGGCCGCGCGAATCAACCAGACCAGGTTCAATGACCTCTACCTGCCGGGCGCCGCAGTACCCGCCAACGTCGAAGCCGTGACGGACCTGTGCGAATGTGCCGCCGGGGCCGCCGTGGTGCTGGGTGTGATGCCGTCGCACCACGCGCGCCGAGTGTACACATCACTGCTGCCCGCGCTGCGGCCGGAGATTCTCTTTGTTAGTGCGACCAAGGGGCTGGAAAACGGCTCGCTGATGCGGATGTCCCAGGTGATGGGGGAGGTGATCGGCGCGCGCTTTGCCCCGCGCGTCGGCGTGCTGAGCGGCCCCACTTTCGCAAAGGAGGTGGCGCGCGGGGAGCCCGCGGCGATTGTGATCGCCTCGGAGGACGCGGAGTTGGCGCGCGCGGTGCAGCAGGCGTTTTCCGGGCCCACCCTGAGGCTCTATACCAACGCAGACCCGGCGGGAGTCGAAATCGGCGCGTCGCTCAAGAACGTGATCGCCATCGCTGCCGGCGTCTGCGCCGGGCTTGGTCTGGGGGCCAACACGATGGCCGCCTTGATCACCCGAGGCCTGGCCGAGATCACGCGGCTCGCCGTCGCCGCCGGGGGCCAGAGCCGGACGCTGGCCGGGCTGGCAGGGCTGGGGGATCTGGTACTGACCTGTAACGGCGACCTGAGCCGGAACCGCACCCAGAGCCGGACGCTGGCCGGGCTGGCAGGGCTGGGGGATCTGGTACTGACCTGTAACGGCGACCTGAGCCGGAACCGCACGGTGGGCTTCCAACTCGGGCAGGGGCGGACGCTGGACGAGATTCTGGGCGGCATGAGGATGGTGGCCGAGGGCGTTCAGACGACATATGCAGCCATGGACCTGTCCGCCCGGCTTGGGGTGGAACTGCCGATTACGCGGCAGATGTACGCGGTGCTGAAGGAAGGCAAAGCGCCGCGGGAGGCGTTGCGGGACCTGATGGAGCGGTCGCTGAAGCAGGAGTGAGCTACGCTGCGCGCAAAGTGACTTAGCTTTCTGGCAGGCGAGAGACAGGCGACAGCACCCCTCGCGAACTCCCGGTCATGTCCGCATCCACCGCCGCAGAGGACACCGGCCGCCCGGAAAAACGCTGGCCAGCTCTCGATCGCGAGGCCGAGGTGTCATTGCGTTCTCATGCTCCCGCTCTTCTGAACTGCGGTATCCAGCCCATCAGCGCAGACTCGCAACTCTCCACTCAGCCCTTTACCACGGCAAGCCGTCGGTGAATCCCGGCGCCCTTACTCCCTCATGCTGCGCTCCATGTTCGCCAGCCATGCACCCATCAACTCCACGTACCCTGCCAGACGGCCGTAGATCTCCTCGGCCAGATCCTCCCTATACGTATGCACGGTCAGGTTGCGGTCTTCCGCCATCTGCATCGCCTTCTTGGCGTCGTCTTCTGCCAGGAGCCCAGATTGGAAGCTCAAGCGAATCGTGCCCTTCGGAGATGCGCTTTCTTGCCCTTCGATTCGCCTCAGATAGACCTGAGCTGCCTTCCAAGCTGCCTCAAACGTGTACTCAAACCTCTGGATCGAGGCGTCCCCGGGTCAGTTCGTTCTTCGGTTCTTGAAGCGCCGCCTTCAACGAACCCAAAGCCCGTCTGGCTGTGGTCAGCCGCTCTTTCACGCGTTCCATGCCACCCCCTCCGATTGCACCTTGGTCCGAAATGCCACGGGAGCCTTCGCCAGGTCGACGAGATCCACTCGATAGAGGATTGAGCTGTCTTCGAGCCGCTCGGCGATCTCGCTCATCAGCCAGCCGGGCAGCGGCGCTGGCCCTAGGACGGCGATGTCGATGTCGGACGCCCGTGTCGCAGTGCCTTTCGCCCACGATCCGAAAAGATACACTTTGGCTTCCCGGCCGGCCAGGCCCTCCAGGACAATGCGTCGCGCCTCGTCGAGGTCGTGCGTCATCCCCCTCATCCTACACTCCCGTTCTCAGTCTTGGCCAGCGCACATGGGGTGTCTTCACCTGATCTTCGTGGAGGATGCGGGCATTGGCTCCCCCGCCCAGGCGCGAGAGGGACGGAGCAGAAACTCCGCAGAATCGTGTAATCCCCACCGGCCCGGCGCGCGTCAAGAGGGGCATGACAGGCGGAATCTCCCTGCAACCTTCGGCAGGCGGGCGGGTTAGATCAACTATGGCGGTGGCGGCGGTACTGAAAGCTGTTCTGGACGCCGACGCCGCGCTGATGCTGAGGGTACGGGACGGCGACTCGTCCAGCTTCAACCTGTTGCTGGAGCGGCACCGGACGCCTGTGATTCACTTTTTGTTCCGTATGGTCCAAAACCAGGCCATCGCCGAGGAGTTGGCCCAGGAGGCGTTCCTCCGGGTCTACCGCTCCCGCGCGAGCTACGAGCCCTCCGCAAAGTTCACCACCTGGCTGTTCCGCATCGCCACCAACCTGGCCTTCAATTGGATCAGGGACCAGAGAAGCCGGAAGTCGCAGGAGAGCCTGCAAGACCTATCGGCCTCCGGCGACACCCATCACCTTTGTGACGGGCAGCCCAGTGTGGAGAGCGTACTGGTGCACGAGGTGAAGCTGAACGAGGTCCGGGAGGCGATTTCGCGACTCCCGGATAAGCAACGCGCCGCAGTCCTGATGCACAAGTACGAAGAGATGGAGTATTCTCATATCGCGAGAGTGCTCGGGTGCTCGGAATCGGCCGTGAAATCTCTGCTGTTCCGGGCTTACGAGAGCCTCCGCGCGAGGCTGGCGCAGTACGCCTGATGATTGGATGACCGAACAGCGATTCCGCTGCCCGCTACAATCCGAAGAAAACGCGCAACTTCTGCTGGATTACTGCGCCCGGAGGCTGGACCCGTCGCGCCGCGCGGCGCTGGAAGCCCACATCGGGCTGTGCCCGTCGTGCCGGGAGTTCAGCCAAGCGCAGCGGCTCGTGTGGGAGGCGCTGGACGCTTGGGACTCCTCCGGCGGCGCCGCGGACTTCGACCGGCGGCTGTACCAGCGGATCTCGGAGGAACGCAAGCCGCCCTGGGCGGATAGGCTCACCGCGTGGACGGCTGAGATTTCGTGGAAGCCCGCGCTTCCGGCCGCCGCCGCGCTGGCTTTGTGGGTAACGTTTTTCCCGGTGCGCCCGACCGAGGAGGCGGAGGGCTTCGAACGCGTGGCGGCCGAGCAGGTGGAAGGCGCGCTGGAAGACCTGGACATGCTCCAGCAACTGAAGCTCAACCTGCAATGAGAGTCATACTGGCTGTCGCGTTTCTGGCCATCCTACATGCGGCACCGGTCTTAGCCCAGAGAGCCGCGCCGGGCCCCAAACCGGGACTTCGACCTCCGGCACGCCAGCTGGAGCGGTTCCGTAGGATGCCTCCGGCACAGCGCAAGAAAGCCCTGGCCGACCTGCCTCCCGAACGCCGCGCTCAGGTGGAGCAGCGCCTGCAGAAGCTGGACGCCATGCCGGCAGCGGAGCGCGCGGCTCTGGAAAAGCGGTACGAGGCGTTCCAGCAATTACCAGCTGAAAAACAGGAGAGCGCCCGCAACATGTTCCGGGACCTGAACGGCCTGCCGGAGGCCCGCCGGACCGCGGTTCAGGAGGAGATGGATGCCTTCCGGCGAACGGACGCCGCCGGCCGGGCGGAAGTGCTCGCATCGCCCGCCTTTCGACGACGGTTCGACGGCTTGGAGCGCGACATCCTCAGCCGGTTTCACCGGTTCCTGAGCGATACCCGGGAGTGATTCGATCCTTCACCTCGTTCACTCAATCTGCTAAGTTAGCTCTATGAAAACGCGGGTCTCTCTCCTCCTTTGTCTCGTCGCAGTTTCTGCTTCCCTGGTCTTCGGCCAAGGCACCACTTCACGCGTGATCGGCACGGTGGTGGATCCCAGCGGCGCAGCTCTTGTCAACGCCTCGGTCAAGCTGACCAATGAAGGCACCAACGTATCGTTTTCAACCGCTACGGCCGCCAATGGCGCATATTTCTTCGAGGCCGTCCAATCCGGCCTCTACACGCTCGCGGTGGAGGCCAAGGGCTTCCGAAAATACACTTCTCGCAATAATCGGGTCTCCATCGGCCAGCCGGCCACCATCAACGCAACGATGGAGATCGGCTCGGTGACCGAAACCGTCGAGGTGAAGGACACCGCTGAAGTGGTACAGACCTCCACGTCCGGCAATTTCGGTAACTTGTTCAGCGAGGCTGTCATCCGCGACTTGCCGATTGTCGGCGCGCGCGGCCGGAACCCGCTGGATCTGGTGGTGCGGCAACCCGGCGTCGTCAGCGGCGCCAACACGGGCGGCGGCGTCCACGTCAACGGAGCAAGGGACCGCGCCTGGAACTACACCATCGACGGCATTGACGCGAATGAAACCAGCGCCGGCGGCTCCAACTTTGCGCCGATCCGCATGAATCCGGACTCGCTCCAGGAGTTCCGCGTCCTGACCGGCAACACCACGGCAGAGTACGGCCGCAACTCCGGCGGCCAAGTGGCGATGGTGACCAAGAGCGGCACCAACGAGTTGCACGGCTCGGCGTTTTGGTTCTATCGCACGCCGCGCCTGAGCGCCAACGAGTGGGAAAATAACGTCGACAACGTGGGAAAGCGCCAATATCAGCAGAACATGCCGGGCGGCTCTATCGGCGGCGCGCTGGTGAAGAACAAGGTTTTCTACTACGGCAACCTGCAACTGCTCCGCACACGCGAGTCGGCGGTATTCAGCCCCACCGTCTACACCAAAGATGCCCGGGAAGGAATCTGGCGCTACGTGAAGGGAGGCCGGAACACGCCTGCCGGCGCTCCCGGCGCTTCGGTGGACGCATCAGGAAATGTCGTGGCCGGCATCAACCTGGGCACCTACAACGTGATCACGAGCGACCCGGAGAGGCTGGGCTGGAACTCTCGCACCAAGGGGATTGCTCAGAGCGCGCCGCTGCCCAACAACTTCACTCTGGGAGACGGCCTGAACACGGCCGCCTATACGTTCACGGCGCTACAGTTTGAGAAGCAGTACGACATCACGACAAAGTTCGACTACATCATCAACAGCCGCAACACACTGTTTGCGCGCATCAGCCTGGGCGAGCAGAACACCAACTGCGACCGCGGCAACGGCGGACAACCGGTCTTCCCAGGCACCCCCTGCACGGTCAACACCATGCGCAACCCGAAGAACTACGCGTTCAACTGGCGATCCACGCCGACCACTTCGACGACCAACGAATTGGTCGTGGGCGTGAACAAGTTCGCGTTCAACTTCGCTAACCCCAACGCGGATATGACCAAGGTGGACCTCTCCGGCCCGGTGGCCAATCCCGATGCCTACGCCGTTGGAAACCAGCGCGCGCTGCAAACCTGGCAGTTTGTCGATAACTTCGCCTGGTTCAAGGGCTCCCATAGCATCAAGTTCGGCACCAACATGCGCTTTGGCAGCCACACCGACACGCGCGGATCCATCGGCGGTTACAACGTCACTCAGGCAGTGGATTTTTCGCGCACGGTGAACACGGTGGACGCAGCGCGCTTCGGTCTGCCCGCCGACATCAACCAGAGCAACGACCGCGTCACGCTGGAATCCAACATCAACTTCATGCTGGGCCGCGTCGGCAACACCAACCGCGGATTCCCCTCCACCACTAGCAGTTACGTCGTCGATGTATACAACTTCGAGACGCGCTTCAACGAGTACGACTTCTTCGTGCAGGACACCTGGAAGCTGCGCAAGAACCTCACTATCGATCTCGGCCTGCGGCTTGAAATGAAGATGCACCCCACCAACCCCGACGGCCGCGTGCGCCTGCCAAATCAGTCCACTGCGGTCGGGGCGGCGCCCTCCACTGCTTTGAAGTGGGTACCCGGAGACCTGTACCGCAACTCGGTCAACAACTGGGGGCCGTCGCTGGGCTTCGCGTGGGATCCCTTCAGCACGGGCAAGACGTCGGTGCGCGGCAACTATCGCATCGCCTACGACCGCATCAATACGTTTGTCTTCAGCTCGACGGTGTTCCAGAACCTGCCCGGCATCGTGGTGGGAACAAATGACTCCACGTTCGGCCAGAACGGCGGCCGTCTCGCGTCACTCCCGGAGCTGAAACCGCCAACCGGCAGCCCTGAGTCGGCAGCCCAACCGGCGGCGTTCTCCACCCGTAACATCACCGTCGCGGACGGCAACTTCTCCGCCCCCACCACCCAGCAATGGAGTTTCAGCCTGCAGCGCGAGGTGATGAAGAACTCCATCCTGGAGGTGAACTACATCGGCCGCCGCGCGTACAACCTGTTCGGAGCGTACAACTCCAACCAGGCAGAGATCCGCAAGAACGGTTTCCTGGACGCGGTGAGGAACGTCAACGCCGGCGGCGAGAACGCGCTGATCAACCAGATCATGTCGGCCGACTCCCGCAAGTCAGCGTCGGAGACCGGCTCTGCCGCGATGCGACGCATCTACTCCACCGAGCTGCGCAACAACAGCGTGGCCTTCATCGCACAGGACCTCTCCCGCCGCACGGTGTCCGGCAAGGGCCAGGTGGAGGCGGCCGGGCTCTCGCCCTACTTCTTCCTCCCCTTCCCGCAATTCGCCGGCGGCATGAACGTGGTGGACTCCAACGACTGGTCCACGTACCACGCCATGCAGACGCAGTTCCAGAAGCGCATGTCGAACGGCCTGGAGTACCAGTTCAGCTACACCTGGTCCAAGTCGCTGGACACGCGCTCGTTCGACCCGGCTTTCACAGTCGTATCGGGCGCCAACAACCAGTCGGCCAGCAGCACGCCTTACGACATCAACAACCGCAGGCTCAACTACGGACGGAGCGACTTTGACCGCCGCCACGTCGTGCAGACCTACTGGGTGTACGAATTGCCGTTCGGCCGGGGCAAACGGCTCCTGGGGAACTCCGAAGGCGTCACGCAACGGCTGGTGGGAGGCTGGCAAGTCGCGGGCACCGGCACTTTCCAGAGCGGCCGTCCCTTCACCACCTATTCAGGTTATTACCAGTTCAACAACGTCGTGCAGGCTTTCCCCAACTGCTCCGGCTGCACCCCGAACATGGCCAGCGCCTACGACCGTCCCGACGGCATGAAGTGGTTCTTCACGCCGGAGCAGGTGGCCAAGTTCTCCAACCCGACGATGGGCGAACTCGGCAACACCGGCCGCAACTTCTTCGTCTCGCCCGGCGGCTGGGGTATTGACGCTTCGTTCCTGAAGCGAACGGCCCTCACCGAGCGGTATCACCTGGAACTGCGCGCCGACATGACCAACGCCTTCAACCACCCGATCTTCGGCCCGCCCACCGCCACGGTGAGTTCCACCATCTTCGGCCGCATCCGCAACTCGGTCATCAGCGGCTCGCGCAAGATCCAGCTTGGAGCGAAGTTCAGCTTCTAGCTTCATTCCTTCCTGCCGGGCGGACCCTCCGATCCGCCCGGACAGATGAGAATTCCGTTCCGCTCCCGGCACTAGTGGTGTGTGATCGCTCCTCTGGACGTTCGTCTCCGCGGCCAGATGCCACCGCTCGACGGAATCCGCGGCCTCGCCATCCTCCTGGTGCTGCTGCTCCACTTCCGTGCGCCCGACCTGACCCATCCGCTGAAGGGCATTCTGGGGCTGGGCTGGACGGGCGTCCAGCTTTTCTTTGTCCTTTCCGGCTTTCTGATCACAGGAATCCTCTTGGACACGCGTAGCTGCTCGAACTACTTCTCGTCGTTCTGGATGCGCCGCACGTTGCGCATCTTTCCGCTTTACTTCCTGGCGCTGAGCGTCTTCCTCGTGGCGGCGCCGGCCGTTTTGCCGGTGCCGAAGGAGGCGTTGCCCCCGGCGGCGGACCAGGTGTACTACTGGACCTACCTGAACAACTGGATCCCCATGGGCGAGGAGGGCAGACTGGTCCATGTTCTGGGCCACTTCTGGTCCCTCGCCGTCGAGGAACAGTTTTACCTGGTGTGGCCGGTCGTGGTCTGGCTTGTCCCGCCCCGAATGCTCCTGCGCGGCTGTGCCGTGGCTTGCCTGTTGATCCTGGCGGCGCGGAGCTGGGCGTTTTTCACTGCCGGCGACCTGGGCATGGTCTACCGCAACACGGTGTTGCGTGC
>JACRKW010000036.1 GCA_016215215.1 Acidobacteriota bacterium
GACTACCGCTACTACAACATGGACCAGGCGGTCGCGCGCGCGCTGCAAGTCTACGAGGGACTATGCCCGTGACACGCGTCATTCCCATGGCGTTCCCGCCGTTGCGGCCGCGTCCGCTGGTATCGGTGCTGGTGGCCAACTACAATTACGCCGGCTGGGTCGGACGTGCTCTGGATAGCCTGCGAGCACAAACCTACCCCCGATTCGAGGCACTCGTCTGCGACGACGGCTCAACCGATGAATCGGCGGTCGTGGTGGAGGATTTCGCCCGCCTGGATGTCCGGATCAAGCTCCTGCGACAGTCCAACGCCGGGATGGCCGCGGCGTTGAACACGGCGTATCGAAACGCGCAGGGCAGCCTGGTGGCGCTGCTGGATTCCGACGACGAATGGGCGCCCGGCCGGCTGGAACGCGTCGTCGCGCGCTTCTTCAGCGCTCCGAAGACAGGCATGGTGACCCATCCCGTGCGTGCCGTGCTCGCCGGTGGCGGAGTGCTGAAGCCCATTCATCCGCGGCGGCTGGACGAAGGCTGGCTCGCTCCCTCCATGTTGTTGGGGCGTGAGCCCGGACTGCCTCCCTCGAGCGGTCTAACCTTCCGGCGCGAGGTCGCCGAGCGCGTCTTCCCGCTACCTGTTCACTTCCGCAGGTGCGCCGACAAGGTGGCGCAAGACCGCGCGGCGCTGCTGGCGCCGGTAACGCCTATCCGCCAACCGCTCGGCCTGTACCGCATCCATGGAGGCAACCTGACCGGATTGAGCGGACCTTGCACTCCGGACGAACTGGATCGCAACTTCGAGTTCCTCCGCCTGCTCTGGGAAGACCGGCGGACGTTTATCGAAACCTGGCACGGCTTTGCGCCGGATCCGGTGCCGTGGAGCGACATCGAGTCCGCTCACTTCCACCTCGCCTCGATGCTTCACGGACGGGCCGGAGATCCGGACAGGTACTTGAGGGGATTGCCGTCTCCTCTTCTCAAACTGGTGTGGCGCCTGTTGATGGCGCTGCCCCGGCCGGCCGGGCGCGCCGGTTTGAAGCTCTGGTGGACGGAGAACTGCTTCAAGCGGTTGTTTCGCAACACATTGGACTCATTGAGGGCAACACCATGAAGAAGCGTCACATTCTACATGTAGTGGGCCGCATGCACCGCGGCGGTATTGAAACCTGGCTGATGGATCTGATCCGCCGCATGGATCGCGAGCGATACCGCAACTCCATCCTGGTTCACACCAACCAGCGGCAGGACTACGACGACGAATTGGAGTCGCTCGGCTGCCGTCTGTTTCGCGCTGGCGCTCCGAAGCGCTCTGTCCACTACCCCGAAGCTCTGGCCCGCGCCATCCAGGCGGCCGGTCCCGTGGACATCATCCACAGCCACGAACATCAGTTCAGCGGGGTGATCCTCTGGGTGGCACGGCGCCTTGGCGTACCCGTGCGCATTGCGCATTGCCACAACGACACCTCGATGACCGATCGCTTGCCGAATCTCCCTCGTGCGGCCTATGCCTCACTGATGCGGCAGGCGATCCGGCGTAACTTCACCCTGGGTCTGGCGTGCAGTGAGAAGGCGGCGCCCTCGATGTTCGGCGCTGAGTGGCGGCGGGATCAGCGCATCGGCGTGCTGCATTGCGGTCTGGATTTCGATCGCTTTGAGGTAAGTGTCGACAGGCAAGAGATCCGCTCCCGGCTCGGTATTCCTCTCGACCGATGGGTGATAGGCCATGTGGGCAGGCTTGAGCCTCAAAAAAACCACAGATTCATGCTGGAGATCGCCGCTGCGCTGAGAGCGCGAGCGTCCAACTGCCACTTTCTCTTCGTGGGCGACGGTTCCCTGAGGGCGGCACTGGAGGCGGAGATGCGAGACCTCCAACTGGAGCACATGGTCACATTGCTCCACGCCCGAAACGACATTCCGGAGATTCTCCGCGGAGCCATGGACTGCTTTCTCTTTCCGTCCTTGCATGAGGGGTTGCCGCTGGCCCTAGTTGAAGCGCAGGCAGCCGGTCTGCCGTGCCTCTTCTCCAGTTCGATCACCGCGGAGGCGAACGTCTTCCCCGGCGACAATCGGGTCATGGACTTGGAGCGCCCGGCAGCGCAATGGGTGTGGTCGCTGCTCGAACTGCGACGGGCAGCACATCCCATGCCGGCCTCGGCGCGACTGCCGGCCCTGAAGCGAACCTCGCTGGCGATCGACCAGAATGTGAGGCGGCTCGAGGATGTCTATGGATCGGTCCATTGAGCGGGTACGCGTGTTGCATATCTCCGCTCGCGCGGATTCGGGCGGAGGGCCGGAGGTGATTAGGCAGATCGTTTCGACTGCCCACCCGGCGATGAGCCATCTGGTCGCCTGTCCACGCGAAAAGCCCTACCACGACAGGTTCCGGAATCTTGTGGGGGAACCCAGCATGGTGTCGATCCCGAGCCGGCGCTTTCGATGGCAATCCCAGTTGGCGATTGAAGACCTGATTCGATCGGCCGGCGTGACGGTGATTCACTCGCACGGGTTCGGCGCCGGGCTCTATGGCAGGCTGGCGTCGGCGCGGACCGGCCGGCCGTGCGTGCACACCTTCCACGGCATGATGCCCGGCGGAGCGGCCGGATTGGTCAGGCAACTTTGCGAGGCCGCCCTGGCGCCGTGGACAGCCGCTGCGGTGGCGGTGTCGGAGTCCGAAGCGGTGCTGGCGCGGCGGCTGGGACCGCTCTCGCGCAGATTGAGGGTTATCCCAAACGGCGTTGAGTTCCCAGCCGAGCGGGAGGAATCGTCCGCCTGGCTGCGCGTGCTCTCCGTGGGAAGGCTGGAACGTCAGAAGGACCCGCTGGCGCTTCTCGACATAGCCGTAAAGGTGCGCGATGATCGCATCTGCCGCTTCAGGGTGGTGGGGGGAGGGCCCCTCGCGCAAGCCATGCGGCGGAGCGTGAACGGGCTCAAGCTGGGCCGGGTGGAGCTTCTCGGGACGCTCGGCAGCTGTCAAGACGAATATCGAAACGCGGATGTGTTTCTTTCTACCTCGCTTTGGGAAGGACTGTCGCTGGCTCTGCTGGAGGCGATGTCGGCGGGACTGGCGCCGGTGGTGACGCGCGTCGCGGGAAACCTCGACGTTGTGGAAGAGGGGGTCACCGGCTTCCTCTTCGAGCCAGGCGACCACGATCGTGCCGCGGCGCTGCTGCGGATGATGGCCAACTCGCCGGATGTGCGGCAGCGCGTGGGCGATGCCGCGCGCCGCAGCGTCCGCCGGCGATTCGCCGTGGCCGACACCGTCCGGAGCTACCAGGCGCTGTACCTGGAGGCCTGCGCATGAAGGTCGCCTTAGTCCACGATTGGAGCTCCAGCTACGCGGGCTCGGAGCGCGTACTGGAGCAACTGCTGCTGCTCTTCCCTTCAGCAAACCTCTACATGGTGGCCGATTTCATTCCGCCGGCCGAGCGCACGTTCCTTGGCGGGCGACGGCCGCAAACCACCTTCATCCAACGCCTGCCGCTGGCCAGCCGCTGGGTGAGAAACTACCTGCCGCTGATGCCGCTGGCCGTGGAAAGCCTGGACCTGTCGGGCTACGACGTAGTGATCTCCAGCTCGCATGCGGTGGCCAAAGGGGTGCTCACCGGCGCCGGCCAGCTCCACCTCTGCTATTGCCACACGCCGCTTCGCTACGCCTGGGATCTGCAGCACCAGTATTTACGGGATGCGGGCCTGACCTCCGGTTGGCGCGGCGCCGCGGCGCTGGCGTTGCTGCACTATATGCGCATGTGGGACCTGCGGACGGCCCACGGAGTAGATCAGTTTCTGGCGAATTCCAGCCACGTGGCCGCTCGCATCCGGCGGACTTATAGGCGCACGGCCACCGTCGTGTACCCGCCTGTTGATACCGAATACTTCGCTCCCGGCGGGCGTAGGGAAGAGTACTACTTCACGGCGTCGCGAATCGTGCCCTATAAACGTGTTGAGCTCCTGCTGGAGGCGTTTCGATCACTGCCCGGACGGAGGTTGGTGGTGGCCGGCGACGGGCCGGGGCTGGCGCGCTGCCGCAGGATTGCGCCTTCGAACGTCGAGCTGTTGGGCAGCGTCGGCCGCAGCCGGCTCAGGAGCCTGATGCAGGGAGCCAGAGCGTTCCTTTACGCCGCTGAGGAGGATTTTGGGATTGTTCTGGCCGAGACGCAGGCCTGTGGTACTCCGGTGATCTGCTATGGCCGCGGAGGCGCCGTCGACATTGTCGAGGAGGGCGAAACCGGGCTGATGTTCAACGCGCAAACGGCGGAGGCGGCAGGCGACGCCGTATGGCGCTTTCAGAGGATGGGGAAGTGCTGGGACCCGGCCAGGATCCGCCGCCGGGCGCAGCGCTTCGACACGCGGGTGTTCCGCCAGAAGTTCATGGACGAATTCAGCAGCCTGGTGGACCCCGGCATTCCGGACCCCGAACAGCTCCGGCCGCGTGAGGTGGCGGGGAAATGAGCACAACGCTCCTGGCCGTCCGCACAGGTTGGACCGTGCGCGCGCATCGCGCGCAGTGGGTGGCGGACGTCTCGCTGATTCTCATCGACACACTGGGCTTCCTCTGCTCCGGGGCCCTCGCCTTGTTGGCGCGGCAGTCAATCGGTGCGCCCTTCGATACCTCCTCCTACCTTGCCACCGCTCCATTGGCGTTGTTGTACCCGGCGGCCCTGTCCATGGCTGGACTGTACCCGGCCATCGGGTTGAGCCCCGCCGCAGAACTCCGCGGCGTGTTTCGGGGCGCCACCTTGACTTGCCTGTTCCTGGCGGCGGTGACGTTCTTCCAACGGGACGCGGGCCAGTATTCCCGCGCCGCGCTTCTGCTCACCTGGGCGATTACTCTATTGACTGCGCCGCCGTTGCGGGCAGGGGCGCGCACTCTTCTCGGACCGACCCGTTGGTGGGGCGTACCCGCGGTCCTCATCGGCTCCGGAGAAGCAGCCATGCGCGTGGCCGAGGAGTTGCGCCGCAGGCCCGGCCTGGGATTGCACCTCGTGGCTCAACTTGGGTCCGGGCCGGAACTGGCGGCCGTCGCCGCCGCCGAGACCGGAGCCCGGTACGCCATCCTGGCGATGCCGGTCGAGCCCGGCGCAAGGCTCAACGAGCTGCTTGAGCGCCACCTTTACCCATACAGGCACGTGCTGGTGATGCCGGACTGGTCCGGCCTGCCGAGCCATTCTGCGACAGCGTGCGAGGTGGGCGGACGAGTCGCACTCAGTGTCGATCAGTCGCCATTGAGCGGCGCGCCGGAGCGCCTCAAGCGAGTGTTCGACCTTCTGGTGGCGGCCGTGGCGGGAGTGATGGCGCTGCCCCTGCTGGCGCTGATCTGGGCGTGCGTCCGTCTCACCTCGCCTGGACCTGCGCTATTTGCCAGCCCGCGGATCGGGCAGGGAGGCAGGCGTTTTCTCGCCTGGAAGTTCAGGACGATGTACCAGGACGGCGGCGAGATTCTCCGGCGGATGATCCCGTCGAATCCCGCACTTGCCGCCGAATTGGCGCATTTGCACAAACTGAGGCGGGATCCGCGCGTGACACCACTGGGCCGGTGGCTTCGGCGCAGCAGCCTCGATGAACTGCCGCAGCTGTGGAACGTGATTCGCGGCGAGATGAGTCTGGTGGGCCCGAGGCCGATCCTGGAGGAAGAAGTGGAGCGCTATGGCCCTCTATTCGGGCTATACAAGCGCGCAAGGCCTGGCATCACCGGTCTGTGGCAGGTGTCGGGCAGAAACAATACCAGCTACCCGCGGCGGCTGGAGTGCGTCGAGCACTATGTGCGTAACTGGTCGTTCTGGCTGGACCTGGTCATCCTCGGTAAGACGGTCAGGGTGGTTCTGACCGGCGAAGGCGCCTGCTCAGGGAGCGGCCGGACGGAAGTCAGGAGGACAACCTGGAGACAAACAGAAGGAATGCCAATGCTCCCAGCAAGGTTCCCAGGGCGAGAACAGCATGGCGGAGAGTGTTGCTCGTAGGTCGAGGCCAGTGTGGCCTTTTCCGCCGAGACGGGCGGGAGTTGCTCGCGCGCGGCACGCTATCGCGGCGTGCGGGCGCGGCAGTGCGCAGCAAAGGAGTCGAGCGAAAACGACGGTTGCAGCTCTGGCAGCGGTAGGGGCGCACGGTGAGTGGGCCCAGCAGC